>CAYJUC010000037.1:1174-18083 GCA_964372605.1 uncultured bacterium | reverse complement strand
GCCGCGCCGCCTGATCGGGTGGGGCCGGCGCGTCCTCCCCTGCCGTCTTACTCCCACTGCTGCGTGATCTTGGTCGGATCGGGGAGCACCGCGCCACATTTCTTGCAGGTCCTCAGCTCCAGGTTGGCGTTGAAGGCCTGGATGGTCTCCTTGATGCCGACTTCGATGTCCGCGCACCAGAACTCGATTTTGTGAAGCATGTTGCCGCATTTCCCGCAAAACCAGGCCGCTCCGTCCAACTCGTCACGCTTGCGAGGGCGTTCGATCACCAGCCCGATGCTGCCCGGAGGCCGGCGGGGGGAGTGGAAGACGGTCCTGGGAAGCAGAAACGTCTCGCCCTCGTTGATCCGGACCTTTTGTTCCTTGCTGTTTTCGTCCATGTAGTGGACAAAAATGTGCCCTTTGATCTGGTAGAAAATCTCATCCCACGGATCGATGTGGAAGTCGTTGCGGGCGTTCGGGCCCTTGATGATCTGGAAGATGAAATCCGACCCTTTGAAGACTTCCTTGTTCCCGACGGCGCCGAGGGCCTGGGGCAGGTGCTTGTCGATCCATGCTTGAAGGTTGAAGGGCGCCTCTACCTTAGACATCGCATCGACCTCCTTTTTCAGGGCTTCGAATTCGGGTCATAGGATACCTCCTCTTCCCCATCTTCTACAACACGGGAATTTCTGCGCCCGTCACCTCCGGTGGCGGGCAGGGTGGTGGCGGTTCGCGGGCTTCGAGATCGTGGTGGGCTGGAGGTGATCGAAATCATTCATCACGCCTTCAAATAGGTAACGTTCTCCACTCCAGGGACTCGTACTTTTTGGAAGCGCTCGTTGTCACCTGTGGGCATTGTGGCATCGATGCCCCATCCCGCCGTGATTCGTGGCGCGGGCACGGAGGGATCGAGCGTGGAGCACGCGAGTCTGGGAATAATAATAATGTCTCGGTCCGGCTGCATGCGCGTGCTCAGCGCCCATTCGACCTGCAGGGGGTCGTAGACGTCTATGTCCTCATCGACGACGGTGACTTGCTTCACACCGATCCCGAGCGAGAGCAGCGCCAGAATGACGTTGCGCGCCTCCTCCTGAGTTCGTTTCTTGATGGAGATGACCACGTGGTGGCGGAACGTTCCACCCGGCGTCATGTGGACCGCCTTGACCTCTGGAACGATCTTTTTGACCTCGCGATAAACAACGGCGGCATTGGCGTATTCGATCAGGGTATGGTTCTCGGTAACGGGGAAACCGGTGAGAGCGGTTTGGTAGATGGCGTTCTCCCGCATCGTGATGGCGGTGACTTTCACGACGGGAGATTGTTTCACCTCGCTGTAACAGCCAGGATATTCTCCGTAAGGGCCATCCGGAACACGCTCGCCCGGAATGGTAACTCCCTCGATAACGATTTCGGCGGAAGCCGGCACTTCAACGTCGATCGTCTCGCACCGGGTGAGCTTGACGGGAGCGCCGCGCAGTCCACCCGCAACGTAGAACTCATCGATCCCGAAGGGGACTTTTGCCTGTGATCCGATCACAATAGCGGGATCAACGCCAATGGCCGTGGCGACCTCCAACCCCCGCTTCCTCTCCTCGGCCTTGAGAATCATTCGCCCCAAATGGTGATCGGGGGGAGCCCAGAGAGAAAGACGGTCTTTGCCCAGGAGAAGCATCCGGTGGACGGAGACATTGCGCACTCCCGTATCCGGATCTTTTCCGATCTGCACGCCGATCGTAATATAGGGCCCAATATCCTTCTCCGAGTGGGTGACCATCGGGAGGCGGTAGAGATCGACCTCTTCCCCTGTCCAGCGCACTTCTTTGACGGGACCGGTCGCGACCAGCTCGGGGGCGACGCGTTTCTCTTCCAGCGTGAGGTATCGTTCTAGAAGCCTGCCTTCAGGAGTCTCAAGGGAAAGGGCGATCAGCTTGCGCGTGGCGAATAGTCCCCCCAGGACGCGCCAGCCGGGATACCCTTTGACGCTTTCAAACAGGAGAGCGGGTCCCTCAACATCCGAGGTCTTGCGAATGCCAGCGGCAATTTCGAACTTGGGGTCTACTGTTTGGCTCACCCGGAGTAATTGCCCCGTGTTTTCCAGGCGGGACAAGAAAGTTCGCAGATCCTCAAACATAGCTCCTCCTTTTCAAAAATCTGGAGCTCCAGATCTGGACCCGAGGCTTTTGGAGACGGCGTTGGCCGCGGCTCTCACCCATTCAATAAGGCTCGCCTGCTGTGCGAGAATCCTCGCGCTTGGCCCGACAACCGTGCAGGTAGCCACGGCCCAACCGTGTCGATCGAAGATAGGCGCCGCAATAGCGCTTGCCCCGGCGAGAAACTCCTCGTTGCTGACTGCGATACCCGTCCTTCGGACTTCGTCAAGGCGAGCCCGGAGAGCTGTCCGATCGGTAATCGTCCGAGCCGTCAAGGGGCGCAGGTCCAGCGAGCTCAGATACGCTTCCCTCTGCGCTGTTGACAGGAAGGCGAAGATTGCGATGCCCGGCGCCGAGCCGTACAGGGGACGTCGCTCTCCCAGGCTGGCGATATACCGGATCCGCTGATTGCTTTCGACCTTGTCAATGTAGACGACTTCTGGGGCGTCATTGGCCAAGATCCCGAGAAACGTCGTTTCCCCGCTCTTCTCCATCAAGTCAACCAGCCAGGGTCTGGCAACACCGGGAAGCTCGCGTTGAGACAAGAGGGACATTCCTACGTCAATGGCCTTGGGCCCCAGGCGGTACCCACCGGTTGGCCGATGCTCAAGAAAGGCCCGCTCCGCGAACGTCCGCAGGAGAACGAGCAGGCTGCTCTTGGGGATAGTCAGCTTCACGCTGAGCTCGGTCAGGGTGAAGCCCTCGGGGTTGCGAGCGAGCAGTTCCAGGATGTCAAGGACGCGCCCGGTGGCGCGATGGTCCGCGGCGATCGTTGGCCGGCGCTTGGGGGTCCGGCGTTGCGTCATGCGTGACTCGAGAACAGTCCCCGGCGTCGGTCTCGGCTGAATTTCACTGGCGTACCGGCGCCTTCGCTCTTGACAAACCCCGTGAACCGGCGCATAAAAGGCTGTGCCGTATGAGGAATCACGTTCCGTATTATGAACTCGGGGACCGCAGCGTGCAAGTCCCGAGTCTTTCAAGGGGCCTCGCGCGGCGTCAACCCGGGGAGGCATCCCGTGCATCGCTTTGACCTGCACGTGCCAAGCACGCTCGACGAGGCACATCGGACACTGGCCGCGCACGAAGACGCGCGCATTCTGGCGGGCGGCACCGCCCTCATGATCCTCATGAAGGAACGGCTGGTGCGGCCGAGGGTGCTCGTCAGTCTCAGTCGGATCCACGAACTCGAACAGGCGGTCCAGCGCAACAACCACCTCGCCCTGGGGGCGATGGCCACCATCCACGCCGTCTCCCGGTGGACGCTCGCCCGCGAGCGGCTCCCGCTTCTCGCCGAGGCGCTCGCCATGGTGGGGAACATCCGCGTCCGGACGATGGCCACAATCGGCGGGAGCCTGTGCGAGGCCGATTACCAGTCCGACCTCTCGCCGGTCCTCGCGGTCCTCGGGGCGACGGTAGTGCTGTCCAAGCCGGGAACGACCCGCCCCATCCCGGTGGCCGATTTTTTCACCGGGCTCTATGAGACAGCGCTGCAAGTCGGGGAGATCCTCGTTGGGGTGGAGCTGCCGCTGTTGCCGCCGGGCTCCGGCACCGCCTATCTCAAGCACGTCACCGGACCGATCACCGACCGTCCGTGTCTGGGCGTCGCGGCGATCGTGACGCTGGACGAGAAGGGCGAATGCCGCGATGTCCGGGTGGCTGTGGGAGGGGCGATCGGGATGACGAGCCGGCCCCTCCTTGTCTCTGGGCTGAGCGCGTTGGCCGCCGGGAGCCCGCCGACCGACGACCTCATCGACCTGGTGGCGGAGGAGGCGCATCGGCAGTCGGATCCGATGTCGGACCTTCGCGCCTCGAGCTGGTACCGGAAAGAGATGACGCGCGTCTTCACCCGGCGTGCGTTGCTCGTGGCCCGGGAGCGGGCGAGATTGGGGAGGGCGTGATGACAGGGGTGGGCCAATCGGTCCCGAGAGTCGACGGTCTGGAAAAGGTCACGGGCCGCGTCGAGTACACGATCAACATGGAAATTCCGGGGATGCTCCACGTGAAGGTGCTCCGGAGTCCGCACCCACACGCACGGATCGTCACGATCGATGCCTCGCGCGCCGAGCGTTTCCGGGGCGTTCGGGCGGTCCTGACCCGAGAGGACCTCAAGAGCTCGCGCGTCGATCCCTACTACGGTCCCGTCGTGCGTGATCAGCCGATTGTCGCGATCGACAAGGTGCGATACGTGGGGGATGTCGTCGCCGCAGTCGCCGCCGTGGACGAGCAGGTCGCGGAGGAAGCGCTGGAGTTGATCGCGGTCGAGTACGAGGAGCTCCCGGCCGTTCTCGACGTGGACGAGGCCCTGCGCCCCGGCGCGCCGTTGCTCCACGAAAGCGTCCGCGCCGCCGACGTCGGGTTTGCCGATATGCGGGCGCTGAATTTCGGCGAGGGGCGGAGCAATGTCGTGAGCCACTTCCGGCTTCGCCGGGGGGACATCGATGAGGGGTTCCGCCAATCCGATGAGATCTTCGAGGACGAGTTCGTCGTGCCAGCGATCCAGCACCTCAACATGGAGCCTCATGCCGCGCTGGCGATGGTACATCCGGACGGTCGGATCGAGGTCTGGTCCTCTACGCAGAACCCCTCCGTGATCAGGGAGCAGCTCGCGGAGGTCTTCCGGGTCGATCTCTCCAGGATTCGCGTCGTGGCACCGTACGTCGGTGGCGGGTACGGCGGCAAGACATACCCGAAGCTCGAGCCGCTGGTCGTCGCCATGGCGATGAAGGCCAGGCGGCCGGTGAAGCTGGTCCTGACGCGGGAGGAGGTCTTTTACACGGTCACGCGGCACGCGGTTCGGACCCGCATCAAGACTGGCGTCAAGCGGGACGGAACGCTCGTCGCGCGGCGGTGTGAGTTGCGCTTCGACACGGGAGCCTATGCCGATATCGGTCCCCGGACGAGCAAGAACGCAGGGTACGCGGCCGGTGGGCCGTACAGGATCCCGCACGTGGCGTTCGATTCCTATTGCGTGTACACCAACAAGCCGCCCGCCGGGGCGTTCCGGGGGTTCGGAGTGCCTCAGGTTTGCTGGGCGTACGAGCAACAGACGGATATGATCGCCGAGCGGCTCGGAGTGGATCCTCTCGAGCTCCGCTTGCGGAACGCCGTGGACGAAGGGGACACATTCTTCACAGGCGAGACCCTCCACGCGGTTCCGGTGAAGGAATGTCTCCGGAAAGTGGCGGCGGCCATCCGCTGGGGATCACCGTCCCAGCCCGCGCCGCCCGGCCGGGTCCGCGCGAAGGGCCTGGCTGCCATGATCAAGAGCACCATGACGCCGACGGTCAGCGCGGCGATCATGAAGATGGAGGAAGACGGGAGCGTCTCGCTCCTGACCGGGACGGTGGAAATCGGTCAGGGATCCGACACGGTGCTCGCCCAGATTGCGGCGGAGATCCTGTCCCTTCCCGTGGAGCGGATCAGGGTCACACATTCGGACACGAGCGTCACGCCGTACGACCAATCCACGAGCTCGAGCCGGTCGACGTTCAGCATGGGGAATGCCGTCCGCCTGGCGTCCCTTGAGATCCGCGAGCAGCTCATCGCGATAGCGGCGAAGCTCCTGGAGATCAGCCCCGATGACCTGGAGTGTCGTGACGGGCGGGTGATCCCCCGCGGGAGTCCGGAGCGCGCCGTGAGCTACGCGGACGTGATCCGACAGCACTTCGGCATGGCGGTCGGGAGTGTCATGGGGCGAGGGACGTGGACGACAACCGGCCACCTGGACCCGCAGACCGGCCAGGGCAAGGCGTCGGCGTTCTGGTTCACCAGCGCCGTGGGGTGCGAGGTCGAGGTCGATACCGAGACCGGACAGGTCGACGTTCTCGCGCTGGCCTCCGCCGTGAATGCCGGGAAGGCACTGAACCCGCGTCTGTGCGAGGGTCAGATCGAGGGATCCCTGTTCTTCGGGCTGGGCGCCACGTTCTACGAGGAGATGCTCTACGAGGACGGGCAGCTGATCAATCCGAACCTGCTGGATTACCGGCTCCCGACCACGGCGGATGTCCCCGGGACCGTGGTGCCCATCCTGGTCGAGAGCCCGCATCGGGACGGCCCGCTCGGCGCGATCGGGATCGGAGAATCTGCCGTGGCCCCGGTGGCGCCGGCGATCGGCAACGCGATCGCGAGGGCGGTCGGCAAGCACATCAAGGCGCTGCCGATCACGGCGGAAAAGGTGCTGCAGATCATTCGTCGACGAGAGCCGGCGGAACGATGAAGCACCAAGTGACGATCCGACTGAACGGAGATCTCGAGACCGTCGAGGTGGCGTCGGAACAGACCCTGCTCGACACGCTCCGAAATCGCTTCAAGCTGTTCGGGGCGCGCGAGGCGTGTGGCGTCGGCGTCTGCGGGGCCTGCACGGTGCTCGTGGAGGGCCGTCCGGTCAGCAGTTGTGTGATGCTGGCCGCGCTCGCCGATGGCAAAGAGATCCTGACGATCGAAGGGCTCGCCCCCGCCTCTGAGCTCCACCCGCTTCAAGAAGAGATCTGGTTGAGAGGCGCGAGCCAGTGCGGGTACTGTACGCCGGGGATCATTCTGGCCGCGAAGTCGTTGCTCGATGAGAAGCCCAATGGGAGTCGCGAGGAGATCGTCGAGTACCTGGCCGGGAACATCTGCCGGTGCACGGGGTACGTGAAGATCATCGAGGCGATCCTCGCCGCGAGAGACCGGATGGCAAGGGCTTGACGTGGAGGCATGACCGGGGAGACAGGGGGATACGCAATGACAGTTGACATGAAAGTGATCAACGGACAAGTCGTCCTGCCGGATGGCACGCACAGGATGGGCGTCGCGATCGACAAGGGGAAGTTCGTGGCCCTTGGGCTGGAGGCAAATCTCCCCGACGCGCGGGAGATCATCGACGCCACCGGGCTCTCCGTGCTCCCCGGCCTGATCGACTGCCACGTCCACTTCCGCGATCCAGGCTTCACCTACAAAGAGGACTTCGGAACGGGCTCGACGGCGGCCGTCTGCGGCGGGGTGACGACGGTGATCGACATGCCGAACACGAACCCGCCGACCCAGGATGAGCCCACGGTCAAGGAGAAGTTGAGAATCGCCGAATCGAAGTCCCTCTGCGACTTCGGCGTGGTCGGCGTGATCATGGGCACCAATATCGACAAGGTCTTCGAGATGGCGGGAGCCGGCATCGTCGGCTACAAGTGCTTCCTCGGGGAGACCGTGGGCAACCTGCCCAGCCCGGACGACGGCCAGTTCGTGGACGCCCTCAGACAGATCGCCGAAACCGGCATGCGTATCGGGATCCACGCCGAGAATCGACAGATCACGACCCATCTCGTGAACAAGCTCAAGGCGCAGGGCCGGACCGATCCTCTGGCCCACGCCGAATCCCGGCCGGCCTACTCCGAGAACGAGGCCATCGCGCGGTGCATCGTCTACGCGAAAGCGACGGGCGCGAAGGTTCACATCTACCACATGGCGACGGGTGAGGGCGTCGAGCTGATCCGCAAGGGCCGGGAGATGGGGGTGAATATCACGGCCGAGACGAGCCCCCACTACCTTCTCATCGACAATGACGAGTGGGCGCCGAAGCTCGGGAGCTTGCTCAAGATGAATCCGCCGGTGCGGACCCGCCGACACCACGAGCTCCTCTGGGATGGACTCCTGAATGGCGGCGTCGACTGCATCGCGACCGATCACTCGCCCCACCCGCCGCACGAGAAGCTCAAGGACAACATCTGGGAGGCGATCGCCGGTTGGCCGGGCGTGGAGACGGCGCCGCCGCTCATGTTCACGCAGGTGAACAAAGGGAAATTGACGCTGAACAAGCTGGTTCAGCTCTACTGCGAAAACCCCGCTCGGGTATGGAATATGTGGCCGACCAAAGGCACCATTCGCGTCGGGTCGGACGGGGATCTGACGATCGTCGACATGGGCCGGAAGAGCGTGATCAGGGCCGAGAAGCTGCACAGCAAATCGAAGATCACCCCGTTCGAGGGGTGGGAGACTGTTGGCAAGGCCGTCTACACCATCGTGCGCGGAACGGTTCAGATGAAGGACGGCGAACCGGTGGGCAAGGTTATGGGCAAGCCCGTGAAACCGGTGCTGTGATCCGCGTTCGAGCGCGGTCGCGAGGACGCACGGGAGACCCATGATGCCGCGACTCGTGAGAGCGGCGGGGACGTACTTCGAGCTCGGGTTGGCGCACGGGCGCGCGGTCGCGGAGGCCATCACGCACAACCTCGGGATCTTCTGGCGGGACCTCGAGGAGAGGGGCGATGAACGCGCCCGGGCGCGGGACCGGGCGTGGTCGGAGCGCGGACTCTTACCGCCATGGCGCCTCGAGGAGTTGGATGGGCTGTCGCGGGGGAGCGGGCTTCCCATTCGGGACCTCCTCGCCTACAACCTCTACCGCGGCCGGGTCTTCCAGGACGAGTGTACGTCGATGTGCGCGCTTCCCTCGGCCACGGCCACGGGGCAAACCATTTTCTTCAAGAACAGCGACAAGGTGGGGGGAGACTCCCTGGTCGGGCCGGAGTTCCACCTCCACAAGGAGATCAACGTGATCCTCGCTCTCCACCCCGAGGGGGGGAACCGGGTGATCGGCCCCTCGGCGGCTGGATCACTCGGCATCAAGATGGGGCTCAACGACAAGGGCGTGGCCGTCGGGGCGAACATCTCCCGGACTCAGGAGCTGAAAGACAGGAAAGTAGGCCTCCTCACGGAGAGGGCCGTGGATCGCGCGGAGCTGGCGCGGGAGGCCCTCGAGGCGAACTCGGCCCTCGAGGCGTTCCAGCGGGTCCTGGCGACGATCACGCACACCCCCATGGGAACGCCCGGGAACATGGAGTTCGCCGACGCCAGAGAGTGCTGGATCCTCGAAGGCTCCTACGACAAGTACGCGGCGGAAGTCGTGCGCCATGGCACGTGCGCGCGGACCAACCGGTTCGTCCTCCTTGCCCATCTGAATCAGTGGGACGATGTCTCGAGCCAGGTCCGCTACGTCCGCAGCCTGCAGCTCCTCCAGATCCACGAAGGCAGGATCACCGCCGAGCTGATGCAGGGGTTTTCCATGGACCACGAGAACGGGCCGGGCCCGAACTCCATCTGTCGCCACAGCCGACGTTACCAGGACGAGACCTCGCTCTCCACCGCGGTGATGGAGATCAACGCGGCGCAGCCGGAGCGGTCCCGGATCCATATCGCGCTCGGCAAGCCGTGCGTGGCCTGGCGAGAACCGCAGAGCCGCCTCACCCTCGAGATGACGACCGAACCGGAAGACATTCCGGCGGGGTTCGTCGACGGGAGTGTCTTCAAGAAATTCTATGCGGAAGAGGCTCCGGGCGTTTAGGAGCGTTCCGGAGAGCGACGATGCCCGCCTTCGAGGAAGTGTTCACGGTCGCAGCGCCGATCCGGAAGGTGTGGGAGTTCTTGCTTGACGTGGACAGAGTAGCTCCTTGCATGCCCGGGTGCGAGAAAGTCGAGCATATCGACGCGGATAATTTCTTCATGACCGTGAAGGCGAGCGTGGGAATCATCGCGGCCGAGTTCAAGATGCGGGTGACGATGACCGAGAAGAGGCCCCCCTACCATCTCGCGGCGGCGGCGGCGGGCAAGGAGGCGAAGCTGGGGAGCTCGGTGAAGATGAAGAATACGCTCGATCTCAACGAGCTGAGCGCCGGCGAGACGGAGGTGCGATACCGGTCGGAGGTGTCAGTGCTGGGGCGTTTGGGGTCGCTCGGCTTCAGTATCATGAAGGAAAAGGTCAAGCGGCAAGGCGAGGAATTCGCGCGCAACGTGAAAACAAACCTCGAGTGAACGTGTCGGGGACAGGTGCAGGCTGGATTTCCGCGATTGAAACCTTCCACTCCAGAAGACCCAAGAAGAACCAACATAGTTGGTTAGTATAACTTCCTGAGATCGCTGAAAACTTTCGATGGCTCCTCCGTCCCCGTCCTCGTGGCGGCGGCGACGAAAAACTCGCGCCTACCCTTGTTTTCGCTTCCGCCAGGGAACGGAGTGAGTATAATAAAGCGACCGCGACGGCAACACTGGCACAAGGAGGGATCTCGGTGGGGCAATTCGTGAAGGTGGCCAAGGTAGACGACGTGCCTCCCGGTCAGGGGAAGGTTGTCGAAGTCAACGGGTTGGTGATCGCGATCTTCAACGCGGGGGGAAGTTTCTTTGCCTCGGGCTCGGTCTGCCCCCACGAGGACGGGCCCCTGGGGGAAGGGGTGCTGGAGGGGGACGTGGTCATCTGCCCGTGGCACGGCTTCGATTTCGACCTCAAGAACGGCGAGTGTCTGGTGGATCCGGATTTGAAGGTGCCGGTCTACCTGGTGAAGGTTGAGGGCTCGGACATCTACGTCGAGACCCCGTAGATTTCTTCGGAAGGGGCCTCGGCGGCCCCCTCCGAGTCCTCCCCCCTGTAGTTCGAGCGTGGCGGGTTCGGCCATGCCGAGAAGGCAGGTCACCCGCCGCGCGAGGCCCGAGTTGATTGCGCCGGCGAAGCCGGCGCTCGAACGTAGTCGCCGGGGGTCAAGCTTTTCGGACGATGATGGCCCACAGGGCGTCGCCGGCCGCGGTCACCTCCAGCACCGCGTGCCCTTCGTTCCGAAGGCTTCGGGGGACGGCCTCCGCTGATTCGGCGTTGTCCACGATCACCCGCAGGATCTGACCGGACTCCATCTCCTCCAGGGCAAGCTTGGACTTCACGAAGGTATAGGGGCAGACCTCTCCGCTGAGACACAGCTCATCATCGATCTGCACGGCGCCCCTCCCGACCCCTCCGCTCCCACCGGCTCACCAGACGATGACCTTGTCCGACTCCGCCATGAGGCGGATCGCGCCCGCGTAGTCCGTCGGGATCCCGACAGCCTCCAGGCCGCGCGCGTCCAGGTCCTCGGCCAGCGCGTAGACCGTCGCCGAGGGATCCGGCCGGCTCAGCACGCCGTCCTGAATGAGCAGGAACGCCACCTGATGCCCCTCGCTCTGGCACCGCGCGACCTCGAATCCCAGCGTCTCGCCCGGCTTCCGGATCACGTGCAGGATCTTCATGGTCAGTACGCGATGACCGCGTCGGCGGCGGTGAGGAGATCGATCACCTCGTGCCGGGGCTTGACGTCCACGCCGGGGCGCACCGCGTGAATCTCCCGCGCGGCCAGGGACTCGGCGTCCGCCACGAGGCGATGGCCCGCCTCCAGCAGGAACTCGATCGGCTTCGAGAAGTCGGGCCCCCGCACCAGTTCCGGCCTGAGCGGCCGCGCGCTCCAGACGCCGTCGTCGATGAACAGAGCCGTGACCCGGTTGGAGGCCAGGGTTTGACCCAGGGCCACCCGCAGCGCCTCTGCCGCCCGGTCCGAGCCCAGGGGCGCCCGGCGAATGATCACGACCACCGATTTCCGGGGCTCACGGGCAGAAGGCAAGGTAGCGGTCACTCCAGTTGACGATGCGCGCGTGATCGTACTGGCTCCCCCAGCGCACTCCCTGAACCAGCCGGTCGATGGTGAGACCGCGCAGCTCGCTCGCGACCGCGCAGCACGCCACCTCCACGCCCGAGTCGAGAAGCCGCCGGAGGTCTTGGAGCCAGGGATTCTTCGGATGGTCGGCCAGGTGCTGAACACCGTCGCCCATTACAAAGAGTCGCACTAGGTGCCCCTCGTTCAACGCGGCCTGAGCAAGCCGGCTGGCGGTGTAGAGGTCGCGCTGCTCGACCCCCGAGGTGATGAGGATCCCGAACTTCATCGTCCCCTCACTTGTCATTCTCGGCCGCCGGGGGCTTCGGGTGCTTCGGTTTCCGCCGGTAGACGGTGCTGGGAACCTCGACTTTCGGAGGTTTCCGGGGCATGGGCTTTCTCACTTTTTGATGGACGGCTTTTGTCCTTCCCACGGATTCATGGTAGCACAGCGACAACACTACCCTTCGAGCCGAGCGAGAATCTCCCGGCTGCGGGTCAGCTCCTCTGGGGTGTTGACGTTCATGAAGCAGATCTCGGGGTCCCGGTAGCGCGCCACTTCATCCGCGGGGATCTCGCGCACCCGGACCTTGTCGAAGAACCCCACGATCTTGAATCGCTTGGCCAGGAGCAGCGTCTCCACGTGCGGGAGGCAGGCTTTGGCGTAGCAGGCGCAGAGCGTCTCGTACTGCTCCCCCACCCTGGGGATCACCACGTCGGCCTCCCCGGCCCGGCTCACGACGAGGCGGACCACTTCGGGATGGAGGAACGGCATGTCGCACGCCACGGTGAACGCGGCGTCTCCCCGAGCCGCTCTGAGGCCCGAGTAGATTCCCCCCAGCGAACCGTGGTCCGGGAAGACATCAGGGACCATGGGGAGGCGGAGAAAGGCGTAGAGGTCGGGCGTGCCGGTCACGATCAGGAGGTCGGAGAGGACAGAGGAGAGCGCCTCCACGACGCGCTCGATGATCCGCTTTCCCCCCAGCTCGATCAACGCCTTGGGGTTCCCGCCCATGCGCGTGGACTTGCCGCCGGCCTGGATCACCCCCGTGATAGTCATTTGAAGTCTGAGAGCTCAACAGCGCCGTGGCGGAGGAGGCGGGGCGGCGAGACGGAGAGATCGAGCACGGTGGACGGTCGCCCCCCCGCAGTCGGTCCGCCGTCCAGGATCAGCTCGATCTTCCCATCGAAAAACCGCCGGACAGCCTCCGCGGTGGTGGGCGGTTCTTCTCCGCTCGGGTTGGCGCTCGGCGCCGTGACAGGAAATCCTGCGGCCCGAACCAGGGCGAGGGCGACGGGGTGCCCTGGCATCCTCATCCCGACGGTCCCGGCGCCCGCCCCGAGCGCAGGCGGCAGCTCGGCGCTGGCCCGAAAAACGAGGGTCAGAGGTCCCGGCCAGTAGGTGGCCATGAGCGTCCGAGCGATGTCGGACACCTCAAGGGCAAGCGACTTCGCCATCCTCACTGAATCCACCAGAATGAGGAGAGGCTTGGACTCGGCCCGCCCTTTCACCCGAAAGACGCGCGCCACGGCCTCCCGATCCATCGCGTTGGCGCCGAGCCCGTAGAACGTCTCTGTGGGGAATCCAACGAGCTTCCCCTGCCGGAGGGAGCTCGCTGCCTCTTGAAGCACGGATGGCTCGGGGTGTGACGGGTCAACAGGACAGATTCGCGTGGGGATCACGCCTTCTTTTTCAACCGTTCGGCGACCCTCTTGGACCCCTCCTTCACCTCCCGAGCCAGGGTCCGCCGGAACGCCTCCAGGCGTTTCTTGATCTCCGGGTCCGAGAGGGCGAGGATCTGGGCCGCGAGGATGGCGGCGTTGGCCGCTCCCCACTTCCCCACCGCCACGGTCGCCACCGGCACCCCCCTGGGCATCTGAGCCATTGACAGGAGAGAGTCCAGCCCGTCGAGCGGCGTGGCGTTGATCGGGATCCCGATGACGGGGAGATTCGAGATGGAGGCGAGAAAGCCCGGAAGCGCCGCGGCGCCGCCGGCTCCGGCGATGAGAACGCGTAGGCCGCGGCGCTCGGCGTCCCGGGCGTACTTCCGGGCGCGCTCGGGCGTCCGGTGGGCCGACGCCACGATCACCTCGTGGCCGATCCCGAGCTGATCCAGCAGTTTCAGCGTCTCCTGGAGCACCTCCAGATCAGAATCGCTTCCCATCACGATCCCGACCCGTGTTGGGCGGTTCATGGTCCCTCCCGGCGGACGAGGGCTTTGCGCCCGATGTCTTTGCGAAAGTGCATCCCTTCGAAGCAGATCCGGCTCACCGCTCCATAGGCGCGCTCGATGGCCGCGGAGATGTCCGGGCCGAGCGCGGTCACCCCCAACACCCGGCCGCCGGCGGTGACCAGCCGGCCGTCCTTCAGCGCGGTTCCGGCATGGAAGACGGTGACTCCTTCCACCCGCTCTGCCTCCTCGGTGCCAGAAATCGCCTTTCCGGTGGCGTAGTCGCCGGGATACCCTCCGGAGGCCATGACCACGCAGACCGCGGCTTCGTTCCGCCAGCGGACGGCGGTCGGGAGCCGCCCGCCCCCCGCCACGGCGTGGAGGAGCGGAAAGAGATCCTCGGCCAGCCGAAGCGTGAGCGGCTGACACTCGGGGTCTCCGAAGCGGCAGTTGAACTCCAGCACCTTCGGCCCCGCGGCGGTGAGCATCAGCCCCGCATAGACGACGCCCCTGTACGGCAGGCCCTCCTGGGCCATGGCGCCGACCGTGGGGCGGATGATCCGCTCCATCACGTCGCGGAGCAGTGCCTCGGTCGCGATGGGCGGCGGAGCGTAGGCGCCCATGCCGCCGGTGTTGGGGCCCCGGTCGTCGTCGAACACGGTCTTGTGATCCTGCGCCGCGCCGAAGGGGAGCACGGACTCCCCATCCGTCAAGGCAAAGACCGAGGCTTCGGCGCCCTGCAGGAACTCCTCCACCACCACCAGCTCTCCGGCTTGGCCGAAGACCTTTTCCTCGAGGCAGAGCGCGATGGCCCGGTCGGCCTCGGCCAAGCTCTGGCAGACCATGGCGCCCTTCCCGGCAGCAAGGCCATCGGCCTTGACCACCAGCGGCGCTCCCAGCTCGCGCGCGTAGCGCCTGGCCGCTCTGGGGTCATCAAACGTCCCGAAGCGAGCGGTCGGGATCCCGTGCTTGGCCATCAAACCCTTGGCGAACGCTTTCGAGCCCTCCAGGGCGGCCGCGGCCTTCGTCGGGCCGAAGGCGGCGAGCCCGCGCGACTGGAAGAGATCCACGAGGCCGAGGGTGAGGGGCAGCTCCGGCCCCACCACTGTCAAGTCGATCCGCTCTTGTTCGGCGAAGGCCGCGAGCGCTTCGATGTCGTCCGCTCTGATGCTCACGGTCTGGCAGTGGCGGCCCATGCCGGGGTTTCCGGGCGCGGCGAAGAGACGGGTCACCAGGGGGCTCTGGGAGAGCTTCCAGGCGAGCGCATGCTCGCGCCCCCCGCTGCCGATCACCAGGACCTTCATTCTGGATACTCCGAGCCGGAGGCTCCCGCCTCCCCGAGATGGGCCCGGGCGATTTCGGCCCACCGGCTCTCGGGATCAAGCTCCAGGTACCGGAGCCAGTGGCGCTCGGCATCCTCCCTCTGTCCGGTCCGGGCCAGAACGCCGGCGAGGTTGAAGTGGCTGTCGGCGTAGTCTGGGTTCGTCTCGATGGCGAGCCGGTACCAACCGATGGCCGCCGGGAGATCTCGCGTATCCTCGTGGAGCGCGCCAAGATTGTAGCGCGCCTCACAAGAGGTGGGGTCAGCAGCCAACGCCGCCCGGTAGCACTCCCCGGCCTTGTCGTAGTGGCTCATCCGGTGATGAAGCAGCCCCAGGTTGTTCCAAGCCGCCGCGTAGCCGGGGTCAAGGGCCACCACCTGCTCATAAGCCGCAACTGCCTCTTCCCACCGAGCTGGATCTCCGTCCCACTCCGAGGCGCGGGCAAACCACGCCTCGGCAGCCTGGGCCGGAGGAACAAGCGGGCGCACCAGCCCTCGGAGAGCCGAAGTGCGCGCCTCCTCGGCCAGGACCCCCACGTCGAGGTTCAACAGCGCTTGGCCCGTGCGCGGATCGAACCGGACAGCTCCGCTCTCAAGTAGAACCCGCTGGCCATTGACCACGACCCGGAACTCAGAGAGCGGTGTTTCCGATTCCGGGAGGAACCGCTTCAAGTCTTCGAGGGCCCGCCGGATCGTGCGAACTGTTACGCCACCGTCCAAGAGCGCGACCGCCACCCGGAGCCCCACCAGATCCCTGAAGCGGTAGCCACTCCCCTCGGGCTTGAGGAGCGCGAGCCGCCTGAGCTGCGCCAAACGCTTGGGGGTCAAGCCGAGGAGCCGGATCACCTCCCGCTCGGTAAGTGACCAGGCGGCGGTCTCGGACGGCGCGCTCAATGCCTGAAGTGCCGGAGACCCGTGAGCACCATGGCCATGCCGTGTTGATCCGCCGCGGCGATGACTTCGTCGTCTCTCAACGACCCCCCGGGGTGGATCACCGCGGTGGCGCCGGCCTCGGCCACCACGTCGAGTCCGTCCCTGAACGGGAAGAAGGCGTCCGAGGCGCAAACGCTGCCGCTGGTCTCGAGCCCATTGGCCCTGGCGCGCATCACCGCCAGCCGCGACGAGTCTACCCGGTTCATCTGGCCCGCCCCGGCGCCGATCAACTGGTCCGGGGTCGCCAGCACGATGGCGTTGGACTTGACGTGCTTGGCCAGCTTCCAGGCGAATCGGAGCGCCGCCCACTCGCGCTCGGTGGGCTGGCGCCTGGAGACCACCTTGAGCGACGCGGGATCCAGGTCGGCCTGATCCGCGGACTGGACCAGGAGCCCCCCCAGGACGCTCCGGTATTCCCAGAGGATCTCTGGTAGCGAGGCCCGGTCACACGGGACCTCGAGCACCCGACACTTTTTCTTCGTCCGCTGGAGCTCCTCGAGCGCCTCGGGGTTGTAGGCCGGGGCGAACAGGATCTCGATGAGCACTCCCGAGAGCGCCCTGACCACCTCCATATCCAGCGTTCGATTGACGCCCACGATCCCGCCGTAGATCGATACGGGATCGGAGGCCTTCGCCTTCCTGACCGCCGCCCCCACCGATTCCGCGACAGCGGCGCCGCACGGGTTGGTGTGCTTGATGGCCACCGCCGCCGGGTCGTCGAACTCCAGGAGAAGGGAGAGCGCGGCGGAGAAGTCCAGGAGGTTGTTATACGAAAGCTCGGGACCAGCCAGCTGGCGGGCGACGCCGAGCCCCAGCTTCTGCCCGCTGGCGAGGCGATAGAACGCCGCGACCTGGTGCGGGTTTTCCCCATAGCGGAGCGCTTGCGCCTGTTCCGCCTCGACCCGAAGTACCGCCGGAAGCTCAGATTGCGCAAGA
>CAYJUC010000037.1:0-1074 GCA_964372605.1 uncultured bacterium | reverse complement strand
AGTCCGGGCGCCTGGCTCTCCAGTCGGGCGTGGCAACGCCCGGGGGCTCGACTCTTTAAGATGGACCGCGATGGCGGCGTCATACTGGGCTGTTCGCCTGAACGCCTCGCGGGCCAGCTCGTACCGGGTCTCGTCGGAAAGGCTTCCGCCGCTCCGCTTGAGCTCGTCGAGCACTAGGGCGTACTGGCCGGGCTCCACCACCACCGCCACCGACCGCCAGTTTTTGGCTGCGCCGCGGATCATCGTTGGGCCACCTATATCGATCTGCTCGACCGCCTCTTCCAGGGTGACTCCGGCCTTGGCCACCGTCGCTTCGAACGGGTAGAGATTGATCACCACCAGATCGATGGGCTCGATTCCCTGAGCTTTGAGCTGGGCCAGGTGCTCCGGCTTGTCGCGCCGGGCCAGGATCCCAGCGTGGACTTTCGGGTGGAGGGTCTTCACCCGGCCGTCCAGCATCTCCGGGAAGCCCGTGACCTCGGAGACGTCTCTGACCTTGAGGCCCGCCTCCCTGAGCATCCTCGCGGTCCCGCCCGTGGAGAGAATCTCCACGCCGAGGCCCGCCAGCCCCCTGGCGAACTCCACCGCTCCACTCTTGTCGTGAACGCTGATCAGTGCTCGCCCGATTTTCCCCATGCTATGGCTCCTGATAGGGCTCCGCGTGGGCATCAAGCCGGGCGACAATCTCCACGAGCGAGCCCCTCAAGGCTCTTGCGATGTTCCTCAATAGAGCGTCCGGCGAGTTTCCCAATCCTGGCGAGATGTTCACGGTCCAGCGGAGCCGGCGCGAGAAGGATATCCCCACCAATCTCGACGACCTCATAGGTTCGCCCCTCCGCCACTTCCTTGAACGCATCAGGCATGACGATCTCACCTTTTTCCTTGCGGGCAACTCCCAGGTATTTCATGCCCATTCTCCTCTCTTGTGGCTCACTGGATGATCTGGTCGGCCCGGATGAGGACTGACTGGGGGATCGTGAGGCCAAGCGCCTTAGCGGTCTTCCCGTTGATGACCAGCTCGAAGCGCGTGGGCTGCTCCACCGGCAGGTCCGCCGGCTTGGCGCCCTTGAGGAT
>CAYJUC010000036.1:8268-18228 GCA_964372605.1 uncultured bacterium | reverse complement strand
TTCTTCCCCGACGCCTATCTGAAGCTCATCGCCGACGAGGGAGAGCGCTTCGGGTTCAGGCTCAACCGCGAGAACCCCAAGGGACCGGCAATCTATATGGGAGCCGTCTCCCTCACGGGACCGCTGAGGGCCACCTTCAGCGACGTCGATCTGCGCCGGAAGGAGATGGATCGACAGGGCGTTCGGGTCCACGCGCTCTCGCTCACCGTCCCGATGGTCTACTGGGCCGACGGCGCCTTCGGGGTCCGGCTGGCCAGGGCCGTGAACGATGCCATGGCCCAGGCGCACACAGCTTTTCCGGATCGGTTCGTGGGCCTCGCCACCCTCCCCATGCAGGAGCCGAGGCTGGCCCTCCAGGAGCTGGACCGAGCGGCTCGGCTTCCCGGAATCCGCGGGGTCTACCTGGGGACCAATATCCGAGGGCGGGAGCTGTCGGACCCTGACTTCTTCCCCATCTACGAGCGAATGGAGGCGTTGCAGGTCCCGCTCTTCCTCCACCCGATCAACGTCATCGGCGCCGAGCGGCTGGCCCCGTACTACCTCGGCAACCTCCTCGGCAACCCGTTCGACTCCGCGGTGGCCGCGGCTCACCTGATCTTCGGCGGCGTCCTGGACCGCTTCAAGCGGTTCACGGTCTGCCTCCCCCACGCCGGCGGCGCCTTCCCGTACCTGGCCGGCAGGCTCAGCCGGGGATGGAAAGTCCGAAGCGAGTGCAAGCACCTGAAGCGCCCGCCTTCTGCCTACCTGCGCCGCTTCACCTATGACACCATCAGCCACTCCCCCGAGGCGCTCCGCTACCTGATCGGCCTCGTGGGGGCCGACCGCGTCATGATCGGGAGCGACTACTGCTTCGACATGGGGTACGAGCGCCCGGTTCAAATCGTCACCGGACTCCGTGGTTTGCGCGCGGGAGACAGGGCAAAGATCCTGGGCGGCAACGCGAGCCGCCTCCTCGGACTGGAATGACACTTCGCTACGGCCAGGCCGCGCCGGATTTCTCGCTCCCCTCCACCCTCGGCCGCCCAGTGACGCTCGGAGAGTTCAAGGGGCAGGCCGATGTGGTGCTGGCCTTCTACTGCTTCGATTGGGGCAGCATCTGAACGCCCGAGCTCACCGGCCTGGTACAGGCCGCCCTGAAGCTCACGGAACGCGGGGCTCGACTCTTGGCCATCAGCGGTGACAGCACCTTCAGCCACGCCGAGTTCGCCGGGGCGAAGAGCTTTCCGTTCCCTCTTCTGAGTGACATCCATCGGACCGTGATTCGCGCCTACGGGGTGCTGGACGAGGAGCGAAATGTGGCCTACCGCTCCACGTTCATCGTGGACCGGGACGGCCTGCTCCGCTGGGGGCATGCCGGCGACCGGCACATGACTCGCGACGGGACCGAAATCCTCCGGGTCCTCGACCTCGTGGAATCGCTCCGCTGAAACAGCTAACTCAGATTGGAGGTCGCCATGATCCATCGGGGCGTCGCACTCGGTCTCATCTTCCTCCTCGCGGCCTCATCCGCCGCGGCGCAGGAGCCCATCCGGATCGGCTTCCTCACCATCCTGACCGGTGCGCTGGCCTCGCCGGGGAAGGAGATGGAGAACGGGATCCGGCTCTTCCTGGAGGAGCACAAGAACAGTCTGGGCGGCCGACCCGTCGAGCTCACGGTGCTGGACACCGCCGGATCACCCGCCGGCACCCTCGCCAAGGCGCGCGAGCTGGCCGAGCAGCGCAAGGTCCACGTCATCATCGGTCCGCTGGCGGCCTTCGAGGCGTACGCGATCGCCCCGTACGTGAACACCCAGCGCGTCCCAACCATCTCCCCGAGCGCCGCCGCCGACGACCTCACCCAGCGCAAGGCGACCCAATTCTTCGTGCGCGCCACCTCGACCTCGAGCCTGCCGACCCAGCCGTTCGGCACCTACGCGGCGAAGACCCTCGGCTACAAGAAGGTGGCGACGATCGCCGACGACTTCGCCTTCGGCCATGAGGTCGTCGCAGGTTTCCACAAGGCGTTCGAGGACGCCGGCGGCCAGGTCGTGCAGAAGCTCTGGCCCAAGCTAGGGACGACGGACCAGGGGCCGTACATTGGCCAGCTCAGGAAGGACATCGATGCGATCTTCATCGGCTTCGCCGGCGTGGCGGCGCTGCGCTTCCTGAAGCAGTTCGAAGACGCGGGGCACAAGGGGAGGATCCCTATCCTCGCGAACCAGACCGCGGTGGACGAGGCGCTCCTGCGCAACATGGGGGACGAGGCGCTCGGCGTCATTTCGACCATGCACTACAGCGCGGCTCTCGATACGCCGGCGAACCGGAAGTTCGTGACCGCTTACCGGAAGGGCTTCGGAACCGACCCCGGCTACTACTCGGTGGGCGCGTACACGGCAGGGCTCTTCCTCAAACAGGCGCTGGAAAAAGTGCGCGGCAAGGTGGAAGACACCGACGGCTTCCTCAGGGCGCTGCGCGAGGTGGCGATCGCTGACGCGCCGGGTGGGCCCATCCGCCTCGACAAGTACGGCAACCCCGTCCACAACGTCTACATCCGCCGCGTCGAGCGGAAAGAGGGGCGGCTCCAGAACACGGTAATCCATACCATAGACAACGTGAGCCAGTTCTGGAACTATCCTGAGACGGAGTTCCTCAAGCAGCCGGTCTACTCGCGCGACCACCCACCCTGCCGCCACTGCTAAGAGTCCGCCAAATTCTTTACGTCACCATCTCACGATCGTCCCGGCAGCCACGAAGATGGCCGACGGCTCGTTCTTGAGCAGCGTGCCCGAGATGATGGAATGGGGCCTTCGAGGACCGTCGGCCTCCCGCGGGCGTGCGATCGGGCTCCGCCTCGGCTCCGTGCTGATGTTCCTGGCAGCCTGGAGCCTGGTCTCCGGCGTCGTTGTGTTCTTCAAGCTGTTCAATCCAATCTTCCTACCCGGCCCGTGGGTCGTCGTCGGGAAGGTGATCGAGTTGGGGGCGAAAGGACAGCTCTGGGTGCACGTCGCCTCCACGCTCGAGCGGGTCGCCGTGGGATTCGGCGTTGGAGCGGTCCTGGCCCTCTCGCTGGGCCTCCCGGCCGGCTACTTCCGCGTGGTCGGCAATCTCATCGAGCCTGTCGTCGAGCTGCTGCGACCGATCCCGCCGCTCGCGATGCTGCCGCTCTTCATCGTGTGGGTCGGAATCGGGGAGGGCTCGAAGATCGGGTTCATCACCTACGCGACGTTCTTCCCGATGTTCCTCACGACGATCCAGGCGGTGCGGCAGATCGATCCCCTCCTCCTGCGCGCAGCTCAAAGCCTCGGGGCCCGCCGGGCCCAGCTCTTCTTCCGCGTGATCCTGCCTGCGGCGCTCCCCGAGATCCTGACCGGCTTCCGGCTCGGGGTGGCGTTGTCGTTCTTCGTCATCGTCATCTCCGAGTTCATCGGCGCCGAGCATGGCCTGGGCTACCTCATCAACGACGGGCGCAACTTCTTCCTGGTCCCCCAGATGCTCGGGGCAGCGGTCCTCCTGGGCCTGCTGGGCTACGCGGGGAATGGACTGGTGCGACTCCTCGAGCGCCGCGTGCTGCGCTGGCAGCATCCCGGGTGAGCCATGGCGCCGGGCGCGGGGAAGATCCAGATCCGGGGCGTCAGCAAGTGGTTCGGCCCGGACGGGCGCCGGGCCCCGGCCCTCGTCGGCATCGAGCTCGAGGTGGCGGAGCGTGAATTGCTCTGCGTTCTCGGCCCGTCGGGCTGCGGGAAATCCACCCTGCTCAACATCGTGGCCGGCTTCATCCAGCCGAGCGAGGGGACCGCCCTCGTCGACGGCAAACCGGTCGCGGGCCCCGGGGCGGACCGGGGCGTGGTCTTTCAGGAGTACGTGCTCTTCCCCTGGCTGACCGTGGCCGGAAACGTCGAGTTCGGGCTCGCGCTCAAAGGCGTGCCACCCAGAGACCGGCGACGGGTCGTCGGGCGGTACCTGGACCTGGTCGGCCTCGGCGCGCACGCGGACAAGTTTCCCGTTCAACTTTCCGGCGGGATGAAGCAGCGGGTGGCGATCGCCCGGGCGCTCGCCAACAGCCCCGCCATCATCCTGATGGACGAGCCCTTCGGCGCCCTCGACGCCCAGACGCGCGAGGTGATGCAGGATGAGCTGTCTCGCATCCAGCGCGTGGAGCACAAGACCATCGTGTTCGTCACCCACTCGATCCGGGAGGCCGTGTACCTGGCCGATCGCATCGTCGTCATGACCTCCGCGCCGGGCCGCGTGAAGCAGGTGTTCCCGATCAAGCTGCCCGAGATCCGGGACAGGTTCGCCCCGGAGTTCACGCAGTACGAGAGCGAGATCACCCAGGTCGTCAAGGAAGAAGTCGCAAAGGTGCACGAGTGACGACCCGACCCGCGACCCACTGGCCGAACGCGACCCGCGCCGCCGCGCTCCTCGCGACGCTCGCCGCGTGGGCCGCGATCTCCTACGGGAACACGATCCTGCAGATCACGAATCCCGTGCTCCTGCCCACGCCGGTCGACGTCGTCAAGGTCGGCGTCGAGACCGCGCGGGACGGCCTCCTGCACAAGCATCTCCTCACGTCGCTGCTCCGGGTGGCTGAAGGCTTCGGCCTGGCAGCCCTGACCGCCCTCGGCCTCGGCATCCTGGCGGGGATCTGCGCCCCCGTGCGGCTCATGGTGGAGCCGGTGATCGAGTTCGTCCGGCCCATCCCGTCGCTCGCGTTCCTGCCCATGTTCCTGGTCTGGTTCGGCCTCGGCGAGGTCTCGAAGGTGGCCTTCATCGGGTACACGACCTTCTTTCCGATGTTCGTCGCCATCGCCGCCAGCGTGCTGCGGGTTGACGTCATGCTGCTTCGCGCCGCCGCCAGCCTCGGCGCCTCGCGCGTCGACCTGATCCGGCGCGTGGTCCTTCCCGCTTCGCTGCCAGGCATCATCGTGGCGCTCCGGCTCGGGTTCGGCCTTTCGCTCTTCGTGATCGTCGGGGCCGAGTTCATGGGCGCTGACGCCGGCCTTGGTCACCTCATCATGGAAGGCCGAACCTTCTCTAACCCCGCCCAGATCGTCATGGGGGCCCTGGTCCTGGGGCTCCTCGGATCTCTGGTCAACGCTCTGCTGCTCGCTGCCGAACGACGGCTGATCCGGTGGCGCGTGCCGGCCTGAGCCGCAGAGCCGCAACGCTCGAAAGGAGCCGACACATGCGAACACTGACCGTCATCCTGGCCGTCCTTCTGCTCGTCGGTTGCGCCGGCGACGCCCTCGCCCAGGGCAAGCCCGAAGTCACCGAGGTGGACGCCTGGCTCGTGCGCGATCCGCAGATGTCCGCCCAGTTCGCGGTCGCCGACCAGATGGGCTACTTCAAGGAGCAAGGGATCAAGGTCAACGCGCGCTGGTACATCGCCGGCACCGATCTGCCGTCGATGTGGGGTGCGGGCAACATCCACCTCGGCACCGCCACGGCCACGATGGTGGTCCCCATCGCCGCGGCGGGGCTGGCGATCTACAACATCGCCCCGCAGAGCGACATCGCGGGCACCCAGCAGATCGTCCTCGGGAAGAGGGCGCAGGAGCTGGTGCGCTCGCCCAAGGACCTCGAGAGGCTGAAGATCGGAATGCCGAAGGGCGCGTCGGTGACCATGGCGATCCAAAAGATGGCCAGGGACACCGGTGTCGACTTCGCCAAGATCCAGTTCGTGAACCTCTCGCCGCCGGACGCGGTCACGGCGCTGGTCAAGGGCGATATCGACGCGATGGCGGCCTGGGCCCCGTGGGTCTTCAACGCCGTCAAGCAGGCCGGGGGCAAGGTGTACTTCACCGGCAACAAGAGCCTCATCCCGGGGAAGGAGGGCGAGGTCGACTGGCTCCTGGTTCACGCCGGCGTGATCGCCAGCGGCAAGATGCTGAAGGAGAACCCGAACACGCTGAAGGCGATTCTCCGCGCGCTGACCAAGGCGACCGCGACCGTGAACGGGAACCGCGAGGCCGCCGTGAAGATCGTGGCGAAAGAGATGAAGATGGACGAGGCGCTCGCGCGCGACATCATGGCCCTCAACATTTATTCGATGGAAATGAACGAGAAGATCTACCGCGGGATGGGGGAGTTCGTCGATTTCCTCCACTCGCTGAATCGAATCCCGCAGAAGTTTCCGTCCGAAAACGTGTTCTACACGAAGCTCCTCGAAGAGGTCGATCCGAAGCTCGTCCAGTGGAAGTCGAAGACCGAGGTCCGGTAAGGAGGTCGCCATGCCACGCTACGTCAAAGTGGCCGCCGCCCAGCTGGGGCCGATCAACGAGGGCACCAGCCGCGAGGAGGTCGTCGACCGGATGCTGGCCTTGCTCGACCAGGCGGTCGAGGAGTCTGCCGAGCTGCTGGTCTACCCGGAGCTGGCGCTCACCCCCTACTTCCCCAAGCGCATCCGCGACGACTACGAGCAGTTCTTCGAGCCCGAGATGCCGTCGAAGGTGGTCGAGCCGCTGTTTCGCAGGGCCCGGGAGGCCCGCGTCGCCTTCCATCTCGGCTATGCGGAGAGGGACGGAGATCGGCGCTACAACACCGCGATCCTCGTGGACGAGGACGGTACGATCTTCGAAAAGTACCGGAAGACTCATCTGCCCGGCGTCACCAAGCCCGACGGCTACGCGAAGGTCTACGAGCCGTACTACTTCAACTACGGCGATATGGGTTTCAAGGTCTTCGACGCGAAGAAGGCGAAGGTCGGCATCTCGATCTGCCAGGATCGGCGATACTCCGAGTCGTATCGCTGCCTCGGTCTCCAGGGGGCCGAGATCATCGTCAACGGATACAATACGCCCGCCTACCCCCTCGCGCTCACCCATCACGAGCTGGTGGTGCGGGCGGGGGCCTACGAGAACAGCCTCTTCGTCGTGGCGGCGGCCAAGGCCGGCGTCGAAGACGGCGTGGAGTTCATTGGCGGAAGCTGCATCGTCAACCCGCTCGGTGAGATCGTCGCGAAGGCCTCCACGACCGGCGACGAGCTGGTGGCGGCGCGGATCGACCTGGACCAGATGATCCCGGCGCGCAAGCGCTGGAACTTCTTCGGCCGGCGCCATCCGGAGCATTACGGCCTCATGACGCAGCCCGTCCGGCCGGCGGAATGAAGAGTCCCGCGGGCGAAAAGGGCGTCGACACCGTCGTCCACGGCGGGCAGATCGTGACGGCGTCCGATGTCTACGAGGGGGGCGTCGCGATCGAGGGCGAGAAGATCGTGGCCATCGGTCCGCCCGAGCTGCTGCCTCCCGCGCAGCGATACATCGACGCCCGCGGGAAGTACGTGCTGCCGGGGGCGATCGACTGCCACATTCATCTCGGTTCCGAGTACGACGACTGGAGGGCCGGGCCGATCGCCGCCGCCTATGCCGGGCTGACGACGCTGATCGGGTTCGGTCTCTACGACGACCGGGCCGGCGAGCCGCTGCCCCACGCCATCAAGCGCCTCAGGGAGGAGACCGGGCGGCAGTCGGTCCTCGACTTCGGCTTCCACTTCATCCTCTGTAACCAGCCCTACATCCTCGACGGCCTGGCCGAGGCGTTCCGCATGGGCGTCACCTCGTTTAAGATGTTCATGACCTACAAGAAGCGGCCGAACCGGATGTGCTCCGACGACTTCATCTGCCGGGCCATGGAGATCATCGCCGCGCACGGCGGCGTAACCCAGCTCCACTGCGAGAACGGCGACGTCATCGACTATCTGGAGAACAAGGCCATCGCCGAAGGGCGCGTCGAGCCGCGCCACTTCCCGGGGACCTGCCCCGATTGGGCGGAAGAAGAGGCCGTCAACCGGGCGATCAAGATGAGCGGCCTCACCGGATCGTCCGTCTACGTCGTCCACCTGAGCACGCAGCTCGGGCTCGAGCGCATCAAGCAGGCGCAGGCGCTGGGCCGGCGCGTGTGGACCGAAACCTGCCCGCAGTATCTTTTGCTCACCGACCAGGAGATGGAGCGGTGGGGGCCGCTCGCGAAGATCGGACCGCCGCTGCGCCGGGCCGATGGCCCGGATCGCGAAGCGCTGTGGGCCGGCGTCGCGCAGGGCCATATCTCGACCATCGGCAGCGATCACGCCCCGCGATCGAAGCAGGCGAAAGAGCCCGGCTGGAAGAACATCTTCGTCGATCCCGACGGGAAGCCGGTCCCGTTCGGGAGTCCCTCGGTGGAAACGATGGTCCCGCTCATGTACAGCGAGGGCGTCGTCAAGCGGGGCCTGCCGATCTCCTGGATGGCGCGGGTGCTCGCGGAGAACCCGGCGCGCATCTTCGGCCTGTACCCGCGGAAGGGCGCCATCCGCATCGGCGCCGACGCGGATCTTCTGATCATCGATCCCGAGCCGGAGACCACCATCACCGTCGCGGACCATCACGGCATGGCCGGGTGGACGCTCTACGAGGGATGGAAGGTGCGCGGGCGGCCGTGGATGACGCTCCTGAGGGGCCGCGTGCTGCTGAGCCAGGGCAAGCTCGAGCAGGAGCCGGGCTTCGGCGAGTATCTCCCGCGGGGACGCCCGATTTCACCCATCGGTGGCGCGGTCCGATAGCGAGCGCACCGATGGACTATCTCGATCGACTCGCGCGCCTCGTCCGGCAGATCCGGGTCGCCGACCTGAGCGACTCGGCCGTCGCCGCCGCCAAGGCGGTGACGCTCGACACGCTCGGGGCGATCCTCGCGGGGAGCCGCCTCGCCGAGAACGCGCGGCTCGCCGGGCTCATGGCCGAGCGATCCGGCCCGAGGACGGCGACGCTGATCGGCCATCGCTGGAGGGCCGAGCCCATGTTCGCCGCGCTCGCGAACGGCACGGCGGGCATATCGCTCGAGGTGGACGAAGGCAACCGCTTCGGCGGCGGGCACCCGGCCATCCACGTGCTCCCCGCGGCCCTTGCCGTGGGGGAGGAGATCGGCGCCGACGGTCCGCGGTTCATCGAGGCCCTCGTGGCGGGCTACGAGGTGACGGCCCGCATCGGCGGCGCGACGCGGACGCGCCCCAACGTTCACTCCCATGGCACCTGGGGAACCATCGGCGCCGCCGTCGCCGTCGCCAGGCTGCTCGACCGTGACGAGCGCGCCATCCGCGGCGTCATCAACCTCGCCGCCTCGATGAGCCCCGCCAACTCCTGGACGCCGTGCTTCGACGGGGCGACGATCCGGAACCTCTACCCCGGGCGGGCAGGGCTCCAGGGGATCCTCGCGGTCCATCTGCTCGAGTGCGGGTACACCGGCCTGAGGGACGCCCCATCGGACGTCTACGGGACGATCCTGGGAGAGAGCTTCGACGGCGAGAGCGCGGTCGAAGGCCTGGGCGCGGACGGTCGCCTTCAGCGAGACGGGTTCCGCATTCAGCGCAATTACTTCAAGTTCCACGCCTGCTGTCTCTACAACCACCCGGCGCTCGACGCCGTGCACGCGATCGTTCGCGCCGAGCGACTGGCTCCCGAGGCGATCGCGCGGATCGCGGTCACGTCGATCCCATTTGTCGCGCGGATGGTGCGGGCCGCTCCGGCCAACATGCTGGCGGCCAAGTTCTCGGTGCCCTACGCCGTGGCCGCGGCCGTCGTGACGGGCAAGACCGATGTCTCTGGTTTTCTCGACTCGTCCATCGAGGATCCGCGCATCCGGGATCTCGCGAAGCGAGTGGAGGTGAGCGCCGATCCCGAGATGTCGATGCGCCGCTCGGGCTACCCCACGGCCAGGGTCTCGGTCATGCTCAACGACGGTCGCGTGCTGACGCAGACCACGACCGTCGTCCGCGGCGACGCCGAGAACCCGGTGTCGCGGGAGGAGCTGATCGGCAAGTTCGTGGCCCTGGCGGCCGACGCGCTCGGGACGGACCGGGCGAGGCAGGCGGTCGACGCCATCGAGCGGCTGGGAGAGCTGAAAGATCTCAGGGAGCTCACCGCGCTCCTGACAACCGCCAAGTAAGGAGGGCAGCGCATGCTCGATCTCGTGATTCGCGGTGGACAGGTCGTGACCCCTCAGGGAGTCGGC
>CAYJUC010000036.1:0-8168 GCA_964372605.1 uncultured bacterium | reverse complement strand
CATGCTCGATCTCGTGATTCGCGGTGGACAGGTCGTGACCCCTCAGGGAGTCGGCCAGTGGGACATCGGGATCCGGGGTGAACAGATCGTGTCGCTGGCCGTTCCCGGAACGCTGCCCGAGTCCGGCCGGGTGATCGACGCCGCCGGGAAGATCGTGGTCCCGGGTGGCGTCGAGCCCCACACGCACCTGGCGCACTATATCGCCATGCACCCCGACGAGAACCTCTACACGCTCGGACCGGAGGAGGACACCCGCGGGATGGCCTTCGGCGGCACCACCACTCACGTGGACTTCTGCTTCGTCCGTCCGGGGACCGATGTCCCCGCCGCCATCGAGCAGCGCGCCGCCAGGTGGAAGGGGAACTCGTACGTGGACTACTCCTTTCACGTGGCGCTCCAGGGCCAGCTCCCCTTGAGGGTCTTCGACCAGCTGCCCGAAGCGATCCAGGAGGGATTCCCGAGCTTCAAGGTCTTCACCACCGAAGTCCTCCCGCCGCACCCCAAGCGCCACCCCTATCGCCTCGACTTCGGGCGGATCCAGCTCGCGATGGAACGGGTCGCGGCCCACAACGGGATCATGGTGGTGCACGCCGAGGACCACGACATCGTCCAGTTCATGTACGAGAAGTTCCGGGAAGAGAAGCGCACGGAAGGGTGGCTGCTGCCGCTCGTTCACAACAAGCTCTCCGAGCTCCTGGCGTTCCGTCGGACAATCCAGCTCGCCGCCCACACCGGCGCGGCCGTGTACTTCGTCCACACCTCCGCCAAGGAGGGCGTGGACGCGGTCGCCGAGGCCCGCGCCAACGGGCTGCCGATCTACAGCGAGACCCTTCACCACTACGCCTGCTTCACCGCCGAGGACTACAAGACCCCGCGCGGCTTCTGCTATCACACCTATCCCTCGCTCAAGTACCCCGAGGACCAGGCGGCCCTCTGGGATGGCCTGGTGCACGGCGGGGTCTCGACAACGGCCACGGACGAGTACCCCACCTCGCTCGATTTGAAGCTCCGGGGCAAGGAGCTTGAGAACGTGACGGGCGGGAATCTCGGCGCCGAGGCCCGGATGGGCATCGTGTTCACCGAAGGCGTGATGAAACGGGGGATGTCGCTGCAGCGGTTCGCCGAGGTCACCTCCACCAACGCGGCGAAGATCCTCGGACTCTATCCGCGCAAGGGCGCGATCGCCCCCGGCAGCGACGCCGATCTGGTGCTCATCGATCCGGCCATCCGCAAGCTGCTCACGCGCGACGACTTCCACGTGAGCGACTACAGCCCCTGGGAGGGATGGGAGGCGCGGGGCTGGCCGGTCACGACCGTCCTCCGCGGCAGGGTCGTGGTCGCGGGCGGCCGCCTGTTCGGAGATACGCGGGACGGGCAGCTGGTGCCCCGGCGGATCAGCGCCGAGGTCCTGCAGCGGCCGGTCTGCTAGTCCCGATGGGTGGGCGGTTCGTCGGGGCCCGGGTCCGACGACGCGAGGATCCGCGGCTCCTGACGGGCGGCGGACGGTATGTCCCCGACCTCCAGCCATCAGGCACGGTGCATGCAGCTCTTGTCCGAAGCCCACACGCTCATGCCCGGATTGTCTCCGTGGACCTGTCGCGAGCGCGGGCGGCATCCGGAGTCCTTTTCGTTGGAGCCGCCGCGGACCTCGGACCCCTTCTCAAACCACAGCCGCTCTTCATGGGAGGGCAGCCCGGCCTCCGTCCGGTCACCCCCACGCCCCTAGCGAGCGAGCGCGTCCGATACGTGGGCGAGCCGGTAACCGTCGTCGTGGCGCCGGACCGCTACCTGGCGGAGGACAGGGCCGAGCTGGTGCGGGTGGAATACGAGCCGCTGGCCGCCACGGTGGATCCGGTGCGGGCCCTTGAGCCCGGCGCGCCCCTGGTTCATGAAACCCTCGGTTCCAATCTGGCTGCTCAGTGGCGGCTCCGCGTGGGCGATGTGGAGACGGCATTCGGAGCGGCAGACCATATCTTCCGGGAGCGGCTCACGATCTCGAGGGGCGGCGGCGGGTTCTTGGAGCCGCGGGGGCTCCTGGCCGTTCCAGAGCCCAGCGGGAAGCTCACCGTTTGGGCCTCGACGCAGTCCCCCCACCTGCTCCAACGGGCCATCGCCGAGCTGCTCAATCTCCCCCTCCACCAGCTCCGCGTGATCGCCCCCGACGTTGGCGGGGGATTCGGCCCGAAGGCAGGGCAGTATCCGGAAGACTTCCTGATCCCCTGGCTGTCCCTCCGTCTCTCCCGCCCGGTGAAGTGGATCTCCGACCGGCGGGAAGATCTGCTCAGTAGCTTCCAGGAGCGCGAGCAGATCCACGAGGTCCAGCTCGGCGTCAGCCGGGACGGAATCCTCCTCGCCCTCCGCGACAGCGCCGTGGCCGACACCGGGGCCTACACGCCCTACGGCGCCATCGTCCCCATGCTCACGACGACCAGCACGCTGGGTCCCTACAAGCTCCCCAACTTCGATGCAGAGATGCGCGTGGCTTACACCCATCGAGTCCCGGTGGGTCCGGTGCGCGGCGCGGGTCGCCCCCAGGGGGCGTTCGTGATGGATCGAGTGGTTGACTTGGTCGCTCGCCAGCTCGGCCTCGACCCGGCGGAGGTCCGGTACAGGAACTTCATCCGGCCCCACGAGATGCCCTACTGCACGGGGCTCCCGTTCCGCGAGGGGAAGCTCCAAACCTTCGACAGCGGCGATTACCCCGAGTGTCTTCGGATGGCAATGGAACTGGCTGACTACGAGTCATTACGCGCGCGCCAGGACGCAGAACGACGCCGCGGGCGGCATCTCGGGATCGGAATCGCGTGCTACGTTGAGGCTACCTCCATCGGGCCCTACGAAGGGGCCACCGTTCGAGTGGACCCGCAGGGGAAGGTGGTTGTGTTGACGGGGTCGGGGCCCCAGGGGCAAGGCCACGACACCACCCTGGCTCAGGTCTGCGCGGAGGAGCTTTCGGTCTCCATGGATGATGTGAGCGTCCTCATGGGGGACACGGAGGCCTTTCCCTTCGGGATGGGGACCATCTCGAGCCGCATCGCCACGGTCACCTCCAACGCCGTGATCCTGGCGGCGCGTCAAGTGCGGGAGAAGGCGTTGACTCTGGCGGCCACCCTGCTTGAGGCGAGCCCCGCAGACCTGACGCTGGAGAACGGGAAGGTGTCCGTGCAAGGCGCCCCTCACCGGGCCGTGACGCTGGGGCAGATCGCGACGCTCGCCCTCGGCCGCCCTGGGGTGGCCTTGCCTTCGGGAATGCGCCCCGGTCTGGAGGCCACCGACTTCTTCCACCCGCCGGCCGCCATCTTCTCCAACGGCGCCAACATCGCGGTCGTCCGCGTGGACCCCGAGACCGGTAAGGTGGAGGTCCTCCGCTATTTTGTGGCCCACGACTGCGGAACGATTATCAACCCGCTCCTGGTCGAAGGACAGATCCAAGGGGGGGTGGCCCACGGGATCGGCAACGCGCTCTACGAGCAACAGCTCTACGACGCGGAGGGGCAGCCCCTGGCCACGACGTTCATGGACTACCTCCTTCCCGCGGCGACGGAGATCCCGCCCATCGAGTCCAGCCACATGGAGACGCCATCGCCCCTGAACCCCGCGGGCTTCAAGGGGGCCGGGGAGAGCGGTACGATCCCCGTTCACCCCGCCATCGCGGCTGCTATCGAGGACGCCCTGGCGCCCTTGGGCGTTCGCATCCGTGAGCTGCCGCTCACGCCCGAGCGAATCTGCCGGCTCGTCGCCGAGGCGCGGGAGTGACAACGAGCCACCATTGTGTTTTCCCGGAGCGCATAGTAGGCTACCCGCAATGAAAACCATTCTAGGGAGGTCACGCATGACATCATCCTACGTCAAGCTCTGCCTCTCCGTGGTAGCACTGCTGGTTCTTGTCGTAAGTACGCCGGCCGTGGGCGCTGCGGCCGAGCCGATCCGCGTGGGTTTCATCGCGCCCCTCGTAGGGGTCTTCGCGCAGGCAGGCCAGGACATGCTCTTCGGCCTCAAGCTCGCCTTCGAGCAAACGAACTACCAGGCGGCGGGGCGCAAGATCGAACTGATCGCCGAGGACCACGAGGGCAACCCCGCCAAGGCGCTCGCCAAGTACCGCAAGCTCGTCGCCCAGGACCGCATTCACATCCTCACCGGGGTGCTGTTGTCGAACATCGGCTACGGCCTGGTCCAGCCCATCGAGGCCGACCGGCTGCCGACGCTCTACCTCACCACCCCCGACGAGCTGACCAAGCGGCGGCCCCCCAAGTGGATCCTCCGGTCCAACTTCGCCGGGAGCCAGAACATGCACGCGCTCGGCCACTACGCCGCCACGACGCTCAAGTACCGGCGGGTTGTCTCCATCGCCATGGACAACCCCTTCGGCCACGAGCAGATCGGCGGCTTCCAGCGAGTCTTCCAGGACAACGGCGGGGCGGTGGTCCAGAAGATCTGGGTCCCGCTGAACGCCATGGACTTCGGCCCTTACCTCACCCAGATCCGCCGGGACGCGGACGCGGTCTCGGCCGTGTTCGCTGCGGGCCAGGCCATCCGGTTTGTCAAGCAGTACAGCGAGCAGGGGCTGAAGGCCCGGCTGCCCCTCATCGGGAGCGGCGTGATGATGGACGAGCACGCCCTCCGCGCGATGGGTGACGAGGCCCTCGGGGTGATCAGCGTGCTCCACTGGAGCCCGGTCCTCGACAACCCCGCCAACCGAGAGTTCATGCGGCTGGCGGAGGCCAAGCTCGGCAAGCGGCCGGCGTACTTCAGCGCGGTCATGTATTCGACCGGGCGCTGGATCGCCGAGGCGGCCAGGCTCGTCGGTGGCCAAGTGGAGGAGCGCGAGCGCTTCCTCGACGCGATCCGCCGGGCCATCGAGACCGTGGAGGACCCGCGGGGCCCGATCAAGCTGGACGACTTCAATAACCCCACCGAGAACTTCTACATTCTCAAGGTGGAACGGGTTGGCGGACAGCTCCAGAACTCGATTCTTCACACCTACCCCATGGTGTCGCAGTTCTGGATGCATAAGCCGGACGAGTTTCTGCAGTCGCCGGCGTACTCGCGCGACTACCCACCGGTGAAACCATAACCGTGGCATGGCGATGCGCTTCGGCTTCTTTTTCTGGCCGTACGCGCCCGAGTACACGGTCCGCATGGCGCGACTCGGCGAGGAACTGGGTTTCCACCTTGTCGGGATCGCGGACACGCCGGGCAACGCGATGGACCCCTGGGTGGCGCTGACCCTGGTGGCTTCACATACCACGCGCGTCGGAATCCCGATGTGCGTCACGAACGTCGTCACTCGCCATCCGGCCATCACCGCCACTGCTGCCGCGTCCGTCGACCTTGTCTCCGGAGGCCGAGCCATCCTCGGCATCGGAGCGGGGCACAGTGGCGTGGTCAATGTAGGTAGCGCGCCCGCCAGGGCGGCGGTGCTTCATGAGGCCGTTTCGTTCATGCGAGCGCTGTTAAACGGGCGGCGGGCCTCGTACGGGCAGATGACCTTCGAGATCCCCTGGGTCCGACGTCCGGTCCCGGTCTATGCGGCGGGGTCTGGACCGGGGGCACTGCGGGTGGCGGGCGCGGTCGCTGACGGCGCGTTCGTGAACTATGGCCTCCAGGCCGAGCTGATCGCGCAGGCGGAGGACCTGATCCGGAGCGGCGCCAAAGAGGCGGGCCGGGACGCGAGCGAGGTCGAGGTCTGGCAGATCGCGTGCCTCGACTGCGCCGAGACTCGGGAGGTGGCGCTCGAGAAGCTCGGAAGCATCCTCGCCTTCGTGGGCGCGTATATTCTTGGGCGAGATCCGGAGCAGCGCGGCGTTCCTTCGGAGTTCGTGCCGGCGATCCACGAGCTTCGTGCAACTTACAGCACGCGGCGGGGTGAGATGGACCCCGGGCTGGTCAAGCGCCTCGGTCTCTTCGACTACCTCCGCCGCCGGCTGGCGATCGCCGGCAGCCCCGACGACTGCATCGAGCAGGTGCGAGCCGCCCAAAGGGCGGGGGTGAGGCAGCTGATGTTCACCGTAAGCCTGGCCGCTGACCCCGTGCGAACCGTCGAGCTGTTCGGCCGCCACGTGCTGCCCCACGTCGCGTGCGACTACGGCGCCTGACGTTGCAATGCTCGAGCGCCGGCTTTGCCGGCGCAACCTCTGGGGGAGGCTCGGAAGGGGGGCGTGCCCCCCTCCGAGTGAACTGACGCCCAACATGGAATTCTGGATCACCCAGACATTCAACGGGGTCTCGTACGGGGCCCTCCTCTTCCTCCTCGCGGGTGGGCTTTCCCTCATCTTCGGGATGATGCGGATCGTCAACATGACTCACGGCTCCTACTACCTGCTCGGCGGGTACGTCGGGCTGACGGTCATCTGGCGGACCGGAAGTTTTTTCCTGGCCATTCTCGCGGGCGCCCTGGTCATCGCCATCGTGGGGGTCGGCGAATGGAACGCGTTTTTGAAGCGGCTCTCCGGGCAGGAACTGGGCCAGGTGCTCACCACCATGGGGTTCGCCCTGATCTTTCAGGACCTCGGGCTCGTGATCTGGGGCGGGGACCCGTACACCATCAAGGTGCCAGCGGCGCTCTCCGGCGCCTACCAGCTCGACGTGCTCTTCTTTCCGGTCTACCGCATCTTTCTTGTGGCGGTGGCCGGGGCGGTGGCGGTGATCCTCTGGCTAGTCCTGGAGCAAACGCGGATCGGGGCGATGATCCGGGCGACCGTGGACGACGCGGAGATGGCGCGCGGGGTCGGGATCAACGTCCCCGTGATCTCCATGGGCGTGTTCGCCCTGGGAGCTTTCCTCGCCGCGACAGCGGGCGTCGTCGCCGGAGGGTTCGTAGGGGTGTACCCCGGCGCCGACTTCGAGATCCTCCCTTACGCCTTCGTGGTCGTCATCATCGGCGGGATGGGAAGCCTGAAAGGCGCCCTGATCGGGAGCCTGATGGTTGGTCTTCTCGACAACTTCGGCAAGGCGCTGTTCCCGGAGCTTTCCTACTTCACTCTCTTTGCCCCCATGGCGGCAATCCTGGCGGTCCGGCCCACGGGCCTCTTCGGACGGGCGTAACGGGGCGTCCGGTGCCTCCTCTCTATCGACTGATCGGGCTCGGGATTGCCCTGCTCCTCCTCGTGATCGCCCCCCCGTTCTTCTCCTCCTACCTGCTCAGCCTCGTGACTCAGGCGCTGATCTGGGCGATCCTGGCCATGAGCCTGGATCTCCTCCTCGGCTACACCGGGCTCGCCTCGATGGGCCATGCCGCCTATCTTGCCTTCGGCGCGTATAGCGTGGGGATCCTGGCGACCCGGCACGGGGCGAGCTTCTGGGTCACGCTGGCGGTCGGACTACTGCTGGCGATGGTCGCCGCTGCCGTCTTTGGCCTGGTCGCCCTGCGCGCCACCGGGGTCTACTTCCTGATGATCACGCTGGCCCTCGGCATGGTCGTCTGGGGGCTCGCCCACCGCTGGGTTTCCCTGACCGCGGGGGATAACGGGATCTCGGGCGTCCCGCGACCGGATCTCGGGCTGCCCTGGTCGCTCGCCAAGCCGGTGCCCTATTATTACTTCACCCTTGTCGGTTTCGCGCTCGCCTTTTTGGTCCTCTGGGTGATCGTGCGATCCCCCTTTGGCCAGAGCCTGGTGGGAATCAGGGAGAGTGAGTCCCGCATGCGGACTCTCGGCTATCATGTTTTTCTGCATAAGTACATCGGGTTCATCATCGCGGGCGGCGTTGGCGGCTTTGCCGGTGTGTTCTGGGCCTACTACAACGGCTTCGTGAGTCCCTCGGATGTCGAGCTGGCCACCTCCGTGGAAATCCTGCTCATGGTCGCCCTCGGGGGTCGGGGGACCCTGCTGGGCCCCGCGGCGGGAGCCGGCATTATCGTCTTGCTGAAGAATCTCGTGAGCGTCTACACTCATCGCTGGCTCCTGATCCTGGGCGCCGTCTATATCGGCACCATCGTCTACGCGCCCCAGGGGGTCGCGGGGACCATCAAAGAGCTGACGAAAGGAGCGAGGCGGGATCCGCTGAGCTCGAAGGCCTGAAACGTGCGGGCAAACATCGAGGAGGGAAGAGCGATGGGCAAGAAACTCCTGGTTCTACTGATCGCAGTGCTGGTCCTGGCCGTCGCGGCGGGACCGGGGCCGGCGTCGGCTCAGAAGGGTCCGATCAAGATCGGCTTTCTCGCCCCGATG
>CAYJUC010000035.1:6255-18281 GCA_964372605.1 uncultured bacterium | reverse complement strand
GGTGATCTTCGCCGGCGGGATGTTGATCCGGACCTTCCTGGCTCTCCGGTGGCTCTCGAACGCCCTCTATGCTATGCTCGCCATCGGCGGCTTCGTCTACCCGTTCGGCTACCTGGCGTGGAGCTTGATGATCCCGGAGCTGGGGCTCCAGCGGAGCAAGGATCTCGCGGAGTCCCTCCTCTGGATCCCCTTCGGCGGAGCCGCGCTGGCGGCTGTGGGGGTGGTCACCGTAATGTTGGCCCTGAACCTTCTCAGATCCCGGAGACCGGCGGCGTGAGGCGCGCCTTGGCGCTCGTTTGCGGGATCGCGCTGGCAGCCACTTCTTCAGGGCTCGCCCGGGCGCACCATGTGGGAGTCTTCGTCCCCAAAGACACCGACGTCACCCTCAACTTCAAGCAGACCAAGGCGGCGGGCCAGGCCGGACGGTTCGACGTCGCCCTCAAGCTCTTCGACGATGGAATCCTCCACGATACGATGGAGAAGTACGAGAAGCATCTTCCGTCGGGCCTCGAAGACGGGCTCCGAGCCGCGCTCAAAGCCAAGGATCTTCCGGGAGTGGAGCTGCGGCTCTCGATTTTTCTTGCCTTCCTGACGCGAGAACGGGTCCGCGACGCGGCGAGCAGGCTGAGCGACGCGGGGATCGCGCCCGCGGAGCGGCGGGAGCAGGCTCGAAAGACCGTGAACGCCGCATGGCGCTATTACAACCTCGCCGACTTCGTGATCTCGAAGCAGGACCCGAAAGCGGCGGTGGCTCTCAGGATGGCCTTCGAGGACGCGCAGACCTTCCTCGGCGGCATGCTGGTGGATCCGATGTGGGCCGCCGCCTCGAATCCCTGCCGTCCCAGTGCGGCGAAAGACCCGTCCGGGGCGAACTCCAGGCCCGCGGGACCCGACGAGGGAAAGGCTCTGGCGGCGCTCGCCCTGATGGAGGAGAGGCTCGGGGAGGTCATCCGGGAGGGAGCGCTGGTAGCCCGGAAAGGAGGGGCGAAGGAGTTCCTTCCCAGGTGGTAGGAAATGCCTGGTATTGAGCGTGCCCGTCACGGATGGCGGGCGTGGCGAAGCCCGGGTGCCCGCCGCGGATAGCGGGCGTGGCGAAGCCCGGGTGCCCGCAGCTAACGTCGGACGAAAGGAGGAGATCATGATGTGGAAATGGTGTGGTGCTCTCGTGCTGGCCAGCATCTTGGGCCTCGGGGCGGTTCCCGCGGCGTTGGCTTCGGACCACGTCATCAAGATCGGTGACCTCGGCTCCAAGACTGGGGTGTTTGAGGGGTACGGCCGGTGGTCGACCTACGGGGTCGTCATGGCCGTGGAGGAGATCAACGCCAAGGGCGGCGTACTGGGCAAAAAGCTGGAGGTGATCTCCGAGGACGACGACACCAAGCCCGGCCCTGCCGTCCGAAAGGCGGAGAAGCTGATCCTCCAGGACGGAGTCAAGCTCCTGGTGGGCGCGGTGTCCAGCGGTTCCACCATGGCGGTCATGGACGTCACCAAGAAGCACAAGGTGGTCCACTGGAACGCGGTATCGTGCGCCGAGTTCATGCGAACCACCAAATACCACCCCTACTACTTCTCCAACCAGCCCGACTCGCGGATGCAGGCCAACGGCATGGCCAAGTACATCGTGGAGAAGATGGGCAAGAAGGTGTACATCTTTTACACCGACTACGCGATGGGCCAGTCGGATGGCCGCCAGTTCAAGACCGCCATCGAGAAGCTAGGCGGCGAGGTCGTGGGCGTGGCCGGCGCGCCCCTGGACACCAAGGACTTCACCCCCTGGTTCGGCGCCATCAAGGCGTCCAGCCCCGATGTGCTCTTCCTGGCGTTCGCTGGGAGCGACTCGCTGCGGCTCATGACCCAGCTCCACAGCTTCGGCATGACGAAGCAGTACAAGCTGGCGGGGATCGACTGCTTCCTCCTCCAGCAGGACCTGCCCGCCATCGCCGAACCCATGGAGGGGTTCATCCAACTGAACCATTTCTCGCCCTACAACCCGGACAAGCAGATGCAGAGTTACACGGAGCGGTTCAGGAAGCGGTGGGGCGTGGACCCCAACATCGCGGCGGGCACCTACGACGGCGTCCTCTTCTGGGCCGAGGCGGTGAAGAAGGCGAAAAGCCTGGACGCCGACAAGGTGGCCAAGGCGCTGGAAGGGCTGTGCCTGGACAACACGCACATCGGCCGCCAGTGCGTCCGGAAGGAAGACCATCAGGTCGTGATGGACATGCACCTCTACCGGGTGGAGAAGGGCAAGAACGTCCCCATCGCCCGGCTCTCGGGGAAAGACACCATCGGCGAGCCCATGGTTGGGAAAGACCCGGTGGCGGGGTTTACCTGGGACATCAAGAAGAAGTAGTAGGCTGCGTGTAGCGAGAGAACCCGGGGGCGCTCCGTCCGACGCGGGCGGCGCGCCCCTCGCCTTTCGGACGCCCCACCCTCCCCTCTCCCCTTCGAGGGGGAGAGGATTCAATGTGAGGGGGGTCATTGTCAGGTACTGGAGAAACCACATGGCCACCAATTTTTTCTACGTGTACGCGTTGAAGGATACCCGTTCGTCGCCAGCGTCTCCGTTCTATATCGGGAAAGGTTCAGGTAGCAGAGCATACGACCACTTGGTCACACCAGACGGAACGAAAAAATACGCCCGCATCAAAGAGATATTGGGTGCCGGGTCCAAACCGTTAGTCGATATCTTGGTTGAGGACCTGACCGAGACTCAGGCACTTCGTCTCGAAAAAGAACTGATTGCTGCATTTGGGACGGTCGACTCCGGTGGGTTGCTCACGAACGCCGTCGTTCCCCCCGGATTGGGTGGCAAGAAACGTAAAGGAATCGTCGTACCCCAGGGGGCCGTCGAGCGCGCGCAACTCGGCCTCGACCTTCTGAAGACTGCCGTCTTGGAACTCGCGAAGGCAAATCCCGGCGGAATCACGAACTCAGATGCCGCAAGTCTTTTGGGTTTGCGGAGTGACTATCAAGGCAGGCAAAAGGACTATCTTTCGTACAGTATTTTCGGTCTTTTGCTGCGCGAAGGAAAAATCAAGCGGGCGCTCGATACGAAAAGGCATACAGCAAATGTCTGACATGCAGTCTGTCCTGGTAGAGTACGATCAGTAGGAGGATGAAGGCGTGAAATACAAGGTCGCGCTGAAGCAGTCAGATGAGGGTTTCAGCGTGTGTTGTCCCGGCTTGCCGGGTTGTTGGTCACAGGGCAAGACGGAGGAAGAGGCCCTCGCCAACATACGCGACGCCATTCGGGAGTATCTCGAAGCTCGTGAGGTCGAGGTCTTCGGCTAGTTCCCCCTCACCCGGTCCTCTCCCCCTCGAAGGGGGAGAGGATTCTAATTTAGGTGAGACCACATGAGGATTGGAAACCGCGTCGATGACGACGATCCACAACTTAGCCCCGCTCAGATCAGGGAATTGGACCGGCGTGTGAAGGACCTGCATGACAGGACCCGGTATCTGCTCGTCAGTGCCTTCACCCCGAGGTTCGCCCTCTACTACAATGTGTCTGAGGACATGTACGGCATGAATGATCCAGCCTACGCTACGCTCTTCAAGAGGCGGGTGGCGGCGCTCGCCGTCAAGCGCCTGCTCGGTGGCGGCGTGCAGATCGTGCCGTGCCGCGTCAATCGGCGCGGTCGACTTGTGTTGAGCTCGCTACCGGCGCCCGGGAGAAAGCGGCGCCGTACCCGGAAGGGCGCCGTCTAACCCGGATTGTTCACGAACACCCATGGCACCCTCACCCCCCCCCTCTCCCTCCCGAGGGAGAGGGAGCACTGATGACCCCCTCTCCCCCGCGAAGGGGGAGAGGAACTAACGTAATGGAATACGTCGTCGCGATTCTGCTGCCGCAGTTGCTGCACGGGCTCGTCTTCGGGGCGGCGCTGGGGTTGCTGGCCCTCGGGCTCACCGTTATCTTCGGTCTCCTCGGCGTCATGAACTTCGCCCACGGCGAGCTCTTCATGCTGGGCGCCTACTTCGGGATCGTCGCGATCGGGCTCACCCAGTCGTTCTGGGTGGCCGTGATCCTGGCGCCGCTCTTCGTCGGGGGTGTCGGCGCGCTGCTGGAGATCTCGGCCCTGCGCCCCATCTACAGACGCGAGCCGCTCTACGGCCTCATCCTGACCTTCGGCATTTCCATGGCGTTTCGCGAGATCGTCCGGGAGATCTGGGGCGGTGACATGCGCCGGATTCTGGAGCCGATCGGGGGGGCTGTCCCGCTCCTGGGAATGACCTATCCGAGATATCGCCTCTTCCTGCTTGGCGCCTCGCTCCTGCTCCTCCTGGCAATCTGGCTCTTCTTCACCAAAACCCGCGCGGGAATCATCGTGCGCGCCGCGGTGCAGGACGCCGAGATGCTGGATGGCCTGGGCGTCAACGTCCCGCGGGTCTTCACCCTGACGTTCGCGGGGTCTTCTGCCCTCGCCGCCCTGGCCGGCCTCCTCCTCGCCCCCATCTTCACCGTGGTCCCCACCATGGGGGTGGAGATGATCCTCCTGGCCTTCATCGTCGTGATCCTGGGCGGCATGGGGTCCCTGGGCGGGTCGGTGCTCGCTGCGCTGGTCATCGGGGAGGCCCAGAGCCTCTTCTCTCTCTGGATGAACCCCCAGCGCGTGGCCATCGCGATCTTCGCCATCATGATTTTCGTGCTGATCGTCCGCCCCCGCGGCTTCTTCGGACGCGAAGGGGTGCTGGAATGACCGGTGGGCGATTCGGCTGGCGGATGTGGGCGATCTTCGGCGTCCTGGCCATTCTCCCCGCCTTCCCCTTCATGACCGGCTACCGCCTCGGGCTGGCCTTCGACGCGTTGCTTTTTGGGACTGTGGCACTGAGCCTGAACCTCTTGATGGGCTACACCGGGCTGGTCTCCTTCGGTCACTCGGCCTTCCTTGGGCTCGGCGCCTACGCAACGGCCATCCTGCTGGAGCGCGGCGTGCGTTCCCTCTGGCTCTGCCTGGGGGCAGCCGTCGTCGTGGTGGGGTGCTACGCGCTGATCGTGAGCTACTTCGCGACTACCCGACGCGGGATCTACTTCGCGTTGCTGACGCTGATCTTCGCGGAGGTGATGTACACGGTCTTCCGCTACACGCAGGCCTTCGGCGGGTCGGACGGGATCCAGGGGCTGGAATCGGCCTGGCTCCTTCCGGCGCCGGCCTCGGCCCTCGACACGCCGCTCAAGAACTACTACCTCGTGCTGGCCCTCCTGCTCCTGGCGTACCTCGCCTGCCGCACCCTCGTGGACTCTCACTTCGGCAAGGCGCTGATCGCCATCCGGGAGAACGAGGACCGGGCCCGCTTCCTGGGCTACAACGTGCGGCGCTACAAGATGGTGGTCTGCGTGATCTCCGGGCTCCTGACGGGGCTGGCCGGGGCGATCTACCCGATCCGGCTGGCCAACGCCACCCCGGATCTCCTCCTCTGGACAGTCTCCGGCGAGGCCATCGTGATGGTCATGATCGGCGGGATGGGCACTCTTGTGGGGCCGATCATCGGCGGCGCCTTCTTCATCGTCCTGCAGGAGGAGGTGAGCAGTTACGCCCCAAAGATCTACCTGGCCCTCGGCCTCAGCGCCGACAAAGGGGTTGGGCTCCACTTCCTCATCATCGGCGTGATCCTCGTCCTGATCGTGCTCTTCATGCCCAAGGGTCTCCTGGGGACCCTTCGACCCGCACGGGCGGCACCGGTTCCCGCGGGGGAGACAAAATAATGGTGGGTGACGGCCGGTCCGTCCTCCAGGTGGAGCAGGTCTCGAAGCGCTTCGGAGCGCTGGCAGCGCTCTCCCAAGTGGATCTGGACGTGAGGAATGGCGAGGTCTTCTCCGTGATCGGCCCCAACGGCGCTGGGAAGTCCACCCTCTTCAACGTCATCACGGGCCTCTACCCGCCGACCGGCGGGCGCGTCCGCTTTCTCGGGGAGGAGATCACGGGGCTCCCGCCCGAGGCGGTGAACCGGAAAGGGATCGCCAAGACCTTTCAGATCACCAACATCTTTCCGGAGATCTCGGTCTATTCCAACGTGTTGGTCGCCGCCCAGTCCCGCTCTGCCGAGCAGGGACGGCTCGCCTCCCTCTGGCGGCGCGCGGAAGTGCGAGACGAGGTCATGGCGCTCCTGGCCGCGTTCAACCTGGCCGGCCGCGCCGACGAGCTTGCCGAGAATCTCTCCCACGGCGAGCAGCGTTACCTGGAGATCTGCCTGGCCCTGGCCACGCGGCCCACGCTCCTCTTGCTGGATGAGCCCACGGCCGGGATGACTCCGGGGGAGACGCGGCAGGCCACCCGGCTCATCCGAAAGCTGGCGGCCGAGCGCTCGCTCACGCTCCTCCTGATCGAGCACGACATGAGCGTGGTGATGGAGATCTCCGACCGGGTGGCGGTGCTGCACTTCGGCGAAAAGATCGCCGAGGGACCGCCCACGGAGATCCGGAACGATGCGCGCGTGATCGAAGCGTACCTCGGAGTCGGCGACTGATGCTCATCAGGGCTCCTCACCCTAACCCTCTCCCCCGCTGGGGGCGAGGGAACCGAAAGGGCTCCCTCTCCCTCCCGAGGGAGAGGGCAGGGGTGAGGGTGGTAGGCTGAGATGCTGAGGCTGGTGGATCTGCACTCCGCCTACGGAGCGACGCCGATCCTCTTCGGCGTCTCCCTGACGGTCAACGACGGGGAGACCGTGGCGCTTCTGGGGCGGAACGGCATGGGGAAGACCACGCTTCTCAAAACCATCATGGGGTTCCTCAAGCCCACCCGGGGGCAGATCGAGTTCCAGGGGCAGGATCTCACGCGCCTCACCCCTCACGAGATCGCCAGGCTCGGCGTGGGATACGTTCCCGAAAACCGCCGCATCTTCCCGGGCCTGACCGTGCGCGAGAACCTGGAGCTGGGGCTCTCGGCAGAGCGCTCCCGGACCGCGGCCATCCGGCAGGAGCGGCTGGGGCAGGTCTTTCAGCATTTCCCGCGGCTCAAGGAGCGCGTGAATCAGCTCGGGAAGACTCTCTCCGGCGGCGAGCAGCAGATGCTCGCCATCGCCCGAGTCATGATGGCCGGCGCCAGGCTGATCCTCATGGACGAGCCCACGCAGGGGCTGGCCCCCACTCTGGTCCGCCACATCCGGGAGATCATCACCGAGGTCGCGCGGCTCGGGATCACCGTCTTGTTGGTGGAGCAGAACGCCCGGATGGCGCTCTCCGTCTGCGACCGGGGCTACATCATGGAGAAGGGCCTCATCGTCTTCGAGGGCGCTTCGGGCGCGCTCCGGGACAGCCCGATCACGCGCGAAAAGCTGGGGGTCTGAATGCGTGTCTGGCAGACTCATTTCCTGGGGGCCAACCGCCGGGAGACGGTGATCGCGCTCGGCCTCCTGGCGCTCCTGCTGGGCGCGCTCTGGTGGCTCCTGCCGGCGCGCAAGGCCGGCGAGGAGGGGAGCAAGTATCATCACACCGAGTCCCCGGACCCGTACGAACGGGCCGGCGTCACCGAGTTCAAGGAGGGGCAGCGCAGCCCAGGCCTATCGCTCAGGAGTCTCGACGGAAAGACGGTCACCCTGAACGATTATGCGGGCAAGCTGGTCGTGCTGAATTTCTGGGCCACCTGGTGCCCCCCCTGCGACGCCGAGATGCCGACGCTGGAGAATCTCTGGGTCCGGTACCGCGATCGGGGGCTCGTGGTCGTGGGCGTCACCGTGGACAAAGGCGAGCCGCGCTCCTTCGTCGAGCCGTACGTCCGCGGGAAAAAGCTCACGTTCCCGATCCTCCTAGACCCCGACATGACAGCGGCCCAGGCCTGGCGGGTCGCCGGGATCCCGGCCACTTTCCTGGTGAAGCCCGGCGGCGAGGTCGCAGGCCTCGCCCAGGGCGCGCGCGAGTGGGACAGCAGGGAGATGGTGACCCTGCTGGAGACGCTTCTCCCGTCGGCCCCGCGCCCTGCACACTGATGCCGCCCGCACATCTAACGCCCCCTCACCCTCTAACGCCCCCTCACCCTCTAACGCCCCCTCACCCTCCCCTCTCCCCCCTCCAGGGGCGAGGGAACCGAAAAGGCTCCCTCTCTCTCGCGAGGGAGAGAGCTGGGGCGAGGGTGCCCGGCCCCTCTGGGAAAAAAAGGAGGTTTGTGATGCGTCGATTCCTCGGTGCTACGCTCATTGCCCTCGTCATCCTCGGAAGTTCCGGCGGAGGCTCTGCGCAGGAGCCGGTGAGGCTGAAATTCGCGACACTCAGCCAGGGGACGGCCTGGTACATCTACGGCGCCACGATGGCGGAGCTGCTCAGGAAGACGCTCCCTCCCGGCTCGACCATCGACGTGCTCCCGTTCTCCGGCGGCGTCGGCAACGCCAAGCTGGTGGCGAAGAACGAGACACCCATCGCGTTCTCCTTCACGGTGACGAACCGGTGGGCCTACGAAGGCCGGGAGGCCTACGACCAAAAGCTGGAGAACCTCCGGGGGCTCGTCGGCGGCCTGGACACTTACTATCTCGTCGCCATCGCGCAGAAGAAGCTCGGCATCAACTCACTCAGAGAGATCAAGGAGAAGAAGCTCCCGGTCAAGCTCTACACGCTTGCCGTGGGCTCGATCGGCGAGTTCGGCGCCCGGCAGCTCCTGCGGGAGTACGGCATCACCTACGCGGACCTCAAGAGCTCGGGCGGCGGCGCGACGCATGTGGGGTTCAACGTCATCGTGGATGCCATGCGCGACGGCCGTGCCGATCTGCTGATCGCGGTGGTGACGCCCAAGCATCCCTCCATCACCGAAATCGCGACGTTTGCCGACGTCAAGTTCCTCCCATTCGAGCCCGAGCGGGTCAGGGGGCTGGCCGCCCTCGGCTACGAGCCAGCCACGATGCCGGCCGACATGTTCAAGAACCAGCCGGCGCCGATCGAGACCGTCGGATTCCCCACCGTGCTGACGACTAACACGGCGCTCCCCGACGCTGTCGCGCACACGATCACGAAGACGATCGCGGAGAGCAAGGACGCGCTCGTTCGCGGGCACGCGGGCCTGTCAGTCTTCGAGCCACAGGCTGCCTGGAAGCCGGAGAAGGTCGGCATCCCGCTCCATCCCGGAGCCGAACGCTATTACCGGGAGAAGGGATGGCTCAAGTAGCCGCCGATGGATTCCGGCCGGCGGCCGGATCGTGAGGCTCGATCGTCAGGCATCGAGCCGTCGGAACGGCCAGGAGTCATGGGAGCGTATCTGACCCCGCGCGGGCTGGTGGCCGTGGCCTGGTCTGTCTTCCAGATCTACACCGCCGCCGCGGGAATGTTCGACCTTCTGATCCAGCTCCCGCTCCACGTCGCGTTCGCCGTGACCCTGGCCTTCCTCACCCCGAGCAGGGAAGGCGCGCTCACCCAGGCCTCCGGCGCGGGTACCCGATGGGTCAACGGCGGGGCCGCCCTCCTGGCGGCGGCGACGGCGGTCTACTTCATCGTCGAGAACCCTCGGCTCGTCACCCGGATGCCCTTCGTGGACGAACCGCGCCTGCTCGACAAGGTGGTGGGCTGCCTGCTCCTCATCCTGCTTCTGGAAGCCTCCCGACGCTTCGTCGGCGCCGGGCTCACGGGGCTCGTGCTGGCCTTCGTGATTTACGCCTTCGCAGGACCATGGCTGCCCGGCTTCCTCGGCCACGGCGGGACCGCCTTCTCCCGCTTCCTCGACCAGCAGGTGCTCTCCACCGAGGGTGTGTTCGGCATTCCGGCGTTGGTTTCGGCCACCTACATCTACCTCTTCATCCTCTTCGGGACTTTCATGACCCGGGTGGGGCTGATCCGGTTCTTCACCGACCTCGCCCTGGCGCTGGCCGGGTGGAGCCGCGGCGGAGCCGCCAAGGTGGCGGTGATCTCCAGCGGCCTCCTCGGCACGATCAACGGCAGCGCCATCGCCAACGCGGTCACCACGGGAGCCTTCACCATCCCGCTCATGAAGCGGGCAGGCTACCGGCCGGAGTTCGCCGCGGGGGTGGAGGCCACGGCCTCCATGGGGGGGCAGCTGATCCCTCCAGTCATGGGGGCGGCGGCGTTCATCATGGCCGAAACTCTCGGCGTGCCCTATGCCACCGTGGCGCTGGCCGCCGCGATTCCCGGGGTCCTCTACTTCTTCGCGGTGGGGGTGATGGTCCACTTCGAGGCGTCCAGGAAGGGTCTCCCGCTCCTCCCCCGGAGCGAGCTTCCCGCTCTCAAGAGAGTGCTGGCAGCCCAGAGCCATCTGCTCGCGGCGCCGGCGGCCCTCGTCTATCTCATGGTGGAGGGACGGACGCCGATCTACGCCGGGCTCTGGGCCATCCTCATCGGCGCCGCCGTCAGCTTCCTGCGCCGCGAGACCCGCCTCACGCTCCGGGGCACAGTCGAGGCGCTCGTCGAGAGTGCCCAGAACGCCCTACCCGTCGCGCTGGCGTGCGCCGCGGTTGGGATCGTGGTGGGCGTGGTGGCGGTGACTGGGCTGGGGTTGAGGATCGCCAGCGGCATCGTGGCGCTCTCGGGAGGAAGCCTGCTGCTCACCCTTCTCCTCACCATGGTGGCCGCGCTGCTCCTCGGGACGGGGCTCCCCACCTCGGCAACCTACATCATCACCTCCATCATGGCCGCCCCCGCGCTCCTCCAGCTTGGGCTTCCGGCGCTGGTGGCCCACATGTTCGTCTTCTACTTCGGCATCCTGGCCGACCTGACTCCGCCCACCGCCATCTCCACCTACGCCACCTCCGCGATCGCGGGCGCCGATGTCTGGCGGACCCAGTGGACGGCCATGCTGCTCGCACTATCGGGGTTCCTGATCCCCTTCAGCTTCGCCTACGATCCCGCCCTGCTCTTGATCCACACCACTCCGCTCGGCGTCATCCTCCGCACCGCTGCCGCGATGCTGGGGATCTTGATGCTGGGAGCGGGGATCGTGGGATACCTCTGGGGGCCCACGCGGATCGCCGAGCGGCTGGTCCTCTTGGCGGGAGCGGTGCTGCTGATCTTCCCTGGCCTCTGGAGCGACCTGCTTGGACTGCTCGGCTTCCTGGGAGTGTGTGCCACCCAGCGCCTCCGCCGACCCGGAGCGCTCGGGCCGATCGTCAAGGCCGGGAGGAGATCGTGATAGTTCGCTCCTCTTGCTGTGCGGGAGACTCTTCGTCTATGCTGCCCTCGCTGCCGGGACCCCCCTGGCCCGGGGGTCAAGGAGACCGTGATGGGGTCAAGGTCCCCACGTGGCGAGCACTGACAAAGAGGGCATGCGAAGGTGTCTGAGGCGTACTCCCATGGGATCGTGACGGAGTATCACGGCTAACTGAGGTAAAAGTGGCAAGAAGTCGAGTACGATCAGAAACACAACGCTTGTACGGGATCGGCGACTGGTACGGTAAACTTTTCACTCACCTGCCGGCGCAAGAGCGGCGTACGCTCGCACGCATCCAGCAACTTCCTAAAAAAGATCGTCCTTCACAGCCCTGCCCATTCCGGTCTACACCTGAACGCCCGGTACCGTGCAACAAGGAAGGCGGGGTTTGCTCGTTACGACTGTATGAGAAATCGGCGACAGCTCAGGTGCGAGCAATGGGCGCGTTGTGTGCGGTATGCCCCAAAAGGTTCGAAGAAGAAGGAGTCGTCTTCAGATGGATAGGGGAGACGATCCTAAACTCTTCGCAGCCGGTCGTACTTGGGCAGATCGGATTTCTGGAAAGGCCAGAAGATGGGGAGGAACCAGCAGGAGACGTCGGACGCATCGACAACGTTCTCGTTGTGCCTGATTCTCAGCCTCTTTCTTGGTGCGCAGTTGAGATTCAGGCTGTCTATTTCCAGGGCGCTTCTATGAAACGAGACTTTAAGGCGATTTTAAGCGCTTGAAATCCACAGACTATTCCGTTTCCTGTAGCTAGACGACAACCAGACTACAGGAGTAGCGGCCCGAAACGGCTCATGCCGCAATTGCAGATTAAGGTTCCTTCACTTCGAAGATGGGGCAAAAAGATGGCTGTTGTGGTTGACCGGGGCTTCTTTGAAGCAATGGGGTCAATGGGGACCGTGAGTCACGTTTCGAACTGCGATGTCGCATGGTTCG
>CAYJUC010000035.1:4883-6155 GCA_964372605.1 uncultured bacterium | reverse complement strand
CCATTCCAGATCTTTGCCAATCAACAATTCGGTCATTACTTCGTGGTGAGTATTCTTCATTGCCACGATTTCCAAATCGAATCCATATTCCCGGGCCAACTCACGGATTGGTTGCGCATCATCATAAGTCATAAGCACGGCGCCTCTGACCGAAGACATTATCCGAAACAGTTCTTCGTGGTTGACCTCCGAATGTACGTAGAGCCTACGTCCTGCGACCGTGTATGGTGGATCGATGAAGAATACCAACTCGGGTCGCTTGGCCCTTTCCCGGATGTGTTGGATACCATCTCCATGGATGAAGGTAATTTGAGCGCGCTTTCCCGCGATCGCCAGGATCCGATTCGCCAGCGTTTCAGGATACCAACGCGAGCGGAGACCCCGTCCGTTCTCGCCCGCTTTCATAAGACTCGCCCCCGGAGCCATAATTCCACCCCGCTGGACGCGGTTTCTTAAAATAGTAGCGAAAGCGCGCACGGATGTATCGGTGGAACGATTTTCGAGCACCTCGGTTACAGCCTTATGCGTCATCTCAAATGAGGCGATTCGACGAACGAGCTCTTTCGCTCTAGGACTCAAAATGGTTTTCCAAACAGCAGCCACATCGTCGTCCAACTCCGCGAGGGTCAGGTGTTCAGTTAGCTCCTCGAATAGCATCGAAAGACCGACGATAGCGCCCCCTGCGAATGGTTCGACAAACTCCTTAGCCTGACTTGGCAAACTAATCAGCCACCGCCGAACATGAGGAACCAGCCAAGTCTTACCGCCAGGGTAACGAAACGGACTTCGATGCGGAACTGAAGCAACGTTGATCACTTGCCGCGTGCTAGGCGTCACTCGTAGCTCCTCGGCCTTCACCGAAACAACTCTCTTCCCTGCGATTCGGTGACTAGCGTCCGACAGGTTCCCCTTCCGCGAACTGTTCGTATCATCGGCCCCGCGACGAATTTGGAAAGGGTCACTATGACTCTCCCAGAGAGTAAGCTGCGTTTGCACTGATTACCTCGTCATCCGTATAGCCCGTATCAAGTGGCAATGTCAAGTTATAACTACTCCGGGTAGGATCAAGCAGTCAATGCCCAAAATAATGATACAGCGCCGTCGAGTTCGATGGGCTTCCACACTGGCCGGTGCGCGCCTGATTAAGGCCTTCCACAACCCCAAGCCATCTGTCGGACTCACTTTGAGGGGACGCCTAAAGATTCCCCCTGCTCGGCCCTCCCCCTGCTGTGCCCTTGCCGCGCGCCAGATCTTCGTCTATCCTGCCCTCGC
>CAYJUC010000035.1:0-4783 GCA_964372605.1 uncultured bacterium | reverse complement strand
GAGGGGGAGCTCCGGCGGATCGCCGCCCCTGTGGAATGGGACCGGGAGATCGGGGCCATCACTCGGAAGGTCCTGGAGAAGAAGGGGCCAGCGCTCCTCTTCGAGAATATCCGGGGGTACGAGCACGGGCGCTCGACCCGGCTCTTCACCAGCGGGCTGGGGAGCCGGGGCCGGCTGGCCCTCGCCCTGGGCTTCCCCAAAGACGCGCCGAACCAGGAGCTGGTCCAGCACGTGATGAAGAAGAACCGGGAGACGATCAAGCCGGTCGTGGTGCCGACCGGTCCCGTCAAGGAGCAGATCGTCAAAGGGGACGCCGTCAACCTTTTCGAGTTCCCGGTCCCCAAGTGGCACTACCTGGAGGGTGGGCGGTACGTCAACACCTTTGCCGGCATCGTCACGCGCGACCCGGACACGGGCGTCCAGAACGTCGGCATCTACCGCGGGATGGTCGGCAAGCGGAACACCATCCCTTCGCTCCTCATCAAGGGAGGGCAGCACTGGGGACAACATTTCCTCAAGTACGCGCAGCGCGGCGAGCCGATGCCTGTGGCTTGCGTGATCGGCTGGGATCCGCTCCTCTGCTTCCTCGCGGGGAGCCCGATCCCCGCGGGCGTTTGCGAGTACGACGTGATGGGCGCGTACCGGGGCGAGCCGGCCGAGCTGGTCCGGTGCGAGACGGTGGATCTCGAGGTGCCGGCGAGCGCCGAGATCGTGATCGAGGGACTGATCTCCGACGACCCGGCCTTGTACGAGACGGAGGGACCGTTCGGCGAGTTCACCGGCTACGTCTCGGACATCCCCACCCCGCGCCCGGCTATCCAGGTCACTTGCGTGACCCACCGCTCCGATCCCATCTTCTTCGGCACGCTGGAAGGAACCCTGCCCGGCTCCTTCAGCGAGAACAGCGTGATGTCCTCCGTGCAGCGGGCGGCCATCGCCTGGAACATCTTGAACAGCGCCGGGATTCCGGGAATCCAGAACGTCTACATCCACCCCATCACCAACGGGACCAACATCGCCATCCAGATCAAGAAGCACTATCAGGGGCAGCCCAAGCAGATCGCCGCGGCGCTCTGGGGGGCCGGCGCGGCCCAGTTCCGCTACAAGAACGTGATCGTGGTGGAGGAGGACATCGACGTGTCCTCCTACGAGCAGCTTGACTGGGCGATTGCCTACCGGGTCAACGCCGGGCACGGGGGGCTCGTGGTCTTTCCGGGGATCTTCGGCTCTCCCATCGACCCGAGCACGCCCATGGAGGAGCGTGACATCAGCCGGCTCGGCTCCGGCCTCTGGAACCGGGTCCTGATCGACGCCACGCGGAGCTGGGAGTTCGAGCCGAGAGCCGAATGGGGGGGCGCGCGCTTCCCTCCCACGGTGCGCCCCGCCCACGAGGACGAGGCCCGGGTGGAGGCGCGGTGGAAGGAGTTAGGGCTGGAGGGGCTCTGATGCACGCGGTTACGGAAGATTATGTAAAAAGGCTATGGCGAAATGGCTGAAACGGCAAAGCTTCAAGAATGTCAGTTAGTCCGACCTCTGGTAAGCGACTGGTGATCGAATGCAAGGGCGAAACCGCTGCGCCCGTCAATTGGATCGGGCGTGGCGCGACGTGTCCCAAGCGATTTTCAATGCGATCAAGAAAACCGAAAAGCCCCAAAACAAAGACGACGTTGCATTGGCTTTTCCAGACACCAAGAACTACCGCAAAAACATGGACAGGCTGATTGTGGGGGGAGGAAGGTTAGCTCACATCCTCATCCGTTAGGTAGCCACGCGCTTCTGCGAATGGCATGGCCTGGCGGCGTAGCTGCTCGAAGCGGAGCAAGCCCAAGTGACGCCGCAGAGCGTCACGTACCACGCCGCTCCGGGTTCTCCGCCATCCCCGCTCCTGGGTGCACTCGTCCGACTGAGCGCGGAGCCCCGGCGCGACGGGTTCAAGGTATAATGGGGCATACCAATAGTGTGACCTTTTGGAGGAATGCATGGCATCCAAAGTAAAGATCACGGTAAGCGTGGATGCGGGGCTTATCCGGGAGCTGGGGGGAGCCAGTCGCAAAAAGGGAAAGCCCCGGAGCCAGCTCGTGGAGGAGGCGCTTCAGCTCTGGCGCCGCCGCCAGCTTGAGCAGGCACTGAAGGATGGCTACCTGGCTATGGCGAAAGAAGATCACGCTACCGCCGAGCGTCATCTGGCCGCGGGCTGGGAGGCGATCAGATGACGGTGCCCTCCCCTCGCCGCGGGGAGGTGTGGATGGTGAACTTCTCGCCAAGTCGTGGGAGCGAGCAGCGAGGAATGCGTCCCGCCCTGGTCATCCAGAACGATGTGGGAAATCAATACGCGGCTACGACGATTGTTGCGGCTATAACCTCGACGATCAAAATCTATCCGGTGACGGTGCCCTTGATGAGAGGAGAGGGCGGCCTGAAGCGATCCTCAATCGTCAACCTCGCCCAGATCCTGACCATCGATAGATCACGCCTTCGACGACGGGTGGGGACCCTGTCTTCGCAGCTTGTGGAAAAGGTAAACGCTGCCATCAAAGTCAGCCTTGATGTAGGATAGCTCGACTAGATTTCCCGGAGCCAAATTGGCTGGAGGCTGAGCTTGCGCAGGCGGTGAGCTGAGGAGGTGGCCAATGCCGTACGCGAAGACCGACGACCGGGTGAAGCTCTACTACGAGGAGCACGGCCAGGGGTTCCCGCTCGTGCTGGCCTACGGGATCGGCGGCAACACGACCATGTGGGAACCCAACATCAAGGCCCTGGCAGCGGGCTACCGGCTGATCCTCTGGGACCCCCGGGGGCACGGGCGGTCGGAGAGCCCGGCGGACCCGGCGCGCTACTCCTTCCGCCGCTGGGCGCTTGATCTCCGGGATCTCCTGGACCACCTCGGGATCCGAAAGGCGCACGTCGGCGGGCTCTCCATGGGCGGCGGGATCGCCACGCGCTTCGCGCTTCTCTATCCCAAGCGCGTGGCGGCGCTGATCATCACCAACTCCGCGTCGGCCTCCGGGCTCCCGCACTCCGCGCAAGGCCTCGTGATGCGGGCCAGAAGCATCGAGATCACGCTCACCAAGGGGATGGACGCCATGGCGGAGTTCTCCATGGCAGAAAACCCCAACGTGGCGGGGCGACTCCAGCTCGATCCGAGCGCCCGAGAGGAGTTCTACGCGATGTACCGGGCGCTCAGCCCCATCGGCTACGCCAACGCCCTCCGCGCCCTGATCTCCATGGACCACATCACCGACGAGCTGCCGAAGATCAGGGTTCCCACCCTCCTCGTGGGCGGAGACCAGGATCCCTCGCTCGGCCCCATGAAGGTCATCCAGAAGAAGATCAAAGGGGCCAAGCTGGTCGTGCTCTCTCCGGCCAGCCACTTCGCCAACCGCGACCAGCCGGAGGCGTGGAACCGGGCGGTGCTGGCGTTCCTGGCGCGGGTAGAGAAGCGACGCTGACCCCGACCGGGAGGAACGCTCGGGGTGAACATAGGAGGGCCTGATATGCGCAAGATCTTCGAACAGGTCGTACCGGGCAAGCAGGGGCTGGCGGTGGAGCTGGAGCCCGGCCAGCACCTGCGCGTGGTGGATCTGGAGGGGCAGCAGGTGGTGGACATGGCTCTGTTCAACCGGCAGAACCCCCGCGAGAAACTGTCCACGTCCTATTCGCGAACGCGCTACGTCCCGCTCCGCGGCGGCGAGTACATCCCGCGGGACCGGTTGAGCGAAGGGGACACGCTGATGTCCACGCTCTGCCGCCCCATGCTGACCATCTTCCACGAGACCGCGCCGGAGAAAGGCGTGCATGACTGCCACAACCGGATGTGTAACCGCTACCTCTATGAGACGCAGCTCGGAGTGGGGCCGCTGGACGGGTGCCATGAGATCATCAGCAAGGCGGTCGCCCCCTACGGCCTGCTGCCCGAGGACATCCCCGACACCTTCGACATCAACATGCGCTACGAGCACAACTGCGCGAACCGACGCTGGGTGATCGGCCTGCCCGCCAGCCGTCCCGGCGATTACGTGGAGTTCCGCGCGGAGATGCCGCTCTTGGTCGGGCTCTCCGCGTGTCCGCTGGAGAGCGGCTTGTGCAACGGGGGCAAGTCCACACCCGTCAGGGTCGAGGTGCACGCGCCCGCGTAAGCCGGGAGAGGCCTGCCATGCGCAAGTACGTCGCGCGCCGCCTGATGCTCTTCATCCCCTCGCTCGTGGGGGCCTCGATCCTGATCTTCGTCCTGATGCGGATGGTTCCCGGGGACATCGCCGAGATCCTGGTCTACCAGACCGGGACCGAGTCGAGCACCATCCAGCAGAAGCAGATCCAGCAGATCCGCGAGGAGCTCGGCCTCAACCGGCCGGTCGTCGTCCAGTACCTCTCCTGGCTGGGGAACGCGCTCCGGGGGGACTTCGGCTACTCCTACACCCAGCGGCGCCCCGTGATCGACATCCTGAAAGAGCGCTTTCCGCGCTCCATGGAGCTGGCCTTCCTGACGATCGTCGCCGCCATCGTCTGGGCGATCCCCCTCGGCGTCATCTCCGCCGTGCGCCAGAACAGCTGGCGGACTACCTGGTGCGCCTGGTCAGCATCAGCGGTCTCTCCCTGCCGATCTTCTTCACCGGCGTCCTGATCCTCTACGGCCTGGTCCGGTTCTTCCGGTGGCTCCCGCCCCTGGAGTTCGTGGCGTTCGTCGACAACCCGCTGGAGAACCTGAAGCAGCTCATCTGGCCGACGCTGGCCCAGGCCTACTACATCAGCGCCCCCATCACGCGCCTCACCCGCTCGCAGATGC
>CAYJUC010000034.1:17518-18451 GCA_964372605.1 uncultured bacterium | reverse complement strand
AGCGCGGGCAGGAGCCCGGCGACGGCCAGCAGCTCGCTGACGCGCTCCCGCCGCGACGCACGGTCGGGGACGATGGCGTGGACCTTGAGCGGCTCGGCGATGATCTGGCCCACGGTCATCCGGGGGTTGAGCGAGCTGTACGGGTCCTGGAAGATGACCTGCATCCTCCGGCGAAGAGGACGCAGCTCCGCCTCCGTCATCCGGGTGAGCTCCCGCCCCTCGAAGATGATCTGCCCGGAGGTGGGCCGCTCAAGCTGCAGGATGCAGCGGCCGGTGGTGGTTTTGCCGCACCCAGACTCGCCCACCAGCCCCAGCGTTTCTCCCTTGTTTATGGAGAAACTCACCGCCTCCACCGCCCGCACCACTCCCCCTGGCCTGGCGAAGAGCCCCTCCCCTCCCACGGGGAAGTGCTTGACGAGGTTCCTGACCTCCAGGAGGGCGGGCCCCTCTGCCGTCATGCCCGGGCCTCGCTTCTCAGCTCTCCGGCCACCCAGCAGGCCGAGAGGTGATCACCGTCCACGGCCATGAGGGGTGGCGTCTCCTCCCGGCAGCGCGCGATGGCGTAACGGCACCGGGGCGCGAAGGCGCAACCCGGGGGGAGCCGCGTAAGATCCGGCGGCTGCCCGTCGATGGGGTTGAGCTTCGCGCGCCTGGGCTCGTCCAGGCGGGGCACGGAGTGGAGGAGGCCGAGCGTGTACGGGTGACGCGGGTGCGCGTAGATCTCGCGCGCCGTTCCTTGCTCGATGATCTTCCCCGCGTACATGACGTTCACCCGGTTCGCATACCGGGCGACGACCCCCAGGTTGTGGGTGATGATGACCATGGCGACGCCGAGGCGGCGGGAGAGTTCCTTCAACAGCTCCAGGATCTGGGCCTGGATGGTGACGTCAAGGGCGGTGGTGGGCTCATCGGCCAGAATCAGCGACGGGTTGC
>CAYJUC010000034.1:0-17508 GCA_964372605.1 uncultured bacterium | reverse complement strand
GAGGCGGCGTTCGGGGTCGGGGATCCCCACCATCGCCAGGATCTCGACTGCCCGCTGCCGGGCCTCGGCCGGAGCCATCCCGAGGTGGATCTCCAGCGTCTCGGTGAGCTGGCGGCCGATGGTCAGGACCGGGTTCAGGGAGGTCATCGGCTCCTGGAACACCATGGCGATCTCCCGTCCCCGCACCCTCCGCATGGACTCCTCGTCCAGGGTGAGGAGATCGCGTCCCTTGAAGAGGATCTCCCCGCCGAGGATCCGGCCGGCCGGGGCGGCGACGAGGCGCATGATGGAGAGCGCGCTCACGGTCTTCCCGCATCCCGACTCGCCGACCAGCGCCACGGTCTCGCCCTCGCGCACGTCGTAGGAGACCCCGTCCACCGCGCGCACGACTCCGCCGGCGGTGAAGAAATACGTCCTGAGGTCTCGAACCTCGAGCAGCATGGCTGCTAGCTCTCCTGTTTCGAGCGCGGGCTTGGCCCGCGCAACCCCCGGGGGGGAGGTTCGGAAGGGGGGCAACGCCCCCCTCCGAGTTAGACGAGTGCCTCTTCGAGGACGCGACCCTGGAAAGCGCCCCCCTCCACGCCGAGGAGGCGGCAGAGCGTGGGGGCGAGGTCCACGATGCTTCCGCCCTCGATCCGGCCCCCGGCACGGACTCCTGGGCCGGCGAGGATCAGCGGAATCGTCTGCTCGTGGAGGGAGCCATGAGATCGGAGGCCCTGCTCTTCCCGCGTGGCCGCTCCGTCGGCCCAGACCCCCAGCGCCCACTCCCGGGCGCCGAAACAGACGAGGTCCCCGACGCGATCGGCCGGGAGGTGGTATCGGCCAGCCTCAGACCGGGGAATCACGACATCCACTCCGGGGGCGCCGGCCAGGACGCGAGCCGCGCCCTCGACGGTGGCCTGGTCATCAACGAAGAGGTAGAGGGCGCCACCCAGATCCCGGTGGTGAGCGTAGAGGCCGTCCCTGATCAGGGGAACGCCGCGGGCGCTGATCCCCGCTTCCGCCAGGAGCCGCACCGGGCTCACCGAGCGGGCTTTGGCGTTCATCCCATGGTCGGCGGTCAGCACCACCAGGTCGCGGTCAGGATCATAGAGGTCGAGGATCCCACCGATCAGCTCGTCGGTGAGGAGGAGGTGCTGCTGCATCTCCGGACTGTCGGGGGGAAGTTTGTGCTCCGGATAGTCGGTGGTGGCCACGTAGAGAAACTCGGGAGCGTAGCGGGCCGCCACCTCTCGGGCGGCTCGAAGCACCCAGAGGTTACACTCCATCGAGAAGATGTCAGGCGCCGGCCCGAGAGTTCCGCCCAGGTCAGGCGGAACCGAGGTCGTGTGGATAGAGAGGTCCACCCCCCTCCGCAGGAGGCGGGTGAGCTTTTCTTTGGCGGTCACGAGGGCGGTGGTCCAGCCGAGCGCCCTGGCGCGCTCGAAGAGGAACGGCTCCCGGACAAACGTCACCTCGTCCATGAACACTTCCCGGCCCGTGGCTCGATCGTAGTAGAAATTGGCGCTGAGGCCGTGACGCTCCGGATAGGTCCCGGTGAGGAGCGAGACGTGGTTGACGTTGGTGAGGCTCGGCAATGTCCCACGCCCGTCCAGGGTCGAACTGCCGGCCCGCGCGAGCTTCGCGAGGTGCGGGAGACGGGTCGCCCGGAGGTACTCCGGGTCGAACCCGTCGATCAGAAAAACCAGGGCCCGCCGGGGAGGCCTCGGCATCCGACCCGACCTTGCTCATCCTTCGCGGCGACTTCGCAGAAGAGTCGCAAGACTGATTCGGCGACGTAGGACCACCGGTACTGGAGCGCCCGGCGCACGGCCTCCCGGCCAAGCCGGGCCTGGAGCGCCGGGTCAGCCAGGAGCGCGGCGATTCGCTCAGCGAGGGCTCGGGGATTCCCTTCGGGAACCAGATAGCCGGTCGCGCCGTCTTGGACGGTCGTGGTGAGCCCGCCCACTCGAGAGGCGATGACCGGCTTGCCGCAGGCCATGGCCTCCAGCGCCACCATGCCGAAGGATTCGTAGTAGGACGGTATCACCGTCATCTGAGCGGCGGCGTAGTAGAGGCGCAGCCGCTCCTGCGGCTGAGCGCCGAGGAAGCGCACGGCATCCCGGAGCCCGAGGCCTGCGGCCCGCTGGCGAAGCCGGACCAGATGACCGTTTTGCGGCTCGTCGGTGTCGCCACCAACAGCGAGGAGCTTGAGGCCCGGGTCCCGCGACGCCCCATCCCCGGTCAGGAGGGCAACGGCCTCCAGGAGGGTTTCCACCCCCTTGATCGGCGTGAGCCGCCCCACATAGAGCAGGAGCGGCTCCGGGGCCAGGCCGAGGGCCGCCTTGGCCGCGACGCTCGGCATGGGACGGAAGAGGTCGGTATCCACCCCGCACGGGATGACCGCGATCCGGGCCGGCGTGGCCCCGTAGTGCCAGACAAGATGCGCGCGCTCCACGGCGTTGGCCGCGACGATCCGGTCGGCTTCCCGGACGATCCGCCGCTCCTCCTCGATCCTGATATCGGGCTCGATCTCGGCAGGAGCGCGGGCCACGCGGTTCTTGAGTCGCCCCAGCGTGTGAAACATCTGGACCAGCGGCGCACCCCATCGCGCCTTGAGCGTGAGGCCAACGACGCCGGAGAGCCAGTAGTGCCCGTGGATCAGGTCGTAGGTCACGCGCTCGCGCTCGCGGAAGGTTTCGAGACGCTCCACGAACTCACCGAGGTGCCGGTGCACGCGAACCCGGGGCAGCGGCGCCTCTGGGCCGGCGGCGAGGTGGACCACGCGCACGTTCGGCCCCATCTCGACTACCCTGGCGATCTCCGAATTCTGCGAGCGGGTGAAGACGTCCACGTGGAGCCCCATCCGCCCCAGCTGCCGGGACATCTCGCGGACGTACACGTTCATTCCGCCGGTCTCTTTCCCGCCCAGGGCCGCCAGCGGGCAAGTGTGGACAGAGAGGACCGCAACCCGAAGACTCAAGGGCTCACCACCACGTTGAACAGCTCTTCGGGGGCGGCGCCGAAGGCGTACTTGTACGGCTCGTCTCCGCGCAGGAAGTCGAAGCGGGACAACCCACGCTCGATGGCGTCCTTCACCACATGCGCCAGGAGCACGATCCCGGGAGAGAGCGCGCCGCGCTCGGGGTCGAAGCCCGAGTTGTAGAGCAGGACGCTCCCCCGGTACTCGAGACAGAGGCACGCGGCCAGCGGCGCTTCCGGGAGCTCCAGAAACCAGAGCCGGAGCCACCCGGCCCGCGCCAGATCGGCGGCCGCAGCCCGAAAGAATGCCTCCATCGGCGGATCCATGAAGCGGGCCTTCCCGATCTTCGATCGTCGGTGAAGGGCGAGGAATGCGCTCATGGCTTCATCCAGCTTCGCCGGATCGGCGGAGGAGCGGACCGTGGCGCCCGGGAATTCCCGCCAGAGCCGGCGCAGCTTCCGGCGAAGCTCGTGACGATCCTTGCCCGAGAGCCGGTCGAGGTACGCCTCCCAGGTGGCCGGGAGCGCCAGCGCCGGGCAGCGCTCCTCGATCCGAACCCGGACCGACAACCCGAAGGTCGGCGCCAGGGCCTGAAGCACGGCCACCGAAGGAGTGGCGGCGCGCAGGCAGTGGAGATCCCAGACATCATGGGCCGCCGCGCGGTGCTGAAGCAAGGCCGTCCAGACTTCCTCTTCGCGTCCGCGAACCGCGAGAAGATCCAGATAATCGGAGACGTCTACGCCCCCCACGATTCGAAGAAGGGAGTCGGCGCCGGGTTCGGCGTAGAGGGGGAGGAGACCCTCGAGCTGACCGTCTCCGCCGGTGACCTGGAGGAGCTGGAGCTGGCGCCCACGCCCGAAGGCGTTCCACCAGTTGGTCTGCCACTGCCAGGTCAGGAACACCACAGGGGACGCGGAGCGTTCGAGCAAGCCGTTCCACGACGCTTCGTCAAGCGCGTCCCAGCGGTCCAGACACTCCACTTTCACCGGCCGCGTCCCCGGCTAGAGATCATCCCCACCGCCTTCGCCACCTCCGGCGCTCTCGGCCTCGCTCCCTTCCGTCTCCATCGCCTCGTCCACCGCCGCGTCAAAGTCCTCCCCGAGATCCTCCCCGACCTCCTGACCCATTTTTTTCATCCAGCGGGCCATGCTCTTGGGATCGTTCTCGTCCAGGTCTCCGAACTTTGAAGGGTCGGCGAGTGATTCGAGCCGCGATTCTTCTGACTTCACCGCGACGAACCGGGAGAGAAGACGGTTCAGCGCCTGGCTCCCGCAGCGCGGGCAGGTGGGCGGGGGCGCCGTCGATGGGGAGAGGATCAAGAGGCTCACCCGCCGATGACACCCGTTGCACTCGTACTCGTAGATCGGCATGACCTTCCTCCGCCACTGATCAGCCTTGCGACGGCCATTCTAGCACGGTGGAAGCAGAGGGGACCACGATGGGCCCACTACGCCAGCCGTTTCGGATCTTGGCCAAGAGACATGGCCGGCAGGCTCGATAAAAGCGGGAAGAGCGGAATCTGTTGCCGGGTTGCCACCGGGGCCTATTGTCGGGGGGCCGATGGGCGGAGTCGCGGAGCGCCCAACCCGTTGTGAGGGAACGGGGCCGGTTCGGGCAGCGTCCACGGCGGCGGAGGCCCTGCAGAGCCGACGCACCGCCCGGCGCGTCAGCTCGTGTCCGGCGGGCGAGGCGGACAGAGGCGGAGGAGGAGCCGCGAGAAAGACGCTCCGCGAGAGCCGAAAGGCCGAGGCGTGCCTGGCCAGCCCCAGCCAGCTCGCGATGGACTGGCGAGCGTCGCTATAAGGAGAGCAGGGACGGAGGGCTCAGCGGCGGAGGAAGCCAAATACGGCGAGGACGGCCGTCAGGAAGGTAAACCACGCGGAGACGATCCACATGAAGGTGGTCAGCTTCTGGTTCATGTCGTCAAGCCGCTTGGTGACGCTCTGGTTCATGTCGGCAAAGCGCTGGTTCATGTCGGCAAAGCGCTGGTTTATGTCGGCCAAGCGCTGGTTCATGTCGGCGCGAAGATCATCAATCCGCTTGTCGGTGGCGGCAAAGCGGGCCGCCATCTCCGTCTTGAGATCGTCGAACCGGCGCCCCACATCCGCCCGAAGGTCATCAAACCGGCGATGCAGGTCATCAATCCGCTTGGACAGCTCCCCCTCATTCATCGTGACTCCACCCTAGCACAGCGTGACCGCACCGCCAAGCCGGTTGAGAGGCGACGCCTCACCGCCTCTCTCCGAAGAGCGTTTCGATCCGGGAGACCGCCCGCTCCCAGTCAAATTTCTCGCGGACAAAGGCCATCCCCGCGCCGGCGATTTTTTGCCTGCGGGTCGGGTCCCCCACCAGCCGCTCCAATTTCTCGGCCAGGTCGGCGACGTCGCGGCGATGGGCCACCACGGCGGTCTGCCCGGGGAGCGCGTAGTCGCGACACCCGCCGTTGTCGTAGGTCACCAGGGCCGCGCCGCACGCCATGGCCTCCATGGAAGGCATCCCGAGCCCTTCGTCCCAGGACGGGCAGAGGTAGATGGGGCAGCGGCTGTAGAGCCAGGCCAGCCGGCGCTGGGGGAGGTTCTCGTAGTACTCGTCGTAGGGGAGCGCCGCCCGGGGCTTCTTCACCCCGAATCCGACTAGCCTGACCTCGGGGTGGCGCGCCTTCACGCGACTCACCGCTTCCAGGCCATCCCCCACCCCCTTCCAGGCATATTCGTGGTGCAGCATGAGCACTCTCAGCAGGCTGTCCGTCGGAGCCTCCTGCGTGCGCGAGAAGAGGTTTGAATCCACAGGCGTGACCAGGATCTCGGCCTCGGCCTGGAACTTCTCGCGCATGATCTCGCTGAGCCAGGTCGAGATCACGATTTTCCTGAGCGGGAGCCGGTAGGTCGCGTCCACGGCCTCGGGCGGGCCATGGTAGAGGCTCTCGTAATGCTGGATCAGGTAGAACTTGGCGCCGCAGCGGTGCGGTGCCGCGTTGACGGGGCCGGCCGACTGCCAGGCGGTGGCCACGAGCGCGTCACCGTCCGGCAAGCCCGCGGCCAACCACTCGCTCACCCAGGTGACCGACGGGCGAAAATCCGGGATCCACTCGGGGCCGCGCCGTCTCAGGTTTCGCCACCAGGCCGCGGGCGCGCGCCGGCCCGGAACAACCAGCGTGACCTCGTGGCCGCGGCGCGCCAGCCGATCGGCGTAGGTGAGAATCGCCCGCACCCCGCCTGCAATCCGGAGATGCGGACAGAGGAAGGTGATCCTCACCGCAAGCCTCCCTGAGCGGCAGCGAGGTTAGAAACTCGAGAATCCCTCCCCACGGCCCATATCTATGGAGGAGGCGTATTTGAATGTCAATATGCGCGAAGATCTCCTTACGAAGGGCCTTGACACCGGCGACCCGCCCCTGGTAGCGTTCCCGCGTGGGACGCTTCCCGCTGCGCCGTCGAAATCCAAGTTGCTTGAGCAACCGGGATGCCCTCATTCAGCCTGGGGTTCAAGTCGGGGATGGATTGATTTCTGTCGCCTCCCGGGGACACGATTGCGGGCAATGAGAGAAGGGGGAAGCTTCCCTTTCAGGCTTCTTGCGGGAGGTGCTGCCCAGAGAGTCTTGGATCTCTTTTATCCCATTCTGGCCCTTGGTCTCTTTTTAACTCTGTGGGAAGGCTATGTGCATTTTAGCCAGATTCCGAACTACATTCTCCCGGGCCCCCGGGAAATCTTTCAGGGACTCTTCAAACACCAGCAAAATCTGTTTTCGCATGGCCCGGTCACGGTCTATGAAATTCTTCTGGGGTACGCTTGCAGCCTTATAATTGGCGGATTCTTCGCTGTTATTGTTGTATGGTCGTCGACTCTCGATAAATCAATAACGCCGCTTCTATTTTTTTCCCAGACAGTCTCCAAAATCGCCGTGGCTCCTCTCTTTGTAATCTGGCTGGGGTTTGGGCTCCTGCCGAAGGTTCTGATTTCCTTTCTCATCGCCTTTTTCCCCATTTTTATCGCTACCACCGCGGGATTGAAGTCTGTGGAATCTGAGATGCTGGAGCTTATCCGGTCGATGTCGCCCACGACCTTCCAGATCTTCTGGAAGGCGCGCATCCCGGCCGCGCTCCCATACTTTTTCTCGGGAGCCAAAGTGGCTGTCCCCTTTGCGACCGTCGGCGCCATCGTGGGGGAATGGATAGCCTCCTACAGCGGACTCGGCTATTATTTGCTGCAAACGCAAGGAAAACTTGACACGGCCGGGCTGTTCGCAACTCTGCTGACTCTCTCCCTTATCAGCGTCGTAATGTACGTCGCGGTAATACAGGTAGAGCGACTTCTCCTCCCCTGGCACGTTTCGATCAGAAGAGAAGAGCAGGTGGGCGTCACGATGTGAGCAGAGGCTGCGGAGGGAGATATGGGTGGGTCGAGAAGTAGGAGCCGTGGATTCAGCGTCTTGAGCCCGGATATCCTCTATCCGGCGATTGCCATCTTATTGCTCCTTTCTGTCTGGCACCTCATAGTGGTTGGATTCAAGCTGTCGTCGACGTTTCTTCCCACACCGGTCGCCGCTTTTAGCAAGGTGGTTTTTTCCTACAATACCTTTTTGACGCATGGGATGGTAACGGCCTATGAAATCCTGATCGGCTTTCTCCTCAGCGTGGTGATCGGGGTCGCGACCGCCTTCTTGATGGTCTGGTCACGGGTTGTCGACAAAATTGTCTCTCCGGTGCTGGTCTTTTTACAAACGGTCCCGTACATCTCGGTTGCGCCCTTGCTCATCATCTGGTTCGGATTCGGCCTGACGTCCAAAATCGTTGTGAGCTTTCTCATGGGCTATTTCCCCATTTGTATCGCCGCTGTCGCCGGCATGAGTGCGGTCGAGAGTGAAATGATAGATCTGATTCGTTCCATGTCAGCCAGCAAGTGGCAGATCTTCTGGAAAAGTCGTTTACCGAATTCTCTGCCGTATCTCTTTAGCGGCGCCAAGATCTCCGTGGCGCTCGCGACGAGCGGCGCCATCATCGGGGAGTACGTGGGCTCGGATAGAGGTTTGGGATATCTCATCGTGGTTGCCAATAGCGATACCAACGCCGAGTTGCTCTTTGGCACAAACATCGTGGTTTCGGCTTTGGGCGTCAGTTTCTTCTGGTTCATTCGCTGGATGGAAAAAATCTCTGTTCCCTGGCATGTGGCCTTTCGTCCGGAGGAAGGAAGTCAAACGGTCACCGGTGTATAGAGGCAAAAACTCAGAGAGGAGGAACGCCATGGTGAAACGGTCGATGCTTTGCGCGGCTCTGCTGGTCTCCCTTCTTTTGGGCGTCTTTACGGAGAGAGGTTTCGCACAAGGCCTTCAGAAGGTGACGTTCCGCTATAGCTGGATTCTCTATGGCCACGCCCCAGCGTATCATTATGCAAAGGAGCTCGGCATCTTCGAGAAGGAAGGTCTCGATGCGACGGTCCTCACCGGGACGGGCTCCGGTACCAACGTGAAGCTGATGGGGGCGGGGGAGAATACCTTTGGCGAGGCTGATTTTGGCACAATGATGATGGGAATCTCCCGCGGAGTTCCCGTCATCGGGATCTATGGCATCCTCCAGACGCACCCTATGGCGGTTGCGACCCGCGCCGAGCTCGGCGTGACCAAGCCGGCCGATCTCGTCGGCAAATCTATCGCGGTCGCCGCCGGCGGAGGCGACCAGGCAGTTCTCCCGGCATTTCTTGCCGCGAATAACCTTACCGGGAAGGTCCGTGTCGTGCAGCTCTCGTCCGGTGGAGCCAAGCGGGAAGCCCTGTTGCAGAACAAAGTCGATGGCATCGTTGCCTATGTCAACGAACAGGTCCCCCAGATCGAAGCCGCAGGGGTAAAACTCAATGTCCTGAGATTCTCGGATTACGGCGCACCGCTTCTGGGGGTTGGGATCATGGTCAATACCAAAACCCCACCGGAAAAAGACATTACCCAGAGATTCCTTCGAGCCGTTTCGCGGGGGTTCGAGGCCACGATGAAAAACCCCGAGGCCGCCGTAGACGCTGCGTTGAGGGTCTTCCCGGAACGAAAGCGCGAGACGACGCTTAAAGAGCTTCAGGCGAGCTTCCCCCTTTTCCATACGAAGAACACCCAGGGGAAGCCTCTGGGGTGGATGGATAAGAGCGATTGGGAAAAGGCGCAAGAAATTATGTCTGCGCATGGCGGGATGGAAAAGACACTTCCTGTGGAACGGTATTACACAAACGAGTTCGTCCCGGCAAAATACTGAAGGCCCTTTGGGCTAAAGGCCCTCACTCGCTGACTGGCGTGGCAGACACTACTATACTGGTCGAGAACGTCTCCGTAACATTCAACGCCAGAGATGGGGCAGTCCGTGCCCTGGACGACATACATTTTGAAGCGCGAAGGGGAGAATTTTTTTCCATTGTCGGGCCTAGCGGCTGTGGAAAGACCACCCTCCTCCGCGCCATCGCGGGACTTTTACCACCCACCCGGGGGCGGATCGAGGTCGACGGATCGTCGGTGGTTGGACCCACGCCGAATGTGGGGATCGTGTTCCAGAGCCCGGTCCTTATGGCCTGGCGCACTGTTCTGGAGAACGTGCTGCTTCAGGCGGAGGTCCGGAGGCTGAACCTCAGAACATACAGGCAGCGCGCCCTCGAGCTGCTCAAGATGGTGGGCCTGGGGGGGTTTGAAGGGAAATACCCTTATCAGCTATCAGGCGGAATGCAGCAGCGCGCTTCCATATGTCGTGCGCTCATCCATGATCCCCCTCTGCTTCTGATGGACGAACCGTTCGGCGCGCTTGACGCGCTCACGCGTGAAAGAATGAACCTGGAGCTGCTTCGGATCTGGCAGGAAAGTCGAAAGTCGGTCGTGTTTATCACGCACAGTATTCCAGAAGCTGTATTCGTTTCTGATCGGGTAGCCATCATGTCTCCGCGTCCCGGGCATATCCAGGAGGTCGTGCCCATTCCTCTGCCGAGACCGCGCACGATGGAGACGATGGAGACTTCTGAGTTCACGCGATTGGTCGCCCACATTCGGCGATTGCTTACGGTGAGCGCCTAGCCACCCTCACTCCTTTCGAGCGCGCACCCACGGCTCCACCGCGGGTACTCGGCCCGCGCAACTTTCCCGGGGGGGAGACTTCGGAGGGGGGCGAAGCCCCCCTCCGAGTTCAAATCGCTAAGGAGACTCGGCCTGTCTTTCGGTAGGCGGTCGGATCGAGGACGACGTTCAGGCAAGAGACCTCGTCCGAGCCGAGCGCTTTCTCCAGCGCGGGTCGGATCTCCTCGGGTCGCGTGATCAGGCTGCCGCGGCCGCCCAGGGCCTCCACCATCAGGTCATAGCGGGTGAACGGGAGCGACGTGGCCACCGCCCGATCTTCCCCCCAGAAGGAGATCTGCGGACTGCGGATCTGCCCCCAGCCACCGTCGTTGCCGATGACGCAGGTGATCGGCAGGCCGAAGCGCGCCGCCGTCTCCAGCTCAATCCCGTTCAAGCCGAAGGCGCCGTCCCCGGCGATCAGGAGCAGTCGGTGCTCGGGCTGGAGGAGTTTCGCCGCGATGGCAAAGGAAGGCCCCACGCCCAGGCAACCGAACGGGCCGGGATCCAGCCACTGGCCGGGACGATGGAGCGGAACGAATTTCGAAGCGCACCCGACCACGTCCCCGCCGTCGCCCACGACGGTCGTGCCCGCGTCTACCACCTGAGCGATCTCGGAAGCCAGGCGGTAGTGGCTGATCGGGACCTGGTCCGAGCCCGCCTCGGCGAAGAGCTTTCCCCGTTCCTCGCGCTCTTTGTCCCCGATGGCGCGCCGCCACTCCTCGAATCGGGCCTGGGGAGCCGCGGCAAGCGCGCCGAGGAGCTGCTCGAGAATCAGGCCGATGTCCCCTGTGAGCCCGAGCGCCAGGGGTCGGTTCCGGCCAAGCTCTCCCGGATCGCAGTCAACCATCACCACCCTGGCGTCCTCGGCGAAGGTGGGCGGGCGGCCGTAGCCGAGGCGGAAGTCCAGCGGAGCGCCGAGGACGATGACCAGGTCCGCCGCGGCGAGGGCAAAGCCGCGGGCGAGAGAGAAGGCCAACGGGTGATCCGTCGGGAGGCAGCCGCGCCCCGCGCCGTTCATGAAGACCGGGAGGCCGGCGCGCTCCGCCAGCGATCCCAACGCCCGGGCCGCGCCGTCCCAGTAGACTCCGCTCCCGGCCATCACGAGCGGGCGCCGGGCGTTCTCCAGGAGCTCGGCGAGCCGGACGATGGAGTCCGGGTCCGCGGCCTGCGGGTTCCGATGGAGATAGTCGGTGGGAATCGGAGCGAGGCGGTCTTCCACCCTGTCCAGGAGCAGATCCACGGGGATCTCGACGAAGACCGGCCCGGGACGGCCCGTCAACGCGGTACGGATCGCGGTGGTGAGGATCTCGGGGATCTGCCGGATACCGAGCGCCGTCCAGGTCCCCTTGGTGATCGGCTGAAGGAGCGCCCGCTGCTCCATCTCCTGGAGGGCGCCGCGCCCTTTGAGCTCCAGCGGAGCGGCGCCGCCGATCAGGAGGAGCGGGCTTCGGGCCGAATGGGCGTTGGCCACGCCGGTGACGGCGTCGGTGACGCCTGGGCCCGCCGTGACGAGAGCCACCCCGATGTTTCTGGTGAGGCGCGCGTAGGCGTCCGCCGCATGAGCCGCGGCCTGCTCGTGGCGGACGTCGATGAGCGCGATCCCTTCCGTCACGCAGCCATCGTAGATGGGGAGAATATGGCCGCCGCAGAGGGTGAAGGCGTGCCTCACACCAGCTTGCTTCAGGACCTTCGCCACCAGCTCCCCACCCGTCAGCTCAGCCATCCGGTTTCACCCCCATGGCCTCCTATCTATGGAGGAAGCGCAGTTGAATGTCAATGCGCGGCGGCATCCGCCGGCTTCGCCAGCGGCTTGACAGTCCTAACCCGCCCTGCTAGCGTTCCCCTGCACTCGATTCTTTCCGCAACCCTGGACGGGCGTGGCGCCTCTCTATCGAGCGCGGGCTTGGCCCGCGCAAGTTTAGGGGGTGGCTCGGAGGGGGATGTGCCCCCTTCGATTAAAGCCCGGGGTCCGTCCCTGCTCAAAGGAGCCCGATCAATGTCCAGCATCCCTGCTGACATCCTCGCGTCTGCCAATGCCCGGAGCCGGCGTCTCCGCGAGCTGATTCGCGCCCCGAAGATCCTGGTGATGCCCGGGGCCCACGATGTCCTCTCGGCCCGGCTGTTCGAGACCCTGGGGTTCCCGGCGATCCAGGGGACCAGCGGCGGGATCGCGGCCGTGTACGGCCTGCAGGACAACGAGCTCTTGGGCCGCGAGCGCACTGTGGCGATCTACCGCGAGATGGCCGCCGCCGTCTCGGTTCCCCTGAACGCGGACGGCGAGCGGGGATACGGCGGGCCGGAGGCGATGGCCGAGACGGTGCGGCAGTTTGTGATGGCCGGGTGCGCAGGAATGAACGTGGAGGATAGCAACCCTCACGCGACCGGCAGTCCGATGACGCTCGTGCCGCTCGAAGCTCATCTCGCGAAGATCCGCGCCATCATGGAGGCCAGGCGGGCGCTGGGTAGCGAGTTCTTCCTGAACGCGCGGGTGGACGTCCTCGGGACGGTGCGGGACTACAAGGACGGGATGGCCGAGGCGATCCGGCGGGGCAACGCCTACGCCGAGGCAGGGGCGGACTGCATCTTCATCTTCCGCCCGCCGGACGCCGAGGGGATCCGCGCGCTGGTTCGCGAGATCAAGGCGCCGCTCAGCATCCTCGCCACGCCGGACTCCCCGCCGGTGCCGGAGCTGGAGGCCTTGGGCGTGGCCCGCGTGAGCTACGGCACGGCGTTCACCCGCGCCGCCATCACGACGGTCAAGCGATTGGCCGAGGAGCTTCTCCGAACCGGCGACGTGAGGGCCATGCTCCGCGAAGCCATGCCCCACCCCGAATTCCAGAAATTCCTCCGGAGCACACCCTGAGCCTCACCGAGTCGCGCTGCCCTTGCCCGGGCCCCTGATCAGGCCGCGCAGGTCCTCCATCATCCCGATGTGCCGGTATGCGTGGGCGAAATCGGTCGCGCACTCCACCGCGGCCACGGGCTTTCCGCGCGCCGTGATCACGCGGGCGAGATCGTTCTCGGAGGCGCGCTCGAGCACCAGGCCAGACTTTGCCAGCATGTCGTCCGCGTACGCCAGGTACTGCTCGAGCGGAGGCGCCTTCAGATCGTCCACCAGGCTGTCCGGCACGTCACAGATCGTAAAGCGCGGCACGAACTCGTTGGCCAGCCCGGCCTGGATGAATGCCTTTGCCATGGAGCCCAGATGGATGCGCGAGCGCCAGCCGCCCTCCTCCCAGACGGGCCGGATACCGAAGGCTCCGGCGAAGTAGTGGTCGAGAACGAGGAACATGTGCCAGACGTGGTGCCACATCGAGTGGAGCCCGGGGCCCGCCTGCCAGTTCAGCTCGGCCGCGGTCAGGTCCCCGACCAGCGCGTCCACGAGCTGCCGCACACGCTGGGCTTCACCGCGCCACTGCTGAACGACATAAGCTTTGAACTCGAGCTTCGGCGACGGCTCCATTCGCTCCTCCTCTGTCACCAGAACTTTTCCCACTTGACGGCCTTGCGCTCCATCCCTTTGGCCATCAGGACCTCGCGCACCTTGTTGATCAGCTGGCCGCCGCCGGAGACGTACGCGATCAGCCCGTCAACCGATCCCACCAGCCGGTTCACCAGCCCGGGCGCCTCCCCCTTTTCCCCGACCCAATCGCCGCCCGCCTCTCTCACCACCGGGTGGTAGGAAAATCCGGGGTAGCGGCGGGTCAAGTGGCGGAACTCCGCGTCGTAGGCGAGCCACGAGGGGTCGCGGGTCCAGTAGACGAGCCCGGCGGGACGGCCGAAGCCGGTCTCGTAGAGATCCTGGAGGATGGCGCGGATCGGGACAATGCCGATCTCCTCGGCCACGAAGAGCGGCCGCCGCGGGTCTGCCCGGTTGAAGACGAAGCCTCCGGTGGGGCCCTTGAACTCCGCCGCGTCGCCGACCTTGAGGGCCCGGAACCACCTGGAGCCGATCCCGCCGGGCGCCACGTCGGCGCAGAGAGTGATCACGCGCCGGTTCGGCGGCGCCGAGGCGATGGAGTACGCCCGAACGGTTTTGGGACCGAAAGGAATGGAGACCCACTGCCCGGCGTCGAAGTGGAGCTCCGCCGGCTCGTCCAGCCTGAAGTCCGCTTCCAGGATCTCGGGCGTCAGGCTCCGCACCGCCTCGACCCGGGCTCTGCACTGGACGACCTTGGCGGCCACGCTCAACCACGCCGGGCGAAGTGCGGGAGGATCTCTGACGACGCGGCCTCGAGCTGGGCCTGCTTGTCGGAAGGGTCTGAGATGAAATCGAAGACGACGTAGCCGCAGCCAGCCTCCGCGAAGCGATCGAGCTTCTCGACGCACTGGGCCGGCGTCCCGAAGATTCCGTACCGATCGGCCAGCGGCCCAAAGTCCTGGTTATACCGCTTGGAGAGCCGCTGGACCCACGTGGCCTTCGCCCGCTCGTAGTCTTTCCCGACGGTGATGAAGGCCAGGTGCGCGGCCACGAAGCGTTCGAGGCTCCGTCCCGCTTCCGCGGCCGCGGCCCGGACCTTCTCCAGGCTCTGGCGGTAGCGCTCGGCCGTCACCACGTAGGAGATCCAGCCGTCGCCCAGGCGACCGGCCCGCCGGAGCGCCGCGTCCGACCTCCCGCCGATCCAGATGGGGGGCCCGCCGGGCTGGACCGGCTTCGGGTCGATCGACACACCTTCGAACTTCACGAATCGTCCGGAGAAGGAGGCCGGCGTCTGGGTCCAGAAGGCTTTGAGGACCAGGATCCCCTCATCCACGCGCGCCCCACGCTCGTTGTGCGGGATTCCCGCGGCCTCGAACTCCTTCGGGTTCTCCCCTCCTACCCCGACGCCGAAGATCAGCCGTCCGCCCGAGAGCGCATCCAGGGTCGACGTGATCTTGGCCACGACCGTCGGATGGCGAAGCGCGAGGAGATAGACCGCGGTGCCCAGCTTGACCCGGCTGGTGCGGGCGGCGTAGGCCGAGAGGAGCGCGAGCGACTCATACCCCGGGCTGTGAAAGCTGATGTGATCCCCAATCCAGACGGAGTCGTAGCCGAGCGCCTCGATCCGCTCGGCGAGCGCGAGCTGCTCGGCCGGCGACGGGGAATACCCTACCGACACGCCAAACTTCACCCCTGCCATGAAGACCTCCCTATCTCGGAAAGGCGTCTTTCACGCCGCCGTCCACGGTGAGCGTGCATCCGGTGGTTTTGGCCGATCGGTCCGAAGCGAGGAAGAGGACGGCCTCGGCCACGTCTTCCGGAAGAATGGGACGGTTCAGGATGTTCCGCTTCCGGTAAAACTCCTCCAGATCCTCCACCGCGATCCCCTGCGCCCGGGCGCGCTCCCTGCGCACCTCCGCCGACCAGAGCCTGGAATCCTGAAAGACCGCGTCCGGGTTGACGATGTTCGAGCGAATCCCGTGCGGCCCGCCTTCCAGGGCCACGATCTTGGCCAGCTGGGCTTCCGCCGCCTTGGAGGCCGAGTAGGCGCCGAACTCCTTCCCGGGGGACATGACGTTCTTTGTAGCGACGAAGACAAAGGCTCCGCCGAGCCCCTGGACTCGGAGCAGTCGGAGGGCCTCTCGCGCCACGAGAAAGTGGCCCGTGGCGTTGACGGCGAAGCTTTGCTCCCAATCCTCCCGCTCCATTCGCTCGATCGACGCCGCGTGGGCGATCCCGGCGTTGGAGACCACGATGTCCACGCCCCCGTAGGCCAGGACGGTCTCCTCGAAGGCCCGGCAAACCGAGCGTTCGCTGGTCACGTCCATGTGGAGCCCCAGAGCCCGGCCGGACCCCTCGGCGCCGGCGATCTCCTCCGCCACCTTCCGGGCGCCGGCCTCATCCAGATCGCCGATGGCCACGTGGGCGCCCTCCCGCGCCAGGCGAAACGCCACGGCCTTGCCGATCCCGCTCGCCCCGCCGGTGACCAGCGCGATCCGACGGGCCAGCTCCTTCTCCGGCGGCGCCAGCGCGAGCTTGTAGAGCTCCAGCGGCCAGTACTCCACCTCGAAGGCTTCTCTGGCAGTGAGGGAAACGTAGCGGCCGATGGCGGACGCAGCGCCCAGCACCGAGATCGTGTGGCGGTAGATGTCGTCCACGATCAAGGATGTGCGCTTGTCCTTGCCGGTGGCGAACATCCCGATCCCGGGGATGAGAATTACGCGTGGGAAGGGGTCGAGAAGTTTCGTGCCCTCGAAGCGGTGCCCCTCGAAGTAGCGCGTGTATTCCCCGACGAAGCGCTCCACCGCGTCCCGGAGCGCGGCCTTGAGGCGATCGGGATCCCCCGACTGCTCCCCGGCGAGATAGCACGGCAGGCGCTTGGTGAAGATGGTGTGGTCAGGAGTGGCCGGGCCCACCTGGGAGAGCGAGCCCGCCTCTTCGGACCCCACGAACTCCAGCAGCTCGGGCGCGTCGTCGAAGTGGAGGATGGCGCGCCGGTCCCGGCTCACCAGCCCGCGCAGGAACGGGGCCAGCGCCAGCGCGGTCCGCCTGCGCTCGGCCGGCGCGAGCGGGCTTACCCGCGGGCCGCCGAACCGCGCCCGCCCGCGGCTCCGCGCCGCGATCGCCTCCTCCGCGCGACTGATCAGGTCGATGGTGGCGAGGTATGCCTCCTTCAGCGTCCGTCCCCAGTTGATCGTGCCGTGCTTCTCCAGGATGACCGCCTTAATCCCCGGTTTGGACTCGAGGGCGCGCGCCACGTCTTTCGAGAGCAGAAATCCGGGACGGCTGTAGGGAATCGCCACCACGTCGCCCCCGTACACCTCCCGGATCACCTCGGCGCTCCGGTCGCTGTTCGAGAGAGAGACGATGGCGTCGGCGTGGGTGTGGATGACGGCCTCGAAAGGCAGAAACCCGTGAAGGAGGGTTTCGATGGAGGGTCTGGGCCCGCCCAGCTCCTGGAGCGAGTGGGCCAGGTAGTTCACCATCTCCTGGTCGCCCATCTCCGCGCGCTCGAGGAGCGCCAGGATCTCGTCCATCCGGACTCCGGGAAAATCTTTCCGGGCAATGTTCTTGAGGTCGGATCCACTCCCCTTCACCCTGAGCACCCGGACCTCGCGCCCCCGGAAGTCCCGCTCGGTGACCTTGAGGGAGGTGTTTCCGCCCCCCCAGACCACCAGCGAGGATTCGGCCCCGATGAGGCGGGAGGCGTAGACGAGCAGGTCGAGATCTGCGAGACCGCGGGATTCTTCGTCGGACCAGCGCGATCGCATCGTGTTTCCACCATACACCGAACAGTCAGATCGAGTAAAGAACGCGCATCAACTCAAAACTTCGGTTACCGAAGGAAAGGACGTAAATCAAAGTCACGGTTACCACCATCAGCGAACAGGCGGGCGCCGTGGCTTTCGGGAGGGTACCCCTTATGAGTTCCTGCGGAGACCCGGCCGCGCCACTCGCTCAGCTCACGCGCCGCGGACGCGGTCGATCAGGACGAGGGCATCCTCCGGCACTGTGTCGCCCCGCCAGGCCACGTGGTGATCGGGACGCACG
>CAYJUC010000033.1:1900-18544 GCA_964372605.1 uncultured bacterium | reverse complement strand
TTCAGCGCGTTCACGTAGGCCCGGACGCTGGCCTCGATCACGTCGGTGGAGGATCCCTTTCCCGTTACCACGGTCCCGTCGAAGTCCACCTTCACGCTCACCTCGCCGATGGCGTCCTTGCCCCCGGTGACGGCCCGAAGCTGGTAGTCCTGGAGCCGGCCCTTGAGCCCCGTGATGGCGTCGATGGCGTTCAGCGCGGCGTCCACCGGGCCGTCACCCACGCCCGAGTCCTGGAAGATCTGTCCTTCCTTCGTGAGCCGCACGGTGGCGGAGGGGATCACCCCGGTGCCGCTGATCACGTGAAGATAATCCAGCGCGTAGGTCTCGGGCGCCTGGGCGACCTGGCTCTGGACGATGGCCATCAGGTCCTCGTCGTAGACCTCCTTCTTCTTGTCGGCGAGATCCTTGAACCGCTTGAACGCCTTGTCCAACTCCGGACCCGATAGGTCGAACCCCAGGTCCCGGAGCCGCACGGCCAGGGCATGGCGACCCGAGTGCTTCCCCATGACCAGCTTGTTGGAGGATCGCCCGATATCCTGGGGGCGCATGATCTCATAGGTGAGCTTTTCCTTGAGCACCCCGTCCTGGTGGATCCCGGCCTCGTGGGCGAAGGCGTTCTCCCCGACGATGGCCTTGTTGGGCTGGACGTGAACGCCGGTCAGGTGGGAGAGGAGCTTGGACGTCCGGTAGATTTCCTCGCTCCGCACCTGGGTCTCGCGCTCGAAGAAATCCTTCCGGGTCCGGAGCGCCATCACGATCTCCTCGAGCGAGGCGTTGCCAGCCCGCTCGCCGATCCCGTTGATGGTGCACTCCACCTGCCGGGCCCCGTTCTGGACGGCAGCCAGGGAGTTGGCCACCGCCTGGCCCAGGTCGTTGTGGCAGTGAACCGAGAGAACGGCCTTCGAGCTGTTTTTCACCCGCTCCCTGATCCGGGCGATGCGCTCCCCCCACTCCTGCGGGATGGCGTATCCCACCGTGTCGGGGATGTTGATCGTGGTGGCGCCGGCGTCGATGACGGCCTCCACCACTTCGCACATGTAGTCGAAGTCGGACCGGGAAGCGTCCTCGGGGGAGAACTCGACATCGTTGCAGTACCCCCGGGCGTGCCGCACCGCCTCCACCGCGGCCTTCAGCACCTCCTGGCGGGTCTTCCGGAGCTTGTACTTCAGGTGGATGTCGGAGGTGGCGACGAACGTATGGATCCGATGGCGCTTGGCGTGTTTCACCGCCTCCCAGCAGCGATCGATGTCCGCCAGCCCGACCCTGGAAAGCCCGCAGATGATCGGGGCTCCCGGGAGCGTCCCCACCTGTCTGGCGACCTCGCGGGTCGCTTCAAAGTCCTCGTCCGACGAAATGGGAAACCCGGCCTCGATCACGTCCACGTTGAGCCGGGCCAGCTGCCGGGCCATCTCCAGCTTCTCCACCGCGTTCATGGAGAACCCCGGCGCCTGCTCGCCGTCCCTCAACGTGGTGTCGAATATGATGACGCGATCCATCGCTTCCTCCTTAATTCCCTCGGAGGGGGCACGCCCCCCTTCCGAACCTCCCCCCAGGGTTGCGCGGGCCAAGCCCGCGCTCGAACCGGAGTCCCTAGCGCGGCTCGGCGGGGCCGGGCCCCACGACCGCTGGGGCTTCGGTCTTCCGGACCGCGAGACGGCGAGCCGGCCCCGAGAGCACGTAGATGGCGAACAGCGCGAACAGGAACCCCTGAGGGTAGGTGGCCACGATCAGCGCCGCCAGCACGGCGACCAGCAACACGCTGACCGGGTGTCGTTTCGCGAAGTCCACTTCCTTGAAGCTCCAGTACCGGAACGTCGAAACCATGAGCAGGGCCATCAGGTAGGTGGCGCTGGTGATGGCCAGGAGCTCCCACCGGGCCAGCTCCGTTTCTCCCAGGAGCAGGACCATCGAGGCCCCGAGCCCCGCAGCAGCCGGGGTGGGGAGCCCCACGAAAAACCGCCGGTCGCCCACGCCCGAGTGGACATTGAAGCGCGCCAGCCGGAGCGCCCCGCAGATGACGAAGAGGAACGCGGCGACCCAGGCCGCCCGCCCCAAGAGGGACAGGGCCCATGCGTGAAGCAGAAACGCCGGAGCGACGCAGAAGGAGACCATATCGGCCAGGGAGTCGAACTCCACGCCGAACTGGGTCGTGGTCTTGGTCAGCCGGGCAACCTTTCCGTCCAGGATATCGAAGAAAATGGCGACGAACACGGCGAGCGCCGCATGGTCGTACCGTCCGTCCAGGATGAGGACGATGGCCAGAAACCCACAGGCGAGGTTTCCCGTGGTGAGCAGGCTCGGAAGGAGGAAGATTCCCCGCTTGCGCTTCTCCCGAAACTCCTGCCATCGCCGCCGCCTGGGCCTGTCGCTCAATCGTCGCCTCATCGAAGCAGTCCGATCACGGATTCGCCGCCCCGCACCCGGTCCCCGGGCTTGACCCTGAGCACGGTCTCTCGCGGCATCGTCAAGTCTGTTCGCGAACCGAACCGGATCATTCCGAATCGCTCGCCGGCTTCAAGCTTATCACCGGGACGCGCCCGACAGACGATTCTGCGGGCCAGGACCCCGGCCACCTGTCGAACCGTCACCCGCGCGGCTTCGCCCTGGAGCGCCACGGTGCAGCGCTCGTTGACTTCCGAGGCCCGGGGTCGATACGCCGCCAGGAACCGGCCCGGGCGGTACTCGACATCGGTCACAAGGCCCGCCAGGGGGGACCGATTCACGTGAACGTCCAGCGGTGAGAGAAAGATGGAGACCCGCACCGCCTCCCCCACGTGCGGGTCCGCGAGCTCGCGCACCTCCGTCACCTTTCCGTCGGCCGGGGCCAGAAGCGCCCCGGGGAGTTTCGGCGGGACCCGGTCGGGATCCCGGAAAAAACCCGCGGCCAGAAGCGCCGCCGCGGCAAACGCGATTGCCGCCTCCCACCACCCGACGGCTCCAAGCAGGCCCGCGACGGCCGTCGGAACCAGGATGAACCCCCACCCCTCCCGCGCGATCGGAACCCGCACCACGGTCCTCCACTACATGCGGGGGGGCTTGATCCAAGACATCATCCCCCTGAGCCGCTTGCCGACCTCCTCGATCGGGTGCGCGGCGTCGCGCTTGCGCATGGCCAGGAACTGGGCCCGGTTGGCCTGGTTCTCCAGCACCCACTCGCGGGCGAACTGCCCCGACTGGATCTCCGCCAGGATCTTCTTCATCTCGGCCCGCACCTCCGCGTTGATGATGCGCGGGCCCCGCGTATAGTCCCCGTACTCGGCCGTGTCGGAGACCGAGTAGCGCATGTACCCGAGCCCCCCCTGATAGAAGAGGTCCACGATCAGCTTCATCTCGTGCATGCACTCGAAGTAGGCCACCTCGGGCTGGTACCCCGCCTCCACCAGAGTTTCGAAGGCCGCCTTGATGAGATGCGAAACGCCTCCGCAGAGCGTGGTTTGTTCCCCGAACAGGTCCGTCTCCGTTTCCTCCCGGAACGTGGTCTCGATGACCCCCGCGCGGGTGCAACCGACCCCCTTGCCGTAAGCCAGCGCCGTGTCCTTGGCTTTGCCCGAGACGTCCTGCTGCACGGCCAGGAGCGCAGGGACACCGGGCCCCTGGCTGAAGAGATCCCGCATGACGTGGCCGGGCGCCTTGGGGGCGATCATGGAGACATCCACATCGGGCGGCGGCACCACCTGGTTGAAATGGATCGAGAAGCCGTGGGCCACCATGAGCGTTTTCCCCTTGGCGAGCCCGCCCTTGATGGACTCCTCGTAGGTCGACCGATGGACCTGGTCGGGAAGGAGGATCATGATGATGTCGGCCATCTGGGCCGCCTCGGCCACAGTGACCACCTTCACCCCGTCCTTCTCCGCCTTGGCCCAGCTCTGAGACCCTTTGTAGAGCCCGACCACCACGTCCTGGCCGGAGTCCTTCAGGTTGAGCGCGTGGGCGTGGCCCTGGCTCCCGTAGCCGATCACCGCGACCTTCTTCCCCTTGAGAAGCCCGAGGTCCGCATCCTGATCGTAGTAAATCCTGGCTGGCATCACATTTCTCCAATCCCCCCTCGCCTTCATCCTCTCCCCTCAGGGGAGAGGGTAGGGTGAGGGGTCTAGTCGGCTGAGGGGTCTAGTCGGCGAAGCCGACGACCCGCGGGTCCTGCGATGGGGCACGATCTTCGGCCGTCTTCCCCAGCTTTTCCGAAGTCCTCTTCACTTTGCCCTTCGGCCCTCGGGTGATGGCCACCTTCCCCGTGCGGACCAGCTCCTGGATGCCGAAGGGCCGGAGCAGCTCGACGATGGCGTCCAGCTTCTCCTCGTCGCCGGTGACCTCCAGCGTGAACGTCCCCGGCGTCACGTCCACGACCTTGGCGCGAAAAATGTCGGCGGTCCGGAGGATCTCAGCCCGATTCGACGGCTCGGCGTTGATGCGCACGAGGACCAGCTCGCGCTCGACGTGGCTCTCCTCGGTCAGGTCGGTCACCTTGATGACGTCGATGAGCTTGTGGAGCTGCTTGATGGCCTGCTCGATCACGAACTCGTCCCCGCGCACGACCAGCGTCATGCGGGAGACGGTTGGGTCCAGGGTTTCGCCCACCGACAGGCTCTCGATGTTGTAGCCACGGGCGCTGAAGAGTCCCGCCACCCGGGAGAGCACCCCGAATTTGTTCTCCACCAGTACCGCGATTGTATGCTTCCTCGGCTCGCTTCCGTTCTGCACCGTGCTCCTCCGTGCTAGCTCACGCGCACGATTTCCGCGCCGACCAGCCTCGACCATTTTTCGGGGCCGAGCCTGGGCACCTTGACATACACGACCCTTTCACCCTTTGCCTGTCTTCGCCTGGCGAGCTGCATGTTGAATTGCTTGAGCTCAGGGTCAAATTCCGGGAGGAGGACCACGTATGCTCCTTTAGGGATTTTCTTCTCTAGCTCCGGATGTTCAAAGAGGTAGCGGCTGAACTCCAGACTCAGCTCAAGATTCTTCTCCAACATCTTGTCTGTCTTTACGACAGATAGCAAACTCGTTGCTCCGGGCCGCGCGCGGTCAGCGGGGTTTGCCGGGTGGCCTCTGTGCATGAGAAATAGCGTCTCGGGTGACTACTCCCAGCCCTGCGAGAAACACTAAAAACACAAGAACAACTAACCACTCCATTACAGTTCCTCCAATTCGTCAATTTTCCGATAAGCAATACGATTGACCCAAACAACTCCAACGGTAACAGCTAACACTGCTATAGCGCCAATCACAATAAAAGGGGGACTGGCCTTCCCATAATTTTGAACCAGCCATACTACCAAAGAAATGTCTGTGGCAATCAAAATCCCGAAAATAACCTTTAGCCACCCGATTTCCTCTTTAAGCCTGTCTGTTTTCGACACACAGATCGCTCAGAATCCGGTCTGCGATTTGGCCGCTTTCTCTTTGGCAGCCCTCCCGGGCCGCTCGAGGATCATGTCCTTGTTGGCGCCGCCGGCGGGCACCATGGGGAACACGTCCTCCTCCCGATCCACCACCATGTCCACGACCACCGGGCCGGGGGTGGACAATGCCTTTTCCAGAGCCGGTATTACCTCGCTGGGCTTGGAGGCCCGGATCCCCGTACACCCGTAGGCCTCGGCCAGCTTCACAAAATCGGGGCCGGCCGAGAGGTCGATGGCGCAGTAGCGCTCCTTGTAGATGATCTCCTGCCACTGGCGCACCATTCCGTGACAGCCGTTGTTGATGATCACGGTCTTCACGGGCAGGCCGGATTCAAAACACGTGGCCAGTTCCTGGCTGTTCATCACGAAACTGCCGTCGCCGTCGATGTTGATGACGAGCTTGTCAGGATGGGCCGCCTGCACCCCCAGGGCGGTCGGCAACCCGTACCCCATCGTCCCGAGCCCGCCGGACGTGCACCAGGCCCGTGGGTGCTTGAACTTGTAGTACTGGGCCGCCCACATTTGGTGCTGGCCCACGCCGGTGACGATCAGCGCCTCGCCGTTGGTCAGGTTCGAGATCTCCTGGATCACGTGCTGGGGCTTGATGAGCTCGTCGTCCCAGTCGTAACGGAGGGGGAACTTCGCCTTCCATTCGGCGATCTGGGCGTGCCATTGCTTGCGCGCCTCGCGCGTGATGGAGGGGACGTCCTCGCGCAGCTCCTCTTTGATGGCCTCGAGGAGCTTGGCCAACACCCGGCGCGCGTCTCCCACGATGGGAATGTGGACCTGGATGTTCTTGGAGATTGAGGACGGGTCGATGTCGATGTGAATGATCTCCGCGTTGGGGGCGAACTGCTGCACGTTTCCCGTCACGCGATCGTCGAAGCGCGCGCCCACCGCGATCAGGCAGTCCGAGTGATGGACCGCCATGTTGGCGTAGTACGTGCCATGCATCCCCAGCATCTCGAGGGAGAGGGGGTGGGCCGACGGAAACGCGCCAAGGCCCATCAGCGTTGTGGTCACAGGGATCTGGGTGAGCTCCGCGAGCTTCGAGAGCTCCCTGTGCGCGTCGGAGGAGATGACGCCGCCCCCCACGTAGAGCACGGGACGCTTGGCCCGGAGCATGGCTTTGGCGGCCTTCTTGATCTGGCCCGTGTGCCCCTCGTAGGTGGGATTGTAGCTCCGGAGGGCGACTCGATCCGGGTAGCGGAACTCCCACTCCTTGACGAGCACGTCCTTGGGGAGGTCCACGTGGACCGGTCCGGGACGGCCCGTGGCGGCGATGTAAAAGGCTTCCTTGATCGCGGGCCCAAGCTCGCCGCCGTCTTTCACCAGGAAGTTGTGCTTGGTGCAGGGCCGGGTGATCCCCACATTGTCCGCCTCCTGAAAGGCGTCATTGCCGATCAGATGCGTCGGCACCTGCCCCGTGAAGGCCACGATGGGGATCGAATCCATCATGGCGTCTTGGAGCGCGGTAACCAGGTTGGTCGCCGCTGGCCCGGATGTGACCAGCGCCACCCCCACCTTGCCGGTCGTGCGCGCATAGCCTTCGGCCGCGTGACCCGCGGCGGCCTCCTGGCGCACCAGGATGTGCTTGAGCCCGGAGAAGTCGTACAGGGCGTCGTAGATCGGCAGGACCGCGCCGCCGGGCAGTCCGAAGACGATCTCCACGCCCTCACGCTTCAGACACTCCAGAAAGATGCGCGCACCCGAAAGCTTCATCGCTGTGACCTCCTCTATCTCCTCGGACTACCGTTACAGAAGGCCGGCCGCGGCCAGCGCTTCTTTGATCTCTTCGATGGCGTCGCCATCGGGTGTCCACAGGGGCGCCCGGCAGGGCCCTCCGTAAAAGCCCTGTAGATCCAGCGCGGCCTTGAGGCCGCCGATGCCGTAGCGGCCGTAGATGCCGCGGTCCACCGCCATGAGCCGGCTCGCGGTATCCCGCGCTTCATCCCACCGGCCCTGCCGGGCGAGCGCGTACACCAGACAGTACTCGCGGGCGGCGATGTTGGCCAACGCCAGGATTCCGCCCGAAGAGCCGATGGCCAGAGACGGCAGCAAGGCGCCCGCCGCCCCCACCAGCACATGGAACGACTTGGGCGTTTGGTGGATGATCTCGCCGACCTGCAGGATGTTCCCGGAGGAGTCCTTGATGCCGCAGACGTTTGGATGCCCGGCGACACGCTCGACGGTCGCCGCTTCCAGGTTGATCCCGGTGTTCTGGGGGAAGTTGTAGAGCAGGACGGGGATGGGCGACGCCTCGGCCACAGCGAGATAATGGCGAATTTGAGTCGCGGGCTGGGAGAACGATTTTTTGTAGTAGTTGGGCGTGATCACGATGGCGGCGTCGGCGCCGAGCTCCGCAGCCCGTCTGCTCTGGCGGATCGTGAGCGGCGTGGATTCAGCCCCGGTCCCGGCGATGAAGGCCTTCGTTCTTGGAATCGCCTCGCGGGCGCTGGCGAGAACCCGGTCGCGCTCCGCTTCGGTGAGCAAGGGGAACTCCCCGGTTGAGCCGAGGACCACGTACCCCGCAAGATCGGTTTGATTCCAGCGTTCGAGGTTGGCCCGTAGACGGTCGGTCACCACTTCCTCCCCACGGAACGGGGTGGGCACCGGGACGAACACTCCCTCGAGCTCAGGCATTAGCCGCCTCCTCCGAGTGGGACGTGGCCGGGCCGGCCGACGCCCGTTGTTCTTTCAGCCGGGCCTGGGCAGCCGCGAGACGGGCGATGGGGATCATGAAGGGGGAGCAGGAGACATAGGTCATCCCGACGCGGTGGCAAAACTCGACGGCCGACGGCTCCCCCCCGTGCTCGCCGCAGATGCCAACCTTCAGGTCGGGACGAGTCTTGCGACCGCGTTCGATGCCGATCCGGATCAGCTCCCCCACGCCCTCCTGGTCAAGCACCGAGAACGGGTCGTGGGGAAGGAGCCCCTTGTCGAGATACTGGGGAAGGAACTTCCCGATGTCATCCCGGCTGTAGCCAAAGGTCATCTGGGTCAGATCGTTGGTGCCGAAGGAAAAGAACTCCGCCTCCCCGGCGATCTGGTCCGCCACCAGCACGGCCCGGGGCACCTCGATCATGGTCCCGACCAGGTACGGCACCCGCACCCCCGTCTCCGCGATCACCTGCTCCGCCACCCGCTTCGTCATCTCCCGGGTGAGCCGCATCTCGCCCAGCGTCCCGGTGAGGGGGATCATGATCTCGGGCACAGCCTTCACGCCCTCCCGGGTCACGGCGCACGCCGCTTCCATGATGGCCCGCACCTGCATCTCATAGATCTCCGGGAACGTGATCCCCAACCGGCAGCCCCGGTGACCCAGCATGGGGTTGAACTCCCGGAGCCCCCGGACCTTCTCCATCAGCGCTTCCAGCTCGCGCGCCCGCCCCGGATCCTGGCCGAGCGCTTGCAAGCGGGCGTGCTCCTCCAACAGATCCTCATACTGCGGGAGGAACTCGTGGAGCGGCGGGTCCAGGAGCCGGATGGTCACGGGGTATCCGTCCATGGCGCGGAAGATCCCGGCAATGTCCTCCCGCTGCATGGGAAGGAGCTGTTCCAGGGCTTTGCGCCGGGTCTCCCCATCGGACGCCATGATCATCTCGCGCACGATGGGAATACGGCTCGTCTCGAAAAACATATGCTCGGTGCGCGTGAGGCCGATTCCCTCGGCGCCGAACTGACGGGCTTTCCAAGCGTCGTCCGGGGTATCGGCATTGGCGCGAACTCCCGTAGTCCTGACTTCGTCAGCCCATTTCAACAGCGTGTCAAACGTCTGGAACAACACTGAGTCCTCAGGTTTCAAGCTGCGCTCAAGCAGAACCTGCACGATTTCGGAGGGCTTCGTTGCGACTTCCCCCAAGATCGCCTCTCCAGTCGATCCGTCGAGTGAAATGACACCTCCCTCTTGCAGCAGGTGCCGCCCCGCCCGAAATACCCGCCTCTCGTCATCAACCAGCACGGCACCGGCGCCCACGACGCAACTCTTTCCCATCCCTCGTCCGACCACCGCGGCGTGAGACGTCAGGCCTCCCCTGGAAGTGAGGATCCCTTCGGCGGCATGCATCCCAGCGACATCCTCAGGCGAAGTTTCGGAACGGACCAAGATCACTTTCTCCCCGCGCTTGGCCCACTCCACGGCGCGCTCCGCGTCGAAGACCACCTTGCCCACGGCAGCGCCGGGACCAGCCGCCAATCCTTTTGCGAGTAGCCGACCTTCGTTGATAGCCAGCTTTTTTGCGCTCTCATCGAAAACCGGATGAAGCAACCGGTCCATGTCGCGAGGTTCGATGCGGAGCAGCGCAGTTTCCTTGTCGATCAGTCCCTCCTTGACCATCTCCACGGCGATCCGGACGGCGGCGGCCGTGGTCCGCTTGCCCGAACGGGTCTGGAGCAGGTAGAGCGTCCCTTCCTGGACCGTGAACTCGATGTCCTGCATGTCCCTGTAGTGACGCTCCAACCGGTCCTTGATCCCGACCAGCTCGTCGTACGCCTTTGGCATCCGGCTCTTGAGCGCCACGATCGGCTCGGGTGTGCGGATTCCCGCCACCACGTCTTCCCCCTGGGCGTTTGCCAGAAACTCCCCAAAGAAGCGGCGCTCGCCGGTGGCCGGGTCTCGGGTGAACGCCACGCCGGTTCCGGAGCTCTTCCCGAGGTTCCCGAACACCATGGCCATGACCGTTACGGCGGTCCCCCAGTCGCCGGGAATCCCGTGAATCTTCCTGTAGCTCTGGGCCCGGGGATTGTGCCACGAGCGAAAAACTGCCTCGATGGCCAGGCGGAGTTGCCCCTCGGGATCCTGCGGAAACGGCTTTCCGGTTCGTTCCTCGATCAGCTGCTTGTATCGCCCGGCGAGATCCCTGATTGCCTCGGCCGGCACCTCCGGGTCGGTCTTCACGCCGATCCGGGCCTTGGTCTGGTCCAGGAGCGCTTCGAAGGCCTGACGGTCGAGACCCTGGACCACGTCCCCGAACATGGTAAGGAGCCGCCGGTAACAATCCCACGCAAACCGGTCGTTCCTCGTGAGTTCTCCCAGTCCCAGAACGGTCTGGTCGTTCAGCCCCAGGTTCAAGACCGTGTCCATCATTCCGGGCATCGACACGCGGGCGCCTGATCTGACCGATACGAGGAGCGGACGCCCGGGATCGCCCAGCCCCAGACCAATGAGCGACTCCAGGCGCGCCAGATGGGACTTCACCTCTTCCCAGAGACCCGAGGGGAACCGGTTTTCCGTGTTGAAGTACTCGATGCAGGCCTCGGTGGTGATGGTGAAGCCGGGAGGCACGGGAACCCCCAGGTTCGTCATCTCGGCGAGGTCACACCCTTTCCCCCCCAGGAGATGCCGCATCCGGGAGGACCCGTCCGCATGCCCCCCGCCGAAGAAATACACGTACTTCGTCATGACACCCCGCAGCCCTGGCTCAAAAGTCAGATGTCGTGGAAAGGTCAGCGAACATTAGCAAATCTCTCCGTCTGGTGTCAAGGTAAATCCCCCCAAACCGGTCCGTGCGCCTACTTCCAGCCCCCCGAAAACGAAGGGCCACGAGGTATCCCGTGGCCCTTCTCTCTTCCAAGTGCCACGGGCCGTTTCCCGCCCGTGGCATCCAGCGACTCGTCAGTCTGCGGATGCTCCGGGCGGCTCCGGCAGCGCCAGAATAATAAGGCCCAGCAACAGCACCCGCTGACTCCGTGTATCGTGCATAGTGTCCGCAGAGTATCCAGCCGGGTCGATCCTGTCAAGTTAAAGTTTTCTTTTCATTCCGGCCACGAGCGCCTCCACCGCGATGAGATGAGATGTTCCAGCATCGCGCTCTGGGCGCCCGGCCTGTCCCCGCGCCGTTCTTTTGCCAAGAGGTCCGAACTTATCTGGCTACTTACTTACGGGAGGAGGGGCCACCATAAACGCGATCACAATCGCAAACCCGATAACCACAGCAGCCATGAGGATGGCAATCCCAAGATTTCCCTTTTTCAGTTCCTCCCACTCGTCTAGAGGCGTGAGCCAAGTGAAGACTCTTAACAAGATCCAGAGGGACACGGCCATCGTAATGGCACCCACTATCCCCCAGCCAAAGGTCTTTAGATAGTCAAGCCACAGCTCCATGATTCTCCTCTTTCGGGCGAGTCGTCATCGCTTCGCGCCTGGATACCCCACCCCAGATCGGTGATGGGCCGGCAGGACTGGCTATCGGTCCCTTACTGATCTTGTGTGATCGAGGCCCAGGAAGCTTTTTCGCCAAAGCAATGTGCGTACCGTTATAGTATTTGTCGAAGGCGGCCGGAACGACATGCCCCGGCACAAGAGATGATCTATTTTCCGGCAAACAAGAACACCACGCTCTTTATCCCAGATTTGCGACTGGCCCGACTGATGACCGCGCCGCATGCGCAGGGATTCACACACGTAAGCGGGGGGTCAGTAACGTTTGCGTGGCCCAGAGGTCCCGTCAACTAATAGTTTAGACCTGACCTGTCCGGCGGTGAGCACTGTAGCTGCTGCGTTAACGGCTGAAGAAGAACATCCAAACCATAATCGCGAGCACCAGTCCAAGCCCCACAACCACGCCCAGCCGACCCATTCCGTTCACCTCTTGCGCGGGGAACTTCATGCGGGGTAGCGAGGCCGGCATTCGCCCCCTCGCGAGCCCGTGGCCATTGGTGCCGTGTCCATACCTTGCTATTGAACGCGGTTGCCTCTCAAGAAGACTTACCACCGCTCGCGGGTTTTATCAGCACGGCCGTCTGCCGAGATCCCTCGCTCGGGCGCCCTCGCCTCCGCGTGCCAGCCCGAATCGGGCGGAGGGGGGCCGAGCCCCCCTCCGAGTGGAGCGTACTTAATCAGCGACGACTTCGACACCCGTGATCCATTTCTTGCCGTCGCGCTCCGCGTAGCTCAGCTTGACTTTGGCGCCCTCCTTCAACTTGTCGGTTTCCGTGCCCTCCGCGAGCCGCAGCTGGGTCCCATCCTCGAGCACCAACATCTTCCGGTCCATGTCGATCTTCTGGATCTTGCCGACAACCTCGACCGCAAGCGCTGCCCCGATGGCGAGGCTCAGAGTAAGTAATACAACCGCCACAGTGATGGAAAGTCGCATGCCCTACCTCCTCGTGTTGGCCGTGAGAAGCACGCTTGATAACCCCAGCAAGAATTTTCACTTGAGCCGGTTTATGCGGGCCCGCGCAACCGTCTATCCACGCGTCGGAGGAGACGCCGGACCTCGCCCGAGCCCTGGGCTGGAAGAAGCTTTCACAGCGATGGCGATGACGCGGACGGTCGTGTGTGAGCATTTTCTTGCCTAACTGATCCGCTGCACCCGGCCGTGGCCCAGACGGCCCGCCGCCCCTACCCCATCCTCCATCCGCCGTGCTATCATCCGTCCCAATGAAGAACTTCGAGCTGGCCAAGCTTTTCTCCGAGATGGCGGACCTCCTTGAGATCCAGGGCGAGAGCGTTTTCCGCATCCGCGCCTACCAGCGCGCTGCCCAGAACCTCGAGTCCCACGCCGAGGACGTCGCGGCCGTGGCCGCGCGCGGCGAGCTTGCGAAGATCCCGGGGATCGGCAAGGACCTGGCCGCAAAGATCAGTGAGTATCTGGGCGTGGGGAAGATCGCCGACCTGGAGGCCATGCGGAAGGCGGTGCCCCACGGTCTCCTGGCCATTCTGGAGGTGCGGGGCCTCGGCCCCAAGACCGCCAGGCTCCTCTACGACCGGCTGGGCGTGGACAGCGTGGAGAAGTTGGAGGCGCTCGCGCGCTCCGGGGAAATCCTCCAGGTACCGGGCATCAGGGAGAGAACCCGGGAGAATATCCTGAAGGGGATCGCCACGCGGAAAGCCGGCCAGAGCCGCATGCCGGTGGGCAAGGCCATCCAGATCGCCCGCGCTATCGTCGAGGCGCTGCGGGCCCACGCCCCCGTGACCCAGATCGAGGTGACCGGGTCGATCCGGCGCGTGAAAGAGACCGTGGGCGACATCGACATCCTGGTGACCTCGCCGAACCCGGACCGCGTCACCGAGACCTTCGTCGCCCTCCCCTCGGTTCTGGAGATTCTGGCCCACGGCGACACCAAAGCGGCGATCCGCCACCAGGAGCGGATCCAGGTGGATCTCCGGGTGGTGGCGCCGAACTCGTTCGGGGCCGCGCTTCAGTACTTCACCGGCTCCAAGGACCACAACGTCCGGGTGCGGGAGATCGCGTCGCGAAAAGGGCTCAAGGTCAGCGAGCACGGCGTGTTCGAGGAGAAGAGTGGCAAGCGGATCGCCGGGGCCACGGAGGAGGAGGTCTACCGGGCCGTGGGGCTTCCATGGATTCCGGCGGAGATCAGAGAGGGGAGCGGCGAGATCGAAGCGGCCCTGAGCGGGCGCCTCCCGGCGCTCGTGGCCGTCGGCGACGTGCGGGGAGATCTTCACGCTCACACTGACTGGTCGGACGGCCACCACCCCCTCCCGAAGCTGATCGAGGCCGCGGAGGCGCGGGGGTACGAGTACATTATCGTCTCGGACCACTCGAAGTCGTCCACCGTGGCTGGCGGCCTCGCGCCGGACGAGCTGCGGGAGCAGATCAGGCAGATCCGCGAGCTCCAGAAACGACACAGGATCAGGATCCTGGCGGGAATCGAGTGCGACATCCTGGCCGACGGGCGCATGGACTTCCCGGACGACCTCCTGAAGGAGCTGGACATCGTGCTGGCCGCCGTCCACTCCCGCTTCAAGCAAACCCGGAAGGAGATGACCACCAGGATCGTGCGAGCGTTGGAGAACCCCTACGTCAACATCCTGGTTCATCCGACCGGGCGCCTCATCGGCGAGCGCGATCCCTACGACGTGGACCTGGAGCAGGTCTTCGCCGCGGCCAGGAAACACGGTAAGGCGATCGAGATCAACTCCTCCCCGCAGCGGCTCGACCTGAAGGATCTCCACGCCCGCCGCGCCGCCGAGCTGGGAGTTCCCATCGCCGTCAACACGGACACCCACTACCTGGACAACCTCGACAACATGGCGCTAGGGATCGCCACGGCGCGTCGCGCATGGATCACCGCGCCCCAGGTCCTCAACACTCTGCCTCTCAAGAAGCTCCTCACCTGGGCCCACGCCTCCCGCCCCTGACCCGCGCCGTCCTCCTGCTGGGCTGCCTGCTCGTCCTCGGCGGCTGCGGCGAGCGCTCCACAACGGGCGAGCCCGTCACGTTGGTGTTCAAACACGCCAGGATCCTCGGGCCCTCGGACCCGCTCCCCCGCCTCTTCCGAGAGTTCGAGATCCGCCATCCCGGGATCCGCGTGAAGAGCGAGGCCCTCCCCTGGAGTACCGACGAGCAGCACCAGTTCTACGTGGTCAACCTGGAGGGCGGTCGCCCCGGAGTGGACGTTTTCATGCTGGACGTCATCTGGGTTCCCGAGTTCGCTCGGGCCGGATGGCTGCTCGACCTCACTCACCTCCTCTCGCCCGGGGAGCTCGCGCCGCACTTCGCCGCCGCGGTGGAGGCGGCGACGTATAACGGCAGCGTCTGGGCGCTCCCCTGGATCATGAACGTGGGCCTCCTCTACTACAGAGCCGATCTTCTCGAAAAGTACGGGCTCCGGCCGCCGAGCAGTTACGACGAGCTGGTGGCGCAGGCGCGCGGGATCCGGGACGGAGAACGGGATCCGCGCCTGGACGGCTTCCTCTGGCAGGGCAAGCAGTACGAGGGCCTGGTGGTGAACGTCCTGGAGGGGCTCTGGGCCAACGGGACACGGCTCCTGGGCGAAGACGGGACGGTCTTTCCGCATCCTCAGCGGGCGGAAGAGGTCCTCGCCTTCCTGCGCCGCCTGATCCAGGACGGCGTGAGCCCGCCGTGGGTGACCGCCGGGGACGAGGAGCTGACCCGGCGCGCCTTCGGAGACGGGCGCGCGGTCTTTCTCCGGAGCTGGCCGTACGCGCTGGATCTGTTCGAGGCGCCCGGCTCGGCGGTCCGCGGCAAGGTCGGCATCGCGCCGCTGCCCCGCCACACTCACGGCAGTGAGGGCGCCGGCGCCACGGGCGGCGCCCACCTCGGCGTCTACCGGGGCACGCGGCACCCCGCGGCCGCGCTGGCGCTGGCCCGCTTCCTCGCCGGCGAGGCCGCCCAGAAGGCGATGGCGGGCGGCGTGGCGCTGAACCCCACCCGCACAGCGCTTTATCACGATCCGGACCTCGTGCGAGGCCACCCGAAACTACCGGAGATCTACCGGCTCGCAGTCAGGGCCCGGCCGCGGCCGGTCACGCCGTATTATCTGATGCTCTCCAGCAGTCTCCAGCCGGAATTCTCTGCCGCGCTCGTCGGGCTGAAGCCGCCGCAGCAGGCGGTGGCCCAGGCGCGCCGGCGGATCGAGCACTTCCTGGAGGCGATCCGATGACGCCGCGCCAGCAGGCCGACCGGAGGGCAGGGTTCCTCTTCTTGGCTCCGGCGCTCGTCGCCCTCGGTGCCCTGACAGCCTACCCGGGGGTGTGGGTGCTCTGGCTCTCCTTCCAGCATCGGATCCCCGTCTTCAACGTCTCCCGCTTCGCCGGGTGGAGTCACTTCGGGTTCCTGGCGGACGACCCACGCTTCTGGAACGCGGTATTGGTGACCGCGATTTTCACCGTGGTCTCTGTCGCCCTGGAGCTGGGTCTCGGGCTCGCCGTGGCGGTGGCGCTTCGGCGGCAGCAGTCAGGCCGGCGGATCGCGCTCTCTCTGCTCCTCCTCGCGTGGGCGCTCCCGTCGGTGGTCGTCGCCAGGCTCTTCGAGTGGCTCTACCACCCTTCGGCCGGCCTGGTGAATTTCCTCCTGGGTGTTCTGGGCGCGCGCCCGCTCAACTGGCTCGGCGATCCGGGACTGGCGCTCCCGGCCCTGATCCTGGCGGACGTGTGGCGAACGATGCCCTTCGTGGCCCTCCTCTGCTACGCGCGCCTCCTGACGATCCCCGCCGAGCTTTATGAAGCGGCGCAGGTGGACGGGGCCGGCCGTCTCGCCATGTTCGGCCGGATCACCCTTCCGCTGCTCCGGCCGATCCTGCTGATCGTCCTTCTCTTTCGCACGCTCGACGCGCTCAGGGCGTTCGACCTCATGTTCGTGCTGACGGGCGGCGGTCCCGCCGGCGCGACGGAGACGCTCACCGTCTACGCGTATCGGAGCCTCTTTCAGAACCTTCAGCTCGGCTTCGGCTCCGCCGTCGCCGTTGTCGTGTTCGCCCTGGTCATGGCGGTGGCCTGGGGCTACCTCCGCGTCCTGCGCCGGGAGGGGCTGAGGGGGAG
>CAYJUC010000033.1:0-1800 GCA_964372605.1 uncultured bacterium | reverse complement strand
GGGAGGGGCTGAGGGGGAGAGGTTGAGGGCATGAGGCGGCGAGGGTGGATTCCGGACCTGGCGGCCCTACTCCTGCTCGCCGTCTATGCCGCGCCGTTCTTCTGGCAGCTCCTGACCTCGTTCAAGCCGGAAGCCGAGCTGCTCCGGCTCCCGCCCCTCCTTCCCTCGCGCGTGACCCTGGAGCACTACCGGGCGGTGTTCGAGCAGAGCCTGATCCTGCGCGCCCTCCTGAACAGCTTCGGGATCGCAGCCATCACCACCCTGCTGGCGCTCGGCCTCGGCTTCTTCGGCGGCTACGCTCTCGCCCGCCTCCCGATTCCGGGCAAGGGACTCCTCCTGCTCGGGATCGTCGCCAGCACGGCCTTCCCCCAGATCGCCACCGTGAGCCCGCTCTACCTCCTCGTGCGCGCCCTCGGACTCCGGGACACCTGGGTGGCGCTGATCCTCACCCATACCTCCCTCGCCTTGCCGTTCATGATCTGGTTCCTCGCGGGCTTCATTCGGGAGATCCCGGAAGAGATCGAGGAAGCCGCCTTCCTGGACGGCGCGAATCGCCTTCAACTGCTCCGCTGGATCATCCTGCCGCTCGCCGCCCCCGGCCTCGCCTCGGCGGCGCTCCTGACGTTTCTCTTGAGCTGGAACGAGTTCCTCTTCGCCTACACCTTCACCGCCACCGAGGCCAGCCGCACCGTCCCCGTGGCCGTGGCGCTCTTCCCCGGTATCTTCGAGGTTCCCTGGGGCGACATCGCCGCGGCCTCCATTCTGGCCAGTCTCCCGCCGGTGGTGATCGTCGTGGCGCTCCAGCGCTACCTGGTCCGCGGGCTCCTGGCCGGCGCCCTGAAGGAGTGAGCTGAAGACGGCGCGAGACAGATCGCCGGATTTGCGCCGCATTCACGCAGGGTGTAGACTCCCCTCCATACCAGCGAGACAGGAGGTTAAATGAAACTCACAGCATCGCTCTTCATCGCCCTGATGCTGGCACCCGCCGTGGCCCAGGCCCAACCAAAAGACACCCCCATGAGTCCCGCCATCGGGAACGGCTCCACCGTCCAGCTCGAATATACGCTGAAGGACGACACCGGGGCGGTGCTGGATTCCAACAAGGGAGGATCACCGATCACCTTTACTCATGGCGAGCATCAGCTCGTCCCGGGGTTGGAGAAGGCCCTGAACGGCATGCACGCCGGCGAGGAGAAGCAGGTCACCGTCAAGCCCGAGGACGGCTATGGCGAGGTAAACCCATCGGCCCAGACCGAGGTGCCGAAGGCGATGCTCCCGCCTGAGGCCCTGACCGTCGGGAATCGCCTCGTGGCGAGGGGCCGCGGCGGCGAGACCATGCTGGTCCAAGTCAAAGAGATCAAAGAGTCGACCGTGATCATCGACCTGAACCACCCCCTGGCGGGGAAGATTCTCCATTTTGACGTGAAGGTGCTGGGCGTCGAGCCTCCGAAGAAGTAGCCGGCCGGGAGGAATCGGCAGAATGATCGATTTCAGCCTCTCCCCCGAAACCGAACAGACCCGCAAGCTCATCACCCGGTTCATGGAGCAGCACGTCTACGCGGCCGAGAAGGAGATCGGCGAGGACGGCTTTCTCCCGGCGCCGCTCCTCAAGTCCCTCCAGGCCAAAGTGAAGGAGCTGGGGATTTGGGCCGCCCACATGCCCGAGGAGGTCGGCGGGATGGGGATCGGCGTGGTGGGGCTGGCGCTGGTCAACGAGATCATCGGCCGCAGCCCCATCGGCCCCATCATCTTCGGCTGCCAGGCCCCCGACGCCGGGAACTGCGAGATCCTCCACCTCTA
>CAYJUC010000032.1:2494-18658 GCA_964372605.1 uncultured bacterium | reverse complement strand
TGAACGCCTGCGCATGGATCTGGCTGGCGTCGAGCCGGGCGAGCGGGAGCGGCCTCAGTCGTTCCACACTTCGATAAATATCAAACTATCGAACCGTGTCAAGAAAAAGTTTTTGGGTGGCCCGCCTCACGGCATGGCCGAACCCGCCACGCTCGAACTGCTTCTGGGGGAGGTTTCGGAGGGGGCCGTCGAGGCCCTCTCCGACGGTCTAGCGGTAGAGGAGGTGGGGCTGCCGGCGGAGGAGAAAGTCCGCCAGCTCCGACCGGGCCGCGTCCAGAAGCCGGATGAGCGGCTCGCCCCGGAGCAGCGCCCACATCGTCGCCCGGTTCACCAGGAGATTCTGCGCGGCTTCCACGTTGAACTGTGTGCCGTAACGCTCCCGCAGCTCCCGCGCCAGCGCGAGCCCCACCGTCACCGGGCGGATCGCCTCGCGGTCGGTCACCAGGAGCCGCACGCCGTGCACCTGCTCCCCCGCGTATTTGTCCGCCGACGGCGTGAAGGAGACGGGAACGAATCGCACGCCGGCCAGTCCCCTCCTGTTCATGCCCTCGGCCAGCCAGACGCCGTCGATCCAGGGCGCCCCGACCAGTTCGAACGGGCTGTCGGTCCCCCTTCCCACCGAGAGGTTGGTCCCCTCCAGCAACCCCACGCCGGAATAGAGGAGCGCCTGTGTGAGGGAGCGGATGTTCGGCGAGGGGTTGATCCACGGAAGCCCGGTCTCGTCATACCAGAACCGCCGCTCCCACCCGTTGAGTGCCACCACGGTCAGGGCCACCGGGAGCTTTCGCTCCGCCACCACCAGCTTGGCGAATTCTCCGATGGTGAGACCGGTTCGAACCGGGATCGGGTGGGGAGCCGTGAACGAGCGGAGGTCCGGGTCCATCAGCGGTCCCTCCACGATCTTCCCGGTGATCGGGTTGGGCCGGTCCAGGACGATCACCGGGAGCTTCGTCCTCGCCCCTTCCTCCAGCAGATAGACCAGCGTGGTCAGATAGGTATAGAAACGTGTCCCCACATCTTGAAGGTCCACCACGAGCGCCGTAAGCCCCTGGAGTTGGGGTTCGGTGGGACGCCGCTCGGCCCCGTAAAGGCTCCAGACCGGGAGGCCAGTGGCAAGATCCCGGCCGTGGGGGACGTGGGCGGTGGCCGATCCTCCCACCCCGTGCTCGGGGGAGAAGATCGCTGCGAGCGTGACCCCCGGCGATCCTGCGAGGAGGTCGATCCCCCTGCGCCCCTGGCGATCCATCCCGGTCTGGTTGGTGACCAGCCCCACCGTGCGCCCGGCCAGCGGCGCGAAGTTCTGGCTGACCAGCGCGTCGAGACCGCTCTGGACAGTGCCGGGTGGGAGGGATGGCGCGTCGGCCGCCGGGGAACCGCTTCCGGAGGGGAGTGTGACCGGGGGCTTGGTGGGAGCGCTGAACAGCTGGGCTCCCACGGCGGCAGCCACCCGGGTCCGCAGCGGGTTCACGCTCCCCTTGCCGTAGGGATGGACACGGTTCGTGAGGACAATAAGGTAGGTCTTGGTCCCGGGATCAATCCAGAGCGCGGTGCCCGTGAACCCGGTGTGACCCACCGAGCCGACGGGAAAGAACGGGGCCATGGTCCGGGAAAATGGCGAGACCATGTCCCAGCCCAGCCCTCGGATCGTCTCTCCCATCTGAACCGGCATCCACATGCTCCGGATCGTGGAGGCCTTGAGAACCTGGGCCCCCTCCCAGTGTCCACTGTCGACGAGCATCCGGCAGAAGCGGGCCAGGTCATCCGCGGTGGAGAAAAGTCCCGCGTGACCGGCCACGCCCCCCAGGAGCCTGGCATTCTCGTCGTGCACCTCACCGTGAAGGAGCCGACCGTTCACCACCTCCGTGGGAGCGACGCGGGACAGCAGCGAAGCATCGGGATGAAAGTTGGTCTCGCGCATCCCGAGGGGGCCGAAGAGGCGCTGGGAGAGCAAGCTGTCCAGCGACTGGCCGCTCACGCGGCGGACCAGCTCACCGAGGAGAATGAAGCCGGTGTCGCTGTAGCGGAAGGAGGCTCCCGGCCCCGACTCGGGCCGGAGCCGGGCCAATGCCAGGGCTCCCCTCGGGAAGCCTTGACGAACCGCATCGGGCGGCGGGATGGCGGGAAGCCCGCCGGTGTGGGTCAGGAGCCTGCGCGCGGTCAGGACATCCCACGCGCGGCCCCGGAACTCCCGCACATACCGGCCCACCGTCGCGTCCAGACTGAGCTTGCCTTGCTCCCAGAGAAGCATCACCGCCGAGGTGGTGGCCACCACTTTGGTGAGCGACGCCAGATCGAACACAGTGTCCTCGGTCATCGGTTCCCGCTCTGGAACCAGGCGCCGCCAGCCAAACGCCTTCCGGTAGAGGATCTGGTCTCCCTGTCCGACGACAATGACCGCGCCCGGAATTTCTCCGGCATCCACGGCTTCCTGGGCCACGCGGTCCACGGTGGAGAAGTCGGGAGAACGAGCCCACGCAGGGAGGGCGGCGACGAGAAGGCAGGCGATAATCCCCAGCGGTCCACCCATCCGGCTCATGCGCCTATGATACTGACGGGTCGGGAATCGCGCGAGAGAAAAGGACGCGCGTTGCCTGGGTTGGGGCGAAGTGGTAGGATTCCCCTGGATATCGAGCGATGAAGCGTGTCTTCGTCACCGGCGGAACCGGGTTTGTCGGCAAAGCCGTGATCCACGCGCTCCAGGCCCACGGAATTCTCGTCCGGTGCCTGGTGCGCCCAGGCTCCGAGGCGGACCTCAAGGGGTTCGAGGCGATCGATCGGGTTCCCGGCGACGTGCTCTCCCCCAAAGGAATCGCCGAGTCCATGCAGGGGTGCCGGGCCGTGATCCACCTGGTGGGGATCATCCGCGAGCACCCCGCAAGCGGCGTCGTCTTCGAGCGGCTCCACTCCCAGGCTACAGCTAATATCGTGGCCGCTGCCCAGGAGGCCGGGGTTCACCGCTACCTTCAGATGAGCGCGCTGGGGGTCAGACCAGAGGCGAGGTCGCGCTACCACCGGACCAAGTGGGAAGCGGAAGAAAGCGTGAGACGGAGCGGCCTCGACTGGACGATCTTCCGTCCCTCGGTCATCTACGGTCGCGGTGATGGCTCCGTTTCCATGCTCGCCGCGATGATACGGCGGCTTCCGGTGGTGCCGGTCCTCGGCGACGGCCGTTACCGGCTCCAGCCTGTGGCGGTGGAACAGGTGGCCGAGGGATTCGCCAGGGCGCTGGACCAGCCGGCCACCATCGGGAACACCTACGAGGTCGGAGGACCGCAATCCTACGCCTTCACCGAGATCCTGGACCAGATCGGGATGGCGCTGGGGAAACCGCGGGTGCGGAAACTCCACCAACCCCTGGCGCTCATGCGCCCGCTGGTCAGGCTCCTCGAACCGTTCCCCTTCTTCCCCATCACCTCAGATCAGCTCACCATGCTGGAGGAAAACAACGTGTGCGACCCGTCCCCGTTCTACAGGGACTTCGGCCTCCCGCCGATCGCGTTCTCCGACGGGCTCCAGGCGATGTTCTCCTGATGAGCGCTCCGCTCTCCTCTCTCCGGCGGGATTCTCGGGATTCGCGGGGGTTGCTGGAACGGATCGAGGCCCAGCTGCGGGAACGGCTGGAGGAAGCGGTGGACTTTTCCAGTCTCGACCTCATGGTGGAGCTCCGCCGCCGGCACGGGGGCCCGCTCCCGACGGAAAAAAGTCGGCGGGACCGCGCGGAGTTCGAGGCGCTGGCGCGGGAGTTTCTGGAATTCCTCACGCGGGCGTTCTTGAGCCGCCTCGATGGACGCGAGGCGGAAAAACTCCGCCAGGTCGAGGCCACTACCAAAGAGAACCGACCCATCGCGATCCAGACCTACCTGGCCCGGAGCCTCCCGGACTACTGGCAGCGCTTCGAAGAGATCAGTGCGGACTTCTCGCGGGAGCGCCTCGCTGCCGCGCCGCCAGAGCCAGGCAGTCAACCCTGACGCCGGAACGGGCCGAATTATGAGCGCTTCCCGGTTACTGGGTCGATCGGTTCGCCGTCCCGAGGACCCCCGGTTGTTGAGCGGGAAGGGGTGCTACGTGGCGGACATGGTCCTTCCCGGCATGCTCCACATGGCTGTCCTCCGAAGCCCCCACGCCCACGCCCGGATTCTCGCGACGGAGTTCGACGCCGCCCGGCAGCTTCCCGGAGTCGCGCGCGTCCTCGCCGCCGGGGACCTGCGCGGCCTGGGCGACCTGCCGGTGCTCGGCCAGCCGCCGGGACAGCGGCAGTCGTCGTACCCCATCCTTCCGACCGCGAAGGTTCTCTACGCCGGCCAACCCGTCGCCGTGGTCGTGGCCGAGAACCGATACACGGCCGAGGACGCGGTGGATCTGATGCGGGTCCGCTACGAGCCGCTCCCGGCCGTCACCGACGTGGACGAAGCCATGGCGAACGGCGCGCCCCGGCTCTACCCGGAGTGGCCCGACAACGTGGCCGTCTCGCGCGAGATCCACACCGGAGATCCCGAGCGCGCCTTCGCCGGAGCGCACGCGGTCGTCGAGGCGACGTTCACCCTTCCCCGGCAGACCGCTTCGCCCATGGAAGGGTGCGCGGCATGCGCGGCGTTCAACCCCTCGACCGGGGAGCTAACGCTGTGGGTGTCGAACCAGGCGCCGCACCAGTACCGGACGGTGCTGGCGGCGACGCTCGGTCTCGAGGAACATCTGATCCGCGTGGTGGTCCCGGACGTCGGCGGCGGATTCGGCGCGAAGCTGCACTACTACCCGGAGGAGGTGCTGACGTGCGTGGCGGCCATGCGACTCGGCCGTCCGGTCCAGTGGATCGAGGATCGCCGCGAGCACTTCATGAGCATGGTCCACGCGCGGGAACAGCGGGTGCGCGCAAAAGCGGCGTTCGACCGGGACGGGGCGCTGCTCGCGCTGGATGTCCACATCCGTGGGAACGCGGGCGCGCACCTGCACACCAAGGGGGCGGCCCCGATCCTCGTCACCGGCGTCATGCTGCCGGGCCCCTATACGGTTCGTCACTACCGCGCCCGCATCGAAGCCGTGGTCACCAACAAAGTGCCGTTCGGCGCGTACCGGGCCTTTGGCATGCAGCAGTCCACCTTCGTGATCGAGCGGCTGATGGACATGGGGGCCGAACGGCTCGGCCTGGACCCGGCCGAGCTCCGGCAGAAGAACCTCATCCGGCCCGAGTCGCTCCCCTACACGAACGCAGGCGGGTTCGTCTACGACAGCGGAAACTACCCCCAGGGGCTGGCGCGGGCGCTGGAGGTGGCCGGCTATCCCGCCCTGCGCAAGCTGCAGGCGCAGAAGCGCGCGGAAGGCCACCTGATGGGCATCGGCCTCTCTACCTACGTGGAGTTCACCGCGATGGGGCCGGCCCGGGTGATGGCCGCCATGGGCAACCGGCAGGGCGGCTACGAGACCGCTGTTGTCCGCCTGGAACCGTCCGGCCACGCCACGGTGCTCGCCGGCGTCGTGGAGCTGGGGCAAGGAATCCGCTCCGCGCTCGCCCAGCTTGCCGCCGATGTCCTGGGACTTCCGGCGGACAAGGTGCGCGTGGTGCTGGGCGATACGGACGTGTGCCCCTACAGCAGCTACGGCACGGCCGCCAGTCGCAGCGCTGTGATCGGCGGGGGAGCGGTGCTCGGAGCCTCCCGCGCGCTCCGCAAGAAGGTCACGCGGATGGCGGCCCATCTCCTGGAAGCGGGGGAAGAGGACATCGAGCTGATCGATGGCCGGTGCCACGTGCGCGGAGTCCCCACCCGCGCGCTCACCCTCGCGGAGGTGGCGCAGGAGGCGTACCGGGGCCAGAAGCTCCCCGCCGGGATGGAGCCCGGGCTCGAAGCCCGGATGACATACCAGCCGGAGAACTTCACCTTCCCCTACGGAACTCACATCGCGGCGGTGGAGGTGGACCGAGAGCTCCTGAGCGTCAAGCTCGTGGGATACTGGATCGTGCACGACTGCGGCCCACCGATCAACCCCATGATCGTCGACGGCCAGCTCGCCGGCGGCGTGGCTCAGGGGATCGGCGCGGTGCTGCTGGAGGAGCTGGTGTACGATCGGGCCGGGCAGCTCCTGTCGGGAACGTTCATGGACTATCTGCTCCCGACGGCCGTCGAAATCCCGCGGCTCGTTCTGGAGCATATGGAAACGCCGTCGCCGCACACCCCGGGCGGGCTCAAAGGAATGGCCGAAGGGGGGACCATCGCCGCGCCGGCCGCCGTCGCGAACGCGGTTGCCGACGCGCTTTCGGGGCCCGGCGCCGAGCCGACCGCGATCGACTTCTACCCGCTGAGCCCGTCGCGCCTCCTCGCCCTCATGAATCGACGCGGTGAGAGCGCCGGCTGACGCGTAAAATGGCAGCGAGCCTATGGGCATAGATGAGATTCTGAAGGAGAAACGGGAAGAAATACTTCGCGCCGCCGCCAAGCATGGCGCGCACAACGTGCGGGTCTTCGGGTCGGTGGCCAGAGGTGAAGCAACTCCGGCTAGCGATATCGATTTACTGGTGCAAGCTGGTCCTGAGACCTCATCCTGGTTCCCAGTTGGTCTCATTGACGATCTTGAGACGTTACTCGGCCGTAGAGTCGACGTGGTCACGGAGGCCGCTTTGCACTGGTACATTCGGGACAAAGTGCTGAGGGAGGCCGTGCCGCTGTGAAGGATGAAAAGCTCTATCGAGAATCTTTCCTGCGCGATACCAAGACTCAAGATGCCGTCATTCGAAATTTTGAGATCATTGGCGAGTCGGCAAAGCGAGTCTCGCAGGTTACACGGAATCGTGCCCGAAAATCCCCTGGACACGCATCGCAGGTTTCCGCGATATTCTCATCCACCAATATGAGGGAGTCGATCTGGAAGAAGTGTGGAAACGAGTCGAACAAGACTTGTCCCCTCTTCTGAGAGATTTGAGAACGTTACTGAATGAGATGGAGAAAGAAGGATGACAGCAACGTACGTCGCCGGACCCCAAAGACTGTAGGGGCGTGGGGTGAAGGTTGAGCGGGAGATCTCGATCAAGGCGCCGCGGGAGACTGTCTGGGGTTTCCTCTGGGACGTCCCGCGCCTGGCGGCCTGCATCCCCGGAGCGAAAGATGTCCGGACGGTGGAGGAGAAGAAGCGCTACACCGCCCGGGTCGGAGAGAAGGTCGGGCCGTTCAAGGTGGAGTTCCCGATGGAGATCGAGGTCCTCGAGGCCCTAGCCCCCGAGCGGCTTCGGGCCCGGGCCGGGGGGCGCGACGGAAAGGTGGACGGCCTGGTAAAGGTGGAGCTGGACCTGCGGCTGGCCGAGGCCGACGCCGGGACGACGCTTCGCCTCGCGGCGGAGATCTCGGTGCTGGGGAAGCTCGGCACGCTGGGCCACAGCGTGATCGTGCGGAAGGGAAACGACGTCATCGACCGCTTCGCGGCGGCGGTGCAGGCCGCACTGGAGAAACGGTGAGACGATGCTGACCCCCTTCGAGCTCTGCGAGCCTGGGTCGATCGCCGAGGCATCGGCCCTCCTGGCGCACCACGGCGAGGCCGCCCGGATCTACGCCGGCGGCACCGAGCTGATCCTGGCCATGAAGGAAGGGCTGATCCACTACGACTACCTGGTGAACGTCAAGCCGATCCCGGGCCTGGCGGGAGTCCGGTTCGAGCCCGACGGAACGCTCAGGATCGGCGCCGCCACGACCCACCGGAGCCTGGAGCGCGATCCCTCGGTGCGGGAACGCTTCCCTGCCCTGGCCCGGATGGAAGCGGACGTGGCCAACGTGCGCGTCCGGGAGGTGGGAACGCTCGGCGGGAACCTCTGCTTCGCCGAGCCCCACGCCGATCCCGGCACTCTCCTTCAGGTCTATGACGCCAGAGCCAAGATCGAAAAGAGCGGCGGCCAGCGGATCGTCCTGTTGGAGGAGCTGTTCGTGGGGCCGTTCGAGACTGGGCTGGAGGGGGACGAGCTGTTGACCGAAATTCGCGTGCCGCCCCTCCCGCCCCGGTCCGAGGCCGCGTATCTGAAATTCGGCCTCCTGGAGCGGCCGTCGGTCGGGGTCGCCGTGGCGCTGACCGTGGACGACGGGCTTCTCAGAGATGTGCGGATCGCGGTGGGGTGCGTCGGGCCGGTCCCGCGCCGGATGCGGGACGCAGAAGCGCTCCTCAGGGGGAAGGAGATCGACAACGGCGTGGCCCTCCTCCCCGAGGCCGGGCGGATGGCTGCCAGAGCCGCCGACGCGATCAGCGACCTGCACGGCTCGGCGGAGTACAAAGAGCACCTGGTCGGGGTGCTCCTGACCCGCGCCTTTCGGGAAGCGCTGGCCGCGCTTCAAAGGAGTCGTTCGTGATAGCCGAAATCGGGATGACGGTGACAGTCAACGGCGAGCGGCGGGAGCTTCAGGTCCCGCCCCACGAAACGCTCATCGAATGCCTGCGCGACCGGCTGGGGCTCCAGGGAACCAAGAAATCGTGCGATGTCCAGGTCTGCGGCGCCTGCACCGTCCTCCTGGACGGCCGGCCGGTGAGCGCCTGCACCCTTCTCGCCTTCGAGGCGCGCGGACGCAGCGTTCAGACGATCGAAGGGCTTGCCGACGGAGACCACCTCCATCCGATCCAGGAAGCCTTCCTGGAGCACGGGGCGCTCCAGTGCGGCTTCTGCACTCCCGGGATGATTATGGCTTCAGTCGCGCTCCTCAACGAGAACCCGACCCCGACGCAGGATGAGGTCAAGCACTACATGCGCGGGAACATCTGCCGCTGCACGGGCTACAAGCGGATTTTGGAGGCGATCCTCGACGCCTCCCGCCGCCTGGTTGCAACACGGAGGTAGAGTATGAAGCCGAAGGGGAAGAGCCCGGAGATTGTTCTCCGAAACGGAAAACCGGCAGCGGTCATCCTGGACATTGAGGAATATCGACAAATGTTGGAGCGCCTGGAGGACGTGGAAGCCCTCAAAGCGCTTGAGCAGATACGCAAAAGGCCGCTCAAATTCAGGCGTTTGGAGGACTTCCTGAAGGAGTACAGGCCGGGTGAGGGGCGTGAAGGTTCGAGAGGCGATTTGCTTGCTCGAGGAAAACGGCTGGTACCCTGTCGTGACCCGGGGGGGTCATCGACAATTCAAGCATCCGACCAAGCCGGGCCGGGTGACAGTGAGCGGTAATCTCGGCGATGATATGCCGAAAGGGACCTTCGCCTCAGTAAAGCGTCAGGCGAGGTTGAGGAATGGAGGATTATGAGAAAGATTCGGTATCTCGTGCGAATCAACAAGGACCAAGACAGCGACTGGGGAGCATCCGTGCCAGATCTTCCGGGCTGTGTCGCCACGGGAAAAACAATCGACGGCGCGTTACGTCGGATTCAGATCGCCATCGAGCTTCATCTGCGGGGTATGCGCGCGGATGGTCTGAAGCCTCCCCGTCCGCATCAACGAGTGGTCGTCCCGCGGCGAGCGTCGCGCCAGGTTGATTTCTACGCGACGGTCGAAGTCGCGGCGTGAGAACTCATGGGGAGAGGGAATTATTCTCGCGGCGCGGAGGTGAGTGATGGCTGCTGAACGGCTCAAGATCGTTGGGCGTTCGGTGCCGCGGCTGGACGGCGTGGAGAAGGTAACCGGGCGCTCCCGCTACGTCACCGACTTCGCGCTTTCGGGGATGGTCCACGCCAGGCTCTGGCGGAGCCCGGTCCCCCACGCCCGCATCGTTAATATAGGGGCCGCCAGGGCGGCGGCGGCCCCTGGTGTCCTGGCGGTCTCTACCGCGGCCGACCTCCCGGTGAAGAAGCTCTACTACGGCGCCGCTTTCAAAGACCAGCCCATCCTCGCCCACGAGGTCATCCGCTATGCCGGCGAGCCCGTGGTCGCCGTGGTGGCCGACACCGAAGCGCATGCGGAGGCCGCGTTGAGATTAATCGAGGTGAGCTACGCGGAGCTCCCGGCGGTCACGACCGCGGAGGAAGCGCTGGCTTCCGACGCCCCCCTGCTCCACCGGGAGCTTCAGTCCGCCGGCCACTTCCGTGACCTCTCCGCGCTCAACCCGATCCCGGGCACCAACATCTGCCACCACTATCACCTCGAGCGCGGCGATTTGGCCCAGGGATTCGCGGAGGCGGACTTCGTGGTGGAAGATGTCTTCCGGCTTCCCGCGATCTCTCACCACTCCCTGGAACCCCACTGCGTGGTGGCGCGGATGGGACCCGACGGGCTCACGGTCTGGACTGGGACTCAGCACCCCTTCCCCGTCAGAAAGGAGCTGGCGGAGATCTTCGGCCTCCCGCTCTCCGACGTGCAGGTGATCGTCCCCTTGATCGGCGGGGCTTTCGGGTCCAAGTGCTACTCGAAGCTCGAGCCGCTGGCCGCGGCGTTGGCAGCCGGGGTGAAGCGACCGGTGCGGCTCAGCCTGAGCCTCGAGGAGAGCGCCAGGACCATCACCCGCCACGCCGCGGTCGTCCGGCTCAAGACCGGCGTGAAGCGCGACGGGACGCTGGTAGCCCGCGAGTGCGAGGTCAACCTGGACACCGGCGCCTATGCCGATATCGGCCCGCGCGTTGCCACCAAGGCCGGCTACAGGTCGCCCGGGCCCTACCGGATCCAGCACCTCAAGATCGATTCGCGCGCCGTCTACACCAACAACGTCCCCGCCGGCGCCTATCGCGGCTACGGCACACCACAAGTTACGTGGGCCTACGAATCCCAGATGGACATGATCGCCGAGCGGCTCGGCATGGATCCGCTGGAGCTGCGCCTGAAGAATCTCCTGAAGCGGGGGGAAGAATACGTCGAGGGCGACACTCCCATCGATGGCGACCTGGCCGAAGGGTTGAGGCAGGCCGCCGAGGCCATCGGCTGGGGAGGACGCGGCCTCGGCTCACCGTTCGGTGACGGCCTGGCCTGCGCCATGAAAGATGGGGGCGGCACTCACGCGGTCTCCGTGGCCGTCGTCCGGATTCACGCCGATGGGAGCGTCACGCTTCTGGCCGGCAGCGTGGAGATGGGGCAGGGCGCGCGGACAGCGCTGGCCCAGATCGCCGCCGAGACGCTGGGGATTCCGCTTGAGACACTGGTTGTCGGCGCACCCGATACTTCGCTCACCCCGTTCGATCAGGGAACCAGCGCCAGCCGCTCCACCGCCATGATGGGGCTCGCGGTTCAAGCGGCGGCCAGGGATGCGCGGGAGCAGCTTCTCACCCTGGCAGCCGCAGTCCTTGGAACCGAACCGTCGAGCCTTGCGATCCGCGAGGGGAAAATCGCTTACGGCCAGAGAGCGCTCACGGTTGCCGAGGTCATCGCCGGCCACTTCGGGCTGGTCGGAGGCGAGGTCGCCGGGGTGGGAACTTACGTCCCGAGCAACTGGGCGGGAAGCCTGGGAGGCGCCACGTTTTTCTGGGAACCCGGCATGGGCGCCGCCGTGGTGGAGGTGGACAGAGAGACCGGCCAAGTGAAGGTCAAAAAATATATCTCGGCGGCTGACGTGGGGCAGGCCGTTAACCCAAGGGAGTGCGAGGCCCAGGATGAAGGCGCGGCGATGCTGGCGATCGGGCCGGCGCTCTTCGAAGCGCGGGTCATGGAAGGGGGCCAGCTCCTGAATCCGGGCCTGGTGGACTACCGGCTGCCGACCTTCGACGAGCTGCCACAGGAGTTCGGATCCATCCTGATCGAAAACGGCGACGGCCCCGGCCCGTTCGGCGCCAAAGGCGTCGGGGAGAGCGGCACCTTCTGCGTGGCCGCGGCCATCGGCAACGCCGTGGCCCGGGCCCTCGGAGTCCGACTCAAAGAGCTGCCGATCACCCCCGAACGAGTCTGGCGCGCCCTCCGGGAGAAACGCTCGTGATCGTCGGCACCCCGGCGCCGCGGGTCGATACCAGGGAGAAGGTGACCGGGAACGCCCGCTTCATCACTGACCTCGTCGTTCCGGGGATGGTTCATGCCAAGCTCTGGCGGAGCCCGGTCCCCCACGCCCGGATCCTGAGCATCGACACCGAGAAGGCGGCCGCGGCCCCCGGGGTCCTCGCCGTCTGCACCGCACACGACCTCCCCGCCGGGGACCTCTACTACGGCCCGGCATTCAAGGATCAGCCGATGCTGGCCGACGAGCGGATCCGCTTCGCGGGTGAGCCCGTTGTCGCCGTGGTGGCCGATACGGAGGCGCACGCGGAAGCGGCGGTGAGGCTCGTCGAGGTGCGCTACGAGGAACTGCCTCCTCTCACCACGCTGGACGAGGCGCTGGCTCCCGGCGCGCCCCTCCTCCACGAGCGGCTCCGACACGCCGGCCACTTCCGCGATCTCTCCGAGCTCCGGCCGGTCCCCGGCACCAACATCTGCCATCAGTTCCGCTACGAGCGCGGCGACCTGGACAAGGGGTTCGCCGACGCCGACGTGGTCTTGGAAGACATCTTCACCTTCCCCATGGTCCACCACTACTCGCTGGAGCCCCACTGCGCCATCGCCAAGGTGGACGCGGAAGGGATCACGGTTTGGGCCTCGACCCAGCACCCGTTTCCGGTGCGGAAAGAGCTGGCCGAGATCTTCGGCCTCCCCATGGCCCGGATGCAAGTGATCGTGCCGTACCTCGGCGGCGCCTTCGGGAACAAGTCGTACACCAAGATCGAGCCGCTGACGATCGCCCTGGCCACCCGGGTCAAACGGCCTGTGCGGCTGGCGCTCACCTCCGAGGAGGCGTTCCTCTCGGTGCGTCGCGCCGGTGTCCGCTACCGGCTCAAGACCGGGGTGAAGTATGACGGCACACTGGTCGCCCGGGAGTGCGAGATCCACTACCAGCTCGGCGCCTACGCCGACGTGGGGCCGCGCGTGGTCCAGAAGTCGGCCTACACCGCGGGTGGGCCCTACCGGATTCCGCACCTCCGGATCACCGCCTACGGGGTCTACACCAACACCGCGGTGAGCGTGGCCTTTCGCGGCTACGGCGTCCCCCAGCTCGCCTGGGCCTACGAATCCCAGATGGACATGATCGCCGAGCGGATCGGCATGGACCCGCTGGAGCTTCGCTTGATGAATCTCCTGCAGCGGAGTGAGACCTTCGCCGGGGGAGATCTTCCGATTGACTGTGACTTCGCCGAAGGGCTCCGGAAAGCCGCGGACGCCATCAACTGGAAAGATCCGAGCACGGCGCCGAACCGGGGGAAAGGGCTCGCCTGCACGATCAAGGCGCCGCTGGCCCCCTCGGTCTCCAGCTCCATGGTCCGGGTGCACGCGGACGGAAGCGCCACGCTCCTGACCGGGACCGTGGAGTGCGGCCAGGGCGGGCGCACGGCCCTCTCCCAGATCGTGGCCGAGGAGCTTTCCCTCCCTCTTGAGCGCGTCCGCGTAGCCCAGTCGGAGCTGGGAATGAGCCCCTACGACCAGGCGACCAGCGCGAGCCGCTCCACCACGCTCATGGGGTTGGCGGTGCTGGGCGCGGCCCGGGATGCGCGCGACCAGCTCCTCGCCATCGGCGCGAAGCAGCTCGGCGTGGAGCGAGGCGCGGTGGCGCTGAAGAACGGCCGGGTCGTGTCGGAGGCCGGGGAGCTTTCCTACGCCCAGGCGATCGCCGGTCACTTTGGGCTGCCGGGGGGAGAGCTGATCGGTCGCGGGACGTATCGGGGTGAGCGCGGTCACGCGCCGCTCGGCGCCGAGGCCCCGTTCTGGGAGGTGGGAATGGCGGCCGCCGAGGTGGAGGTGGACGAGGAGACCGGAGTGGTGCGCGTTCTCCGCTACGTCTCTGTGGCCGACGTTGGCAAGGCGATCAATCCCCGGGAGTGCGAGGCGCAAGAAGAGGGTGGCGCCATGATGGGAATAGGCCACACATTTTTCGAGCAGATGGTTTACGAGGGCGGCCAGCTCCTGAATCCGTCTCCCATCGACTACCGGCTCCCGGTCATGAGCGATCTCCCGGACGAATATCGGAGCATCCTGGTCGAGAATGCGGACGGGCCGGGTCCCTACGGGGCCAAGGGGATCGGCGAGAGCGGCCTCCTCCCCACCGCCCCGGCCATCGCCAACGCCGTCGCCCGGGCTGTCGGCGTGCGGATCAAAGACCTGCCCATGACCCCGGAGCGCGTCCTGAAGGCTATCGCCGCCCGCCAAACGGTTTGAGCGCGAACTACGCCCGGCCCCAGTGGACGGGCAATCGCGAATCCTTGAGGAGATTCGTTTGGTGATAGGATAGACTTTGAGCATCATAACGAGGGTGAAAACCGCTTGGGATCAAATCGAGAGGTGACAATGAAACAGTTCAAAATCGTGGTTGAAAAACACACGGACGGATATGTCGCGTATCCGCTGGGACTCAAAGGGGTAGTCGTTGGTCAGGGCGATACCTATGAGCAGGCTCTCGCTGACGTGAAATCAGCAATCCGCTTCCACATCGAGACATTTGGAGCGGAGGTTCTCGATGTGGATCCGCCGGTCCTGGAGGCGTTTGTCGCCGAAGCCCTGGTCGATGTCTAGTGCCGAAGTTCCGTTGACGCCCCGAAACGACACGTCATTCAGGCATTCAAAGCTTTAGGCTTTCGAGTTGTCCGGGAACAAGAGCATATCTCGATGGTGCGCGACAATCCTGATGGCGCCAGGACTCCGTTGACGATGCCGAACCATCCTGCGATAAAGGCCTCCACGCTGAGAGCCATTTGCTCTCAAGCTGGGATTCCCAGAGAGGAGTTTCTCGGAGCATACGAGAAGACATAACCGCCGCGTGTAATTGCCGCGCTGAAGAATAGTTGTCAGCTCTGACAATCAAGATGGGCTGCTGCGGCTTCGGGGAGGCCCAGCAAAAATACTTCGCCGAATTCCCCGTCGTCGAAATCTAGACCACGTTCTACCAGCCACCGAGTCCGGAGACCGCGCGGGGATGGCGGGAGAAGGCGCCGGCGGAGTTCGAGTTCACGCTGAAAGCCTGGCGGCGTCGCATAAACATGCCTTGACTTCTCTCGCGCCTGCGCTAGGCTGGTTGAAATTGATTAATCAAAAAGCGCCGTTTCCTCGGGAAAGGGGGATGGAGAGTTGCCCCGACGTAATGTGACAACAACCGTTCCAGCCTACGTGGCGCGTACGCAGCTCGGCTCGCTTCTGAAGCAGGTCACGCAGCGAAAGGCGCGCTTCGTCATCACCAAGAGTGGGAAGCCCACCGCCGTGCTGCTTAGCGCGTCGGAGTTCGATGACATGCTGGAGGAACTCGACCCGGAGTTTCAGAAGAGTCTCAAGGTCGCGGCGAAGGAGTACAGGACGGGCAAGGCTATCAGTCTCCAGGAGTATTTGAAGCGGAGGCTTGCGGCACGCCGGGCTGGCTAGGGTATGCCGGCCCGTTTTACGGTCCGGTTCACCCCCACCTTTCAGCATGACCTGGAAGCTCTGCCGTCATCAGTCCAACAGAGAGTTCTTGAAGCGATCAAACGTCTTGAATCGAATCCCTTCGGTCCGCCGCCCAAGATTAAGAAGCTCAAAGGCAAAGGCATCGGCCAGTGGCGGCTGGAGGTTTGGCCGTATCGGGTGAGGTACGACATCGTCAAGCAGCAAGTCGTGCTTTATCGTGTTCGGCACCGCAAGGACATCTATAGGAAACGACGGTCTGGCAGCAGGGCTTGACGCGAGGGACCCACCGCTGATAGCGTTCAGAGCGTCATGAGCGCTCCGCTGCCGACCGGCTTCCGCCCCCAGGTCATCGCCGAGCGCGGCGTGGTCGTCACCCAGCACCCGTTGGCCTCCGCGCTGGCCCTGGGCGCCCTGTTGCGGGGTGGCAACGCGATCGATGCGGCGGTGACCGCGGCCATCGCGCTGGCTGTGCTCCGTCCGGACACGGGCGGGCCCGGCGGCGACGCCTTTGCCCTCATCCACTCAGCCAGGGAAAAGAAAACGTTCGCGCTCAACGCCAGCGGTCCGGCTCCCGCTGGCACCGATCCGGAGCGCTTCCGCCCGCGCGGCGTGCCGCGGGTCGGGCTCCTTTCGGCCTGCCTCCCAGGCGCTGTCGCCGCCTGGTCCGCGGCGCTCGAGCGCTTCGGGACGCTGGGCCTGGACGAGGCGGCGGCGCCGGCGATCGAGCTGGCCGAGCGCGGCATCCCGGCCGGCTTCGAGTTGAGCCGCATCATCGCCGGAGAAGCGGCGGTGCTGGCCGAGGATCCGGCGGCATCCGAAATCTTTCTCCCAAACGGGAAGCCGCCCGGCCCCTTCGATCGGATCTTCCAGAAGTCGCTGGCCGAGACGCT
>CAYJUC010000032.1:0-2394 GCA_964372605.1 uncultured bacterium | reverse complement strand
GCCGAGGCGATCCACCTCATGGTGGAGGCCAAGAAGCTCGCGTTCGGGGACCGCGAGCAGTTCACGGGCGATCCCGCGCGGGAGACCGTTCCCGTTGGAGCGCTCGTCTCCAAAGCGCGTGGCCGCCGGCTGCGCGCCGAGATCGGGCCGACCGCGTCGGAAGTCATGCTCCGCCGCGTCCCGCTCGGCACCGACACCACGTTTCTCGCCGTCCTCGATGGAGACGGGAACGCGGTGTCGTTCATCCAGAGCAACTTTCACCCGTTCGGCTGCGGGCGGGTGGCGGGAAGCACGGGCATCGTCCTCAACAACCGCATGCAGTCTTTCAGCCTCGACCCCGGGAGCCCGAACCGCATGGAGGCCGGGCGTCGGCCGGTCACGACGCTAGCGCCCTCCATGGTTCTTCACAAGGGGCGGCCCCGCTTCCTCGTGGGCTCTCCCGGTGGTGATGCGCAGGTTCAGTCTGTCTTCCAGGTGATCGTAAACTTGCTGGACCACGGGCTCGACATCCAGCCCACGGTGGAGGCGCCCCGCTGGCGTTCGCAGGATGACGGAGGGTTGGCCGTCGAGTCCCGGATCCCAGCCGAGGTGATCGAAGACCTGCAACGGCGCGGGCACCGGGTTATCGCCAGCGGTGATTGGACCGCTCAGATGGGCGGGGTGCACGTGGCGGCGCTGGATTCGGAGCGAGGGTGGCTCGTGGGCGGCGCAGACCCGCGGCGCGAAGGCTACGCGGTCGGCTTTTGATTGGCGGTGGCGCGCGTGGCTCAGCCAATTCACGGTACGCTCATCGAGCAGCTCCAGAGGGACCGTATGCACTCCCACGACATCGCCCTGGTTCTCGAATCCCTGCGTGAGCGATTGGCGCAGCAGGGGGTTCCGTTCGCGGTGATCGGGGCGCTGGCCCTCCGGTATTATGGCTACGTCCGTCACACCGAGGACATCGACATCCTTACGACGCCCGATGGGCTCGACAGGATCCATGCCACGCTCGTCGGACAGGGCCTGGCGCCCCGAGGGCCGGGGCTGCGCAAGAGCCTGCGCGAGACGGAGCACCAGGTGAACATTGACGTCGTGACCTCCGGCGAGCATGCCGGTTCGGCGGACAGTCCGTTGGAGTACCCTCCGCCGGATTCCACAGCCTTTGTCGATATCGCCGGACTGCGGCTCCCGACCCTCGAGGCACTCGTCGAGTTCAAAATCGCCAGCGGCGTCTGGGGCCACCGCACGCAGGATCTGGCCGACGTGCAGAGGCTCATCCGCATCAACGGGCTCGGAGAGGCGTTCGCAGACCGCCTTACCCCCACCCTCCGCGAGAAGTTCCTCGATCTCCTGCGAGAATCGCGCCTGGAGCGTGACCTCGAATAGAGCCTTACTTGAGGTCAGCCATACGCGAACAGCGAACCCATTGACGCCGACGCCCACCCCTGATAGCGTTCAGAGCGTCATGAGCGCTCCGCTCCCTACCGGCTTCCGTCCCCAGGTCATCGCCGAGCGCGACGTGGTCGTCACCCAGCATCCGCTGGCCTCCGCGCTCGCCCTCGGCGCTCTGCTGCGGGGTGGCAACGCGGTGGATGCGGCGGTGACCGCAGCCATCGCGCTGGCGGTGCTCCATCCGGACACGGGCGGGCCCGGCGGCGACGCCTTCGCCCTCATCCGCTCAGCCAGGGAGACGAAAACGTGACGATCGCTGACGGAGGGTAAAGCATGGACTGGAAGGACGTTCAGCAGGACTATCAACGGAAAGGGCTCGGAGAATCGGTGGGCTTCGGGCAAAGGCCCGCCATCGTGGTGGTCGATTTCATCAAGAGCTTCACAGATCCTGCCTCACCCCTTGGCTCGAACCTCGACGCGGAGGTAGAGGCCACAGCCAGGTTGCTGGCCCTCGCCCGGCGAAAGCGGGCGCCCGTGGTCTTTACCACAGTGGCGTACGACCCCAACTTTCGTGAGGCGGGTGTCTTCATCACGAAGCTCCCGGCCCTCAAGCTGCTGGTCAAGGGGTCCGAAGCCGTGGAGGTCGATCCCCGGCTCGGGATGCTGCCCGACGAGCACCTGCTGGTCAAGAGCTACGCCAGCGCCTTCTTCGGAACCTCGCTCAGCTCGCTTCTGGTCAGTCAGGGGATTGACACCGTGATCGTCACGGGGTGCACGACCAGCGGCTGCGTGCGGGCCACGGCGGTGGATTCCATGCAGCACGGCTTCCGGACCATCGTTCCCCGCCAGTGCGTCGGCGACCGGGCGGAGATGCCCCACGAGGCGAACCTGTTCGACATCAACGCGAAGTACGGCGACGTGGTTGACCTGGACGAGGTCCTGCGCTACCTGAACTCGCTTTAACTCTCCGGCACGGGCGCGGCGAAGCCCGGGTGCCCGTGCCTGCTCAACGCACGGGCG
>CAYJUC010000031.1:0-18660 GCA_964372605.1 uncultured bacterium | reverse complement strand
CTCAACGTACAACTGCGTACGCCTCCGGTCGGCTCCTCCCTCGGGCCTTGCATCCAACCCCTTCTCGACGGCCGGGATTTCGTTGGCAGGTTTTCCCTATGACTGGGTTGACAGAGGGAGGCGGAGAGACGGGCACGATGGTCGAGCCCCAGGGGTTCAGGGTCAGGGTCCTAGCGTTCGAGGGGCCGCTCGATCTCCTCCTCCACCTCTGCCGGACCAACGAGGTGGATCTGGCGCGCCTGCCGATCCGGAGCGTCACGGACCAGTACTTGGCCCACCTCGAGGCCATCCAGTTCCAGGAACTGGAGGCCGCCGGGGCCTTTCTGGTCATGGCGGCGACGCTCATCTACTTGAAGTCCAAGCTGCTTCTTCCGCCTGACGAAAGCCAGGAGGAGATCCTGGACGAAGAGGGGGAGCTGCTCAGGCAGGAGCTGGAGGAGCGCCTGAGGGAATACGCGCGGGTCAAAGAGACGGGGGCGTGGCTGGCCCTGCGCGAAGCGGAACAGGCCCTCCACTTCGGGCGTCCCGGCAGCGACCTGCCTCCCCCTGAAGATATCCCACTGGAGGACCTCTCCGTCCACCACTTGGAGCGCGCGTACCGGGCGCTTCTGGAAGCGGCCCAGCAGGACACCGCCCGTCAGGTGGAGCCCAGCCCGCTCTCGGTCTTGGAGCGGATGGGAGAGATCCTGACCCTCCTCCGGCACACCTGGTCGCTTCTCTTTTCCGCCGTGGTGGGAGGAGCGCGGGTGCGCGCAGAGCTGGTCGTCACGTTTCTGGCACTCCTTGAACTGGTGAGGCTCGGTGAAGCCCGCGCCCACCAGACCGAGCCGTTCGGCGAGATCGTCCTCGAACGCCCGGCCCCGTGACGATGCGCAACGCGTACCTGACAAGTGGAGTGCTGAAAAACTACGTGCAACTACCGCGCCTGATACTGCAATGTTCGAGCGCCGGCTTTGCCGGCGCGATCAACTCGGGTCTCGCGCGGCGGGTGGCCTGCCTTCTCGTCAGGGCTGAACCCGCCACGCTCAAACTACAAGGAGGAGGTTCGGAAGGGGGGCGCGCCCCCCTCCGAGGGTGGGAGGCGACAAATGCCTGAGCCGATCCAGATCGTCGAGGCGCTCCTCTTCGCCGCGGACAGTCCGGTGGAACCGGAGCGGATTCGGGAAGTGCTGGAGCTGCCGAGCGCGTCGGACGCGCGGGCCCTCGTCGAGGAGCTCAGGTCGCGCTACGATGCCGAGGCCCGGCCGCTCATGATCGTGGAGGTCGGCGGCGGGTACCGGATGGTCACGCGGGCGGAGCTTCACCCGTGGCTCATTCGATTCGCGCGGAGCCGCTCCAAGAGCCGGCTCTCCCGGCCGGCGATGGAGACCCTGGCCATCGTGGCGTACCGTCAACCGATCTCGCGCCCCGAGATCGACGCGATCCGCGGCGTGAACTCCGACGGAGTCCTGGATCATCTGCTTGAACGACGGATGCTCCGGATCTCCGGGCGAAAGGACGCTCCGGGGAGACCGTTCCTCTACGAGACAACCCGGGAATTCCTGGTGGCGTTCGGCCTCCGTGATCTGTCCGATCTCCCATCCGTATCGGGAGCGGAAGGCGGGGCGAGCCCCATGGCGGGAACCGAAGGCGCCGTCGGAGACAATGGCTCAGGAGAGTCCACCGATGAACGAGAGCCCGGAGGGCCGTCCCTCCAGGATGATGCATCGCCTCTCCAAGGTCCTGGCGGAAGCCGGGCTGGCCTCGCGACGGGAGAGTGAGCGGCTCTTCCTGGCTGGCCGGGTGAGCGTCAACGGCGAGACCGTGACCTCTCCCGGTGTCCGGGTCGATCCTCACCGCGACCGGATCGTCGTTGACGGCCGTCCCCTTCCGCCCCCGGAGCCCAAACGCTATCTCCTCCTCCACAAGCCCAGGGGATATCTGACCAGCCGGAGCGACCCGCGCGGGCGCCCGGTGGTCATGGACCTGGTGGGGCGGGAGCGGGTCCGGCTTTTTCCGGTGGGGCGACTGGACGCGGATGCCGAGGGGTTGCTTCTTCTCACCAACGACGGGTTTCTCGCGGAGCGCCTGCTCCATCCGCGCTTTCGGGTCCCGCGGGTCTACGAGGTAGAGGTGAAGGGACGCGTCTCGGCGGAGGGACTGGAGCGGCTCAGGCGGGGAGCGATTCTCGAAGACGGCCCGGCCCGGCCCGGCGGCGCGCGGCTCCTTCGACGGGGTGTCGGGACCACGTGGCTCGAGCTGACGTTTGCGGAGGGGCGGTATCACGAGGTCAAGCGCTTCTGCCAGGCGCTTGGCCATCAGGTGGTGACCCTACGCCGGACCGGATTCGGCCCCCTTCGGCTCGGGGGACTCGCGCCGGGGAAAATGCGCGCCCTGACCCCTCGGGAACTGGAGGCCCTCCGCGAGCTGACGACCGCTTGCGCCGCCCAGGGGAATTGACTATAATGCGCCAGATTCGAAGTCGGCGGGTGATCAGGAGTCCCTATGGACCTGGACGAATGGCGTTCCAGGATCGATGACCTCGACAACCAGATTCTCGATCTTCTCAATCAGCGCGCGGAGGCCGCCCTCGGGATCGGAGAACTCAAACGACGGAAGGGCGCCGCATACTTCGTTCCCGAGCGTGAGTTCGAGATCCTTGCCCGCCTCCAACGCCTGAGCCGGGGTCCGTTTCCCGCCGAAGGAATCCCCGCCGTCTGGCGGGAAATTTTTTCCGCTTCCCTGGCGCTGGAACACCCGCTCTCCGTCGCCTACCTGGGTCCCCCCGCGACCTTCACCCACCAGGCCGCCGAGCTGCGCTTCGGGTCCTTGGCCCGCTTCGTCCCGTCGCGCAGCATCGGAGAGGTGTTCGACCTGGTGGAGCGGAGGCAGGCGGACTTCGGGGTGGTGCCGGTGGAGAATTCCACCGAGGGGGCCGTCAACTTGACCCTGGACCGCCTCGTCGACTCGGAACTCTCCATCGTCGGCGAAGTCCGCCTGGAGATCGCCCACCACCTCCTCTCACGGGCGACCGACCCCACGACCCTCAAGGCCGTCTACTCCCATCCCCAGGCGCTGGCCCAGTGCCGGCAATGGCTCACCACCAATCTGGGGGATATTCCCGCGGTCGAGGTCTCCTCCACTGCCGCCGCCGCGGAGCGCGCCAGGGACGATCCCTGGGTGGCGGCCATCGCCAGCGAGATGGCGGCCCGGCTCTACGACCTGCCGGTGCTCAGGGCGAGGATCGAAGACAACCCGTATAATTCCACCCGGTTCCTGGTGGTGGGACGCCAGGCCATGGGGCCCTCGGGGAAGGACAAGACGTCGATCCTCTTCTCGATGAAGAACGAGCCGGGGAGCTTGTACCGCATCCTGGAACCCTTCGCCGTCAGAGGGCTCAATCTCACCAAGATCGAATCGCGGCCGGCCAAACGGCGCCCATGGGAGTATGTGATCTTCGTGGACTTCGACGGACACCGGGACACCCCGCTCGTAGAGGAAGTCCTCGCCGAGGTGGGCCGGCGCTCCCTCTTCCACAAAGTCTTAGGTTCGTATCCGGCCGCGTAAGGAGTCATCCATGTCTGCGCCCTGGGAAGGTCTCGCCAACCAACATATCCTCGGCATTGACCCGTACGAGCCCGGCAAGCCCATCGAGGAGCTCGAGCGGGAGCTGGGGATTCCGAACGCCATCAAGCTCGCCTCCAATGAGAATCCCCTTCCGCCCTCCGACCGGGTCCAGCGGGCGATCGTGGCGGGTCTGGCCTCGCTGAACCGCTACCCGGACGGGAGCGGTTTTTACCTCCGGCAGGCCCTGGCCAAGCGCCACGGCCTGACGCCGGACCACATCGTGCTGGGCAACGGCTCCAACGAGCTGATCGAGCTCATCGTCCGGGCGTTCCTCTGCCCCGGAGAGGAGGCCATCGTTCCGCATCCATCCTTCGTCGTCTACCCGATGATCGTTCAGGCGGCGGGAGGGATCCGGGTCGTGGTCACCCTGAAGGACTACCGGCTGGACCTGGAAGCCATGGCCAGGGCCATCACCCCCCTCACCAAGATGGTCTTCATCGCCAACCCGAACAACCCCACCGGGACCATCGTGACGGCGGACGAGGTAGAAGCCTTCATGGCCCGCGTTCCGGAACACACCATCGTGGTGTTCGACGAGGCCTACGTGGAGTTCGCCCGGGGCCCCGACTTTCCCGACACGCTGGGGTACATGCGGCAGGGACGGAAGGTCGTCACCCTCCGAACGTTCTCCAAGGCCGCGAGCCTGGCCGGGCTCAGGGTGGGGTACGGGGTGGCCGAGGCGGACGCCGTCTCGCTGATGCACCGGATCCGCCAGCCGTTCAACGTCAACTCCCTGGCCCAGGTGGCGGCCCTGGCGGCGCTGGAGGACGACACCCACATCCTCGAGTGCCTCCGCGTGAACGAGGCGGGACGCCACTACCTCTACGACGAGTTCACCTCGCTCCAGCTCAAGTACGTGCCGTCTCGCGCCAACTTCATCTTCGTCGACGTGGGGCGCAACGCCAACGACGTCTATCAGCGGCTCTTACACGAGGGCGTCATCGTTCGCCCCATGACGAGCTTCGGGATGGAGACCGCGCTCAGGATCACCGTGGGAACGCCGGAGGAAAACCGCCGGCTCGTCAAGGGCCTCAAAAAGTGCTTGCAGGAGGCCAGGGGGGCGTGATTCAGCGTCTCGCCATCGTCGGGCTGGGGCTCCTGGGCGGGTCGGTCGCCAAAGCCGCGCGGGCCAGGTCCTTGGCCAAGGAGATCGTCGCGGTGGGCCGGCGTCGGGAGGTCCTGGCTCCTGCCCTCGATTCCGGCGTGGTGGATCGCGCCACCACGGATCTCGCCGAGGGACTCCGGGCGGCGGATTTCATCCTGCTGGCCACTCCGGTCGCCACCATGGAAGCGCTCCTTCCCGCTGTCTGGAAATTCGCGGAAGCCGACGCGATCCTGACCGATGTGGGAAGCACCAAGGGACATCTGGTGCAAGCGATGGAGCGCCTCGCCCGGGAAAAGCCGCTGGCGTTCATCGGCGGGCACCCCATGGCCGGCTCCGAGCAGAGCGGCTTCGGGGCCGCTCGGGAGGATCTCTTTCAGGGGATGACCGTGATCCTCACCCCCACGGAGACCACCCCGGAATGGATCACCAAGCGGATCACAGATTTCTGGGAGCGCCTGGGCGGGCGGGTGGCGAGTATGCCCCCAGATGTTCACGATCGGGTGGTGGCGGCGGTCAGCCACTTCCCCCATCTGGTTGCCTACACGCTGGTCGCGACGGTGGCCGGGCTGGACGGCTCTCCGCTCACCTACGCGGCCAGGGGATTCAAGGACACGACCCGGATTGCGGCCTCCGACGCCAGGCTCTGGCGGGAGATCTTTCTAGAGAACCGTGAAGCGCTTTCCGAAACCCTCCGGGCGTTTCGGCGTGCCCTGGACGAGATGGAGCGGCTGCTTATCTCCGGGCGCGGGGATCTCCTGGAAGCCGAGCTGGACCGGATTCGCCGGATCAGGGCCGAGCTCCAGTGAAGGTCATCGTCCGTCCGGCGCCGGGGCTTCGCGGGCGGATCGACGTCCCGGGAGACAAATCCATCTCTCACCGTGCGGCGATCATCGGGGCGTTGGCCTCGGGCCCGACCGAGATCACCGGGTACCTGGAGGCGGAAGATTGCCTCGGCACGCTCAGGCTTCTCTCCGCCCTGGGGGTCGAGATCACGCGAAAAGGGTCCGGGCACTATCTGATTGCTGGGACGGGGCTGGAGGGCTTCCAGGAACCGGAGGATGTCCTCGACCTCGGGAACTCGGGAACCACGGCCAGGCTCGCCCTCGGCCTTCTGGCCGGTCAGCCGTTCTGGAGCGTGCTGACGGGGGATGAGTCGCTCCGTCGCCGTCCCATGGGGCGCGTGGCGGAGCCGCTCCGTCAGATGGGGGCCCGCGTGGTGGGGCGCGGCGAAGGGGAGCGGCTCCCCCTGGCTGTGCGTGGCGCGCGCCCCCTGAAGGCGATCCGGCACAGGAGCCCGGTGGCGTCGGCCCAGGTCAAATCCGCGCTGCTCCTGGCCGGGCTCTATGCCGACGCGCCGGTGACCGTCGAGGAACCGAGCCGCTCCCGGGACCACACCGAACGGATGCTGCGCGCCTTCGGGGCCGACCTGGTTCAGGACGGCCACGCAGTCACCATCGCTCCGGGCAGAGAGCTCCGCGGCCGTCCGGTCCGCGTCCCCGGCGACTTCTCCTCCGCCGCATTTTTCCTCGTGGGGGGCGCCATCGTGCCCGGCTCGAACCTGGAGATCACGGGCGTAGGGGTCAACCCGACCCGAACTGCCGCCCTCGAGGTTCTCCAGGAGATGGGGTGCGCGGTCGGCCAATTCGGTCTCGAGGAAGGGGAAGAGCCGGCCGCGACGCTCCGGGTGGAGTATAGATCCCTCCGCGGCGCCGCGGTGGGTGGATCCAGGATCCCGAGCCTCATCGACGAAATTCCGGTGTTGGCTGTGGCCGCCGCCTGCGCCGAAGGGGTTAGCGAAATCCGCGATGCCGCCGAGCTTCGCGTCAAGGAGGCGGACCGCATCCGCGCAGTGGTCACCGAGTTGGGGAAGCTCGGGGCGCGGGTCGAGGAGCGAGCGGACGGGTTCAGAATCCAGGGCGGCGCGCCCCTCAAAGGCGCAGTGGTCCGGAGCTGGGGCGACCACCGGATGGCCATGGCGCTGATCATCGCCGGGCTCGTGGCCGAAGGACAGACGGTGGTGGAAGATACCGCCTGCATCACCACCTCCTACCCTGAGTTCCTGCCGGCCCTCGATCGCCTTGTGGGTGAGTCGTGCCTGACCGTGGTGCCGTGAGGCGTGAGCCTGTGATCACCATCGATGGTCCGGCCGGGGCGGGGAAGAGCACGGTGGCGCGCCAGCTGGCCCGGCGCCTGGGCTACCGCTACCTGGAGACCGGCGCCATGTACCGGGCCATGGCCTGGAAAGTCGCGCGGGTCGGCGTCCTACCCGGCGCTCCGGGGGAGTTCGAGCGGGTCGTCCGCTCAACCCGGATCGAGATCACCCAGTCGGGGCGACTCATGACCGACGGCCTAGACATCACCGAGACAATCCGCTCCCCGGAAGTTGACCAGCTAGCATCCAGGCTTTCGGCGCTCCCGGTGGTGCGCGAAGTCCTGACCCGCCTGCAGCGCGAGGCGGTAAAAGACGGCGGGGTGGTTCTGGAGGGTCGCGATACGGGGAGCGTGGTCGCCCCGGACGCCGAGGTGAAGTTCTACCTGGACGCTTCCCTGGAGGAGCGCGCCCGGCGCCGGCTCCGGGATCTGGTTCTCCGGGGCCGGGCGGCCGAGATTGGGCGCGTGACCGGGGAACTGGCCGAACGCGACCAGGCGGACACGAGTCGCGCGCTGGCCCCGCTGGTTAAGCCCAGGGACGCTCACTACGTGGACTCCTCGGCCCTGTCGCCCGACGAGGTCGTGGATCTCATGTTCCAGGAAGTTCGGAGGGCTCGATGCTCTACGAAGTCGTGAAGGTTCTGGCGGCGCTCATCCTGCGCCTCTTCTTCAGGCTGGAGGCGCACGGCATCGAGTACATCCCCCGGCGCGGCCCGGCGCTCCTGGTGGCCAACCACTCGAGCGTTCTGGATCCGCCCCTGGTCGGGGCGGTGGCGCCACGGCCCCTCTACTACCTGGCAAAAGCCGAGCTGTTCAGGATTCCACTTTTTGGCGCGTTCTTCAGGGCGATCAATGTTCGACCGGTCGAGCGGAACGGGGCCGATCCGAAGGCGCTTCGCCTCGCCCTCAGGATCCTGAAGGACGGGCACGCGCTCATGGTGTTCCCGGAGGGAACACGCGGGGAGGAAGGTGTGCTGCGGAAGGCAAAGGGAGGCGCCGGGATGCTGGCGCTCTTGAGCCAGGCGCCTGTGGTCCCCATATACATCGAAGGGTCGGGGCGGATCCTGCCGCGGGGGCGGGTGATCCCGCGACCGGGGCGAATCCGCGTCCGATTCGGCCCCCCGCTCCACTTTTCTTCCACGGAAGGTGGAAAGCGAAAATCCCAATATCTTGCAGCCAGCTATGAGATGATGGCGGCCATCGCCAGGCTCAAGGCTTCGGCGGAAGCGCCGTCTGAACGCGGCGAGGGGAGGCTCTTGGGCCACCGGAGACGGAATCACAACTCGGCGCCAGTGGTTTGCCGAGGAATCATAAACGCAAAGAAGGAGGAACATTCTGCATGGCCAATGAACTGAAGGACTTAGCCCCCGCCACTGGAGACCGATCCGGTCCCGAGGGCCAGGGGGAAACCCGGAAGGAGGTGGGGGACCGCGAGGAGACGATGGAGGCATTGTACGCTGAAAGCCTCTCGGACTTCGAGGAAGGGGAGGTCGTTCGGGGGAAGGTTGTCCAGGTGCGCGACGCCGCGGTCCTCGTGGACGTGGGCTACAAGAGCGAGGGGACCATTCCGCTCGAGGAGTTTCTCCGGAGCGGAGTCCGGCCCAACGTCGGCGACGAGATCGAGGTCTATCTCGAGGCGATGGAGGATGCCGAGGGAGTGATCGTCCTCTCCAAAGAAAAAGCGGACAAGATCAAGGTGTGGGACGTCGTTTCCCAGGCCTACGAGAAGGGAACCCCGGTGGAGGGGAAGGTCGTGGAAGTCGTCAAGGGCGGGTTGGCCGTGGACATCGGGGTGAGGGCGTTCCTGCCGGGGTCTCAGGTTGATCTCCGCCCGGTGAAGAACCTCGGGTCCCTCATGGGGCAGCAGATTCGCGCCAAGGTCATCAAGCTGAACCGTCGGCGCGGGAACGTGGTGCTCTCCCGTCGGACCGTCCTTGAGGAGGAGCGGGAGGGCCGGCGCAAGCATACCCTCGCCATTCTCCAGGAGGGAATGGCGCTGACCGGGACGGTCAAGAACCTCACCGATTACGGCGCCTTCATCGATCTGGGCGGGATCGATGGCCTTCTGCACGTGACCGACATGTCCTGGGGGCGGATCGGCCACCCTTCGGAAATCTTCAAGGTCGGCGATCAAGTGGAGGTCGTCGTGCTCCACTTCGACCGGGACACGGGGCGGGTCTCGCTGGGCTACAAGCAGAAAAGCTCCGATCCCTGGGCCGACGTGGACGCCAAATTCCCGGTGGGGGCCAAGGCCACTGGGCGGGTCGTCAGCCTCACCAACTACGGCGCCTTCGTGGAGCTGGAGCCGGGGGTTGAAGGCCTGGTCCACATTTCCGAGATGTCCTGGACGCGCCGGGTGCGCCACCCCTCGAAGCTGGTGAACGTCGGCGATCAGGTCGAGGTTGTCGTGCTGGACGTGAACAAGGCGACCAAGCGGATCTCGCTGGGAATGAAGCAGATCGAGCCCGACCCCTGGGCCACCATCGACGAACGCTACAGCCAGGGGCTGCGCGTTCAGGGGAAGGTTCGTAACCTCACCGACTTCGGCGCCTTCGTGGAGCTGGAGCCGGGGGTGGACGGTCTCCTGCACATTTCGGACATGTCATGGACCCGGAACGTCGCCCACCCATCCGAGATTCTCAAGAAAGGGCAGGCGATCGAGACCATGGTGCTCGCCGTGGACAAGGAGGCCAAGCGCATTTCCCTCGGGCTCAAGCAGATCCAGCCGGACCCCTGGGAGATGGTCGCCGAACGTTACCCCCCGGGCTCCATCGTCCGCGGGAAGGTGGTCCGTCTCACCGACTTCGGGGCCTTCGTAGAGCTGGAGCCGGGGGTGGACGGTCTCCTCCACATCTCGCAGATGTCATCCCGTCAGCCGAATCGGACCGAAGAGGTGGTCAACGTGGGCGACGAATTGTCGCTGAAAGTGATCCGCGTGGATCCGGCAGAGCGCCGGATCGGGCTCTCCCTGAAGGACCGCCAGGATGAGGTGGCGGAGGAGCACCGGCCGCACGCGGGCAAGCCGCGCCGCCGCCAGCGGGACTTTGACGAAGAGGAGTAGGGACGGATGCCGTCGCGCGGCCGCACCATCGCCATCGCGCTCGGTGTTACGGCCGGCGTGGTGCTGCTCTTCTTCGTCACGGTCTGGGTGCTCATCTCCGTTCTCGAGGGAAGCGGGCTTCCCGGCGGCCTGCGGTTGGCCGTGGTCGAGCTCGAGGGCATCATTCTCGAGTCGGAAGGGGTCGTACGGGAGCTGACGGAGCACCTGGAGAACCCCGCGGTGCGGGCCGTGGTGATCAGGGTCAACAGTCCGGGAGGAGTGGTGGCCCCGACGCAGGAGATCTACACGGCCATCCAGCGTCTCCGGAACGGCGGGAAACCGGTGGTGGTCTCCATGGGGTCGGTGGCGGCCTCCGGCGGCTACTACGTGGCGGCAGCGGCGGACCGGATCTTTGCCAATCCCGGAACCCTCACCGGGTCCATCGGCGTCGTCATGCAGCTCACCAACCTGGAGGGGCTCCTCAAGAAGGTCGGCATCGACTATGTGGTGGTGAAGTCCGGCCAGTACAAGGACACCGGCAACTTCGCCCGGGCCATGACTCCGGAGGAGCGGAAGATCCTGCAGGGGGTGCTGGACGACGTGCACAATCAGTTCATCGACGCCGTGGCCCAGGGACGGAAGCTGTCGCGCGCGGAGGTCCTGGGGTTTGCCGACGGCAGGATCGTCTCGGGGCAACAGGCCAAGGCCCTCCGGATGGTGGATGCGCTCGGCGGGCTCACCGAGGCCATCGAAGACGCCGCCCGGCTCGCCGGGCTTCCCGAGAAACCGAGACTGATTCTCCCCCGCCGGCGGTTCTCGCTCTTCAACTTCCTTCGAAACCAGCTTGGCTCCGGCGGCGTCGCGCCCGGGCTCCCCGCGCTGCCGTTCCTGAAGACCCCGCTCTACCTCATGGATTAGCCCAACTTCCACACTCTGCGGCGTCCGAAGGCCGGTTTTCCGGCGAATGCGCGGGATAAGGACTTGTAATTTCGTGGGTGCGGTCGCCGAAATCGCCAAAATAGTGACGAATAACGTGAGTGATTTATCTTGACAAGTGAGGGCAGATAGTGACGATATAGGGTATGTTCATCCGGCGCACGACCCGGCGCATCAAGAACAAGACCTACATCAATCATCTCCTCGTGGAGTCGGTAGTCACCCCGGCAGGCCCGCGCCAGCGGGTGATCTGTTCGCTCGGCGCGCTCGCCCCCGCGCCGAAGGACCAGTGGCTGGGCCTCGCGCGGAAGCTGCACGCGGCGCTGGCGGGGCAGAGCACGCTGCTGCCCGACGCCAAGCTCGACGCACTGGCGGCGCGCGTGCGTCCCTCGCGCCGCGCTCCCCGCCCCGGCACTGACGACGACGTCGTGGCCGTCTACACGGACGCCGTCCAGACGGAAGAGGGCCGCGAAGCCGGTCCCGTGCACGTCGGCCATCAGCTGTGGCGCGCGCTGACGCTCGATGCGATCTTGGCGCAGGCTGGACTTCCGGAGCGGGCGTGGCGGCTCGCGGAGGTCATGACGCTGAACCGGCTGGTGAGCCCGGCCTCGGAACACGCGATGCCCGATTGGATCCGCCGCACGGCGCTGGCCGACATCCTCGGCGCCGACTTTACGACCCTGTGCGACGAGACCTTGTATCGCACGCTGGATCGGCTGCACCCGCAGCGGGCGGTCATCGAGCAGGTGTTGGCGGCGCGTGAGCGCACCCTGTTCAACCTGGACGACACGCTCTCCCTCTACGATCTCACCTCGACCTACTTCGAGGGGCAGTGCCGCCAGAATCCGCAGGCCAAGCGCGGGTACTCGCGCGATAAGCGGCCCGATTGCAAGCAAGTCGTCGTGGGATTGGTCCTGGACCGCGACGGCTTTCCCAAGGCGCATGAAGTCTTCGACGGCAATCGCCAGGACCGGACCACGCTGGACGCGATGCTGGCGACCCTCGAGCAGCGCACCGGCCGGCAGGGTGGGGCGACCGTGGTGATCGATCGCGGCATGGCGTTCGACGACAATCTCGCGCAGATCCGCGCCCGCGGCCATCACTACATCGTGGCGGGTCGCCCGGGCGAGCGCGACGCGCATCTGGAGGCCTTCGAAGACGACACGGGCTGGGCGGAGGTGGTCCGGGGCCCCTCGCCGCGGAATCCGGGGCAGAAGAAATCGCGCGTGTTCATCAAACGGCAGGTGATCGGCGAGGCGGTCCACATCCTCTGCCGGAGCGAGGGCCGCACGGAGAAGGACCGGGCGATCCGCGACAAGCACGAGCAGCGGTTCCTGGCGGATCTCACGAAGCTTCAGGCCCGGGTCGCCACGGGGCGCTTGCGCGCCGAGGCCAAGGTGCACGAGGCGATCGGCCGGCTCAAGGAGCGCTACCCCCGGGTGGCGCGCTACTACGCGATCGCTCACGCCCCGGCGACGCGGGCGGTCACGTGGCAGGAGCACGCCGACAAGAAGGCCAAGGCCACGCGCCTCGACGGCGCGTACCTCCTCAAGACGGATCGGCACGACCTCACGGACGAGGAGATCTGGCGGCTCTACATCCTGCTCACCCGGGTGGAGGCCGCCTTTCGCGCGATCAAGAGCCCCCTCATGGAGCGGCCGATCTTCCACCACCTGGAGCATCGCGTCCAAACCCACATCTTCCTCTGCGTGCTGGCCTACCACCTGCTCGTGGCCATCGAGAAGCGCTGCCTCGACGCGGGTATCCACACCTCGTGGGCGACCCTGCGCGAGCAGCTCTCGACGCACCAGGTGATCACGGTCGTGCTGCCCGCGACCAACGGCCAAGTCTTGAAGATCCGCAAGGGCTCGACGCCCGAGGCGATTCATCGGGAGATCTACCGGACTCTCCAGATTCCCCATGAGGTCATGACGCCGGTGAAGACCTGGGCCCCGGCATAGTGACCCAAACCCTGGCTAACTCCTTGAAATGACGACACTCCGGTGTCGCAAATGTGGAAGTTAGGTTAGTTGCGCAGGCAAAGCCCGCGCTCGGCCGCCTGGCTTAGAAGTGCGGGATCACCTCTTCGGCCCAGCGATCGAGCTGCTCCAGGTCGTAGTCGATGAGCCCGATGACGAGGTACCCGAGCCCCGCCGCGCTCAGGTCCCCGATCCGTTCCACGATCTCCGCTGTGGTGCCCATGAAGTAGCACTGCTGGAGGTGCTCGAACGGCCGGTGGGTGCCCATGGCGCGCTCGAAGAGGGGCCGCTGCTGCCGGAGCGCGCTGTCACGGTCCTTGGTGTCCACGAGATGCACCCAGTTTCCGTGTCCAAAGGTGACCGCCGCGGGGCTCCGGCCCTGGCGTTCGAGATACGCTTGTATCGTCCGCCAATCGGCCTTGACCATCTCCTGGTTGCCGGCGCCGCGGGACATCCAGTGCCCGTGGCGGGCGATGCGCCGCAACACCGGCTCGGCGATGGACGTCGGGTCTGGCGAGAGTGACGTTGCGATCTTCCCCCCGCCCGCGATCCAGATCGGCGGCGCCCGGTGGAGCTGCGGGTCGATTGACACCCCTTCGAAATGGTAGTAGCGCCCCGCATGGGTGACGTCGCGCTCGGTGAAGAGTCGCGGCAGCACTTCCAGCAGCTCGTCGAGCCGCCCGCCCCGCTCGCTCAGCGGGATCCCGAGAGAGCTGAATTCGCGCTCATCCCAGCCGAGGCCGACCCCGAGCATCGTCCGTCCACCCGACAACGCCTCCAGCGTGGCCACCTCCTTCGCGACCACCAGCGGGTGCCGGAGTGGGGCCACGAGGATTCCGGTGGCGAGCTTGATTCGCTCGGTGACCGCCGCCGCGTGCGCCAGCGCCATCATCGGTTCGAGCCAGGAAGCCCCGTAGAGCCCGCGCGCGGTCAGGAGGTGCTCCACGACCCAGAGCGCGTCGAACCCGAGCCGCTCAGCCCGCCGCGCGAACTCTCGAATCCCCCGGTACGTATCGTGCGGCGCTTTCCAAAACGCCCAGGTCGGCAGGCGCAGACCGAACTTCACGTTCTTCCTCCTGCGTGGCTAATAGTCTCTTCCGTCCAGCGGCGCGTATCCTGGTCGATCACCAGGCACTCTTCGATGCTGGAGAGTGGCCCCGACTCGTGGCGCTCCAGCGCCTCGGCGATCAGCTCGGGAATCTGCCCGAACTGGATGCGACCGTCCAGAAACGCGGCGACCGCGACCTCGTTGGCCGCGTTGAGCACTGCGGGCGCCGATCCGCCCAGAGCCAGGGCCCGGCGGGCGAGTCCGGGGCAGGGGAATTTATCCAGGTCCAGCTCCTGAAAGTTCAGTTGACCCACCCGGGCCAGGTCGAGGGCCGGAACCGGGCACGGCAATCGGTTGGGGTAGGTCAGCGCGTAGAGGATGGGAATGCCCATGTCCGCCACGGCCATCTGCGCGATGACGGAGCCGTCCACGTATTCCACCATGGAGTGGATCACGCTCTGCGGGTGGACGAGCACCTGGATCTCGGCGGACGGGAGCTCGAAGAGCCAGTGGGCCTCGATGATCTCCAGCCCCTTATTCATCAGCGTGGCGGAATCGATGGTGATCTTCGCGCCCATTTTCCAGGTCGGGTGTTTGAGGGCCTCCTCGAGCGACGCGGTGGCAATCCGCTCCTTGGGCCAATGGAGGAATGGCCCGCCGGACGCGGTGAGGAGGATGCGCCGCACCTCGCTCCGGTTGTGCCCCTTGAGGCACTGGAAGATGGCGTTGTGCTCGGAATCCACGGGCAACAGGACGGCGCCGGTCTCCCGCGCGGCGGCGGTCATGAGGCTTCCGGCCATGACCAGGGTTTCCTTGTTGGCGAGGGCCACCGTTTTCCCGACCTTGATGGCAGCCATGGTCGGAAGCAGGCCCACGCCGCCAACCAGCGCGGAGAGGACGAGGTCGGCCTCTGTCTCTGCGGCGACGGCAATGAGGCCCTCGGGTCCAGACAGGAGCTCCGGCCTGGGCGACGGGAGGTCGCGGGCGAGAGCGTCCAACGCGGTGGGATCGAGCAGGGCGACAGCCTTCGGTCGATGCCGACGGATCAGCTCGCGGAGGAGATCCAGATTGGAGCCGCGGGCCGCCAGCCCTTCCACCCGGAAGGCATCCGGGAACTCGGCGGCCAGCTCCAGGGCCCGCCGTCCGACAGATCCCGTGGCCCCGAGAACGGTCACGCGCTTCACGATTGGCGTCCTCTGCGATGATCCCGGTTTCCCACGAGCCTCGATGCCAAGTCTCGGCTGCCGGGCGTTTTTCTCGGCCCAGCGGCTTGACAACTCCACAGGGGTATAAGATATATTGCCACTGCCCAGGACGTCCAGAGAAACTCACAGCTCTGTCGGGAGACGCCGATCGTGATCTCGCTGGTGGTTGATGATCAACCCGTCGAAGTTTCTGACGGGGCGACAGTCCTGGACGCCGTGAACCGCCTCGGGCGTCCGCTCCCCCAGCTCTGCAAAGATCCGGATCGGCCCGCCCTTGGAGCGTGTCGGACCTGTCTGGTTCAGGTGGCGGGGATGAAGGGTTTTCCCGCCTCTTGTCATCTTCCGGTCCGTCCGGGCATGGTGGTTCGCACCGACAGTCCCGAGCTTCTCCGGATCCGGCGAGGAGTCCTCGCCCTGACCCTGGGGATGCTCACCCCCTCTGCCGAGCGGGACGGATTCGGCCAGCTCTCCGCTGCCGCGGCCCGCCACGGGCTTCCAGAGTCCGGTCACGGGCCGTTCCACTCCTTCCAGATGGACGCGAGCAAGTCGTTCTTCGTGCTGGACCGGGACGCCTGCATTCTCTGCGGCCGGTGCACGGCCGCTTGCGGCGAGGTGCAGCACATCGGGGCGATTTCGCTGGTTGGTCGGAGCCACGGGACCCAGGTGGGGGTCTTCAATGGCGGTCTCCTCTCCTCGTCGATCTGCACCTCTTGCGGCCAGTGCGTGGCGACCTGCCCGACCGGGGCACTCCGGCCCAAGGAGCGCCCCGCGAAAATCGCGCGGGAAACCGAAACCACCTGCCCCTACTGCGGCGTCGGGTGCGGCATCGTCTCCCGGGTCACCGAGCACGGGAAGCTGGCGGTCATGGCGGACGGCGTTCCGTCGAACCGCTCCTCGGAGGGCATGCTCTGCGTGAAGGGACGCTTCGGCACCGGGTTCGTCCACGCTCGGGACCGGGTGCTGTCGCCGTTGATTCGCCGCGATGGCCGGTGGGTACCGGCGTCCTGGGACCAGGCGCTGGACGAGGCGGCGGCGGGCCTGGCCCGGAATCGGGGCGCTTTCGGCGCGCTGGCGTCGGCCAAAGCCACCAACGAGGACGGCTACGTGATCCAGAAGTTCGTCCGCGCGGTCATGGGGTCGAACAACGTCGATCACTGTACCCGCCTCTGTCACTCCCCCTCGGTGGAAGCCATGCTGGCCCAGATGGGCTCCGGGGCCACATCGAACTCGTACATCGACTACGAGGAAGCCGGCTGCCTCATGGTGGTCGGCGCGGACGCCAGCGCCAACCACCCGGTTATTGCCGTGCGCTTCAGAAAAGCGGTCGCGCGCGGCGCCAGGCTGATCGTGGTCAACCCCAAGCGCATCGAGCTGTGCGACTACGCAGATCTCTGGCTCCGCCAGCGCCCGGGCACCGACGTGGCCCTCTTCAACACGCTGGCCCATATCATCCTGCACGAACGGCTCTGGAACGAATCGTTCGTCCGCCAGCGGACCGAGGGGTTCGAGGCCTGGAGGGAATCGATCGCGCCCTACACGCCCGAGTACGGAGAGCGTGTCACCGGTGTCCCCAAGGCCGACCTGATCCAGGCCGCCCGCTGGTACGCGGCGCCTCCGTTCTCCGGCTCCTGCCTCATCTGGGGGATGGGGATCACCCAGCACATCAACGGCACCGCCAACGCCACGGCCCTGCTCAACCTCTCCCTGCTGACCGGGCAACTGGGATTTCCGGGTTCTGGAATTTCGCCCCTCCGCGGCCAGAACAACGTCCAGGGGTGCGGGGACGCCGGCTGCGTCCCCACCAACCTGCCCGGCTACCAGCTCTACGTCCCCGAGACCCTGGCCAAGTTCGAGCGGGCCTGGGGAGCGCGGCCGCCGGCGGAGGAGGGGCTGGTGGTGACCGAAATGGTGGAGGGATGCCTGGATGGCCGGATCCGGGCGATGTATATCGTGGGGGAGAACCCCTTGCTTTCAGAACCGGATCTCCACCACGCCGCGAAGGCCATCTCCCAGCTCGACTTTCTGGTGCTCCAGGATCTCTTCCTTCACGAGACCGCGGAGATGGCCCATGTCTTCCTCCCCGCCGCGAGCTTCGCCGAGAAGGACGGGACGTTCACGAACTCCGAGCGCCGCGTCCAGCGCGTGCGCCAGGCGCTCCCGCCTCAAGGGGAGAGCCGCCCCGACTGGTGGATCACCGCGGAGCTGGCCAAGCGGATCGCGGCCAGGCTGGGCGCGCCGGCGGGGGGATTCGACTACGCGGGCGCGGCTCCGATCTTCGCTGAAATGGCCGGCCTGGTCCCGTTCCTGGGTGGGATCAGCTACGAGCGTCTGGACCGTGAAGGGGGGCTTCAATGGCCGTGCCCCACTCTCGACCATCCGGGCACCCGGTACCTCTACGCGGAGAGCTTCCCGCGGGGACTGGGAAAATTCATTCCCGTTGAGCAGGGGCCGGCGGCGGACGAGCTGCCGGATGCCGACTACCCGCTGATCCTCAACACCGGCCGGCTCCTCTATCACTGGCACGGGGGGACCCTCACCCGCCGGGTGGCGGGACTCTTGGAGCTGGCCCCGCTGCTTCAAGTCGCGGTCCATCCAGAAGACGCCCGGCGGCTCGCCCTGACCGACGGGACGCCGATCCGGGTGATCTCACGCCGGGGCGAGCTGGAGGCGGTGGCCCACGTCACCCCCGCGGTGCGAGCAGGGGAGTGCTTCGTGCCGTTCGTCAAGCTGGCAGAGTCCGCCGCGAACTTCCTCACCAATCGGGCTCACGATCCTTCTTCCAAGATTCCCGAGTACAAGGTCTGCGCGGTCCGGGTGGAAAGGCTGCGAGCGTGGAGATCGTGATCGCGACGCGAAACAAGCGGAAGCTCGAAGAGATGCGACGGATCGGTCGAGGCTGGGCGATCGCGTTTCTGTCGCTTGATGACTTCCCGGACTGCCCCCCGGTGGACGAGGACGGCGAAACGTTCGAGGCCAACGCCGTGAAAAAAGCGCTGTCGGTTTCTGCGTGGACCGGCAAGCACGCGGTGGCGGATGACTCGGGCCTGGAGGTGGATGCGCTGGGAGGCGCGCCCGGGGTGCGCTCGGCGCGGTATGCCGGGCCTCATTCGGGTGACCGGGAAAATCTCGAAAAGCTCTTGAACGAGCTGCGGTCGGTCGAGGGCGAGCAGCGGGGGGCGCGCTTCGTCTGCTCTGTCGCCTTCGCCGCCCCAGGAGGCAGCGTGAAGACGTTCCGTGGGACGGTCCGTGGCAGAATCGGTACCGAGCCGTTGGGGGAGAACGGGTTTGGCTACGACCCGGTCTTCTATCCTGAAGGGCATCTTCGAACATTCGCGGAGATGAGCGATGCCGAGAAGGACGCCATCAGCCATCGGGGAAAGGCGCTCCGGGACCTCGGACAGTATCTCCGCACCGGGGGGTAAGCATGGGCTTGGTCAACCCACACGGACACGGGAAAAGGCTGACGACGCGCCTGTTGACAGGCGAGGCCCTCCGGGAGGAGCGGCGGCGGGCCGGGACGTTCGAGCAGATCCGGATGAGCTCGCGGGAGACCTCCGATCTCATCATGCTGGGGACAGGGGCCTTCAGGC
>CAYJUC010000030.1:17213-18720 GCA_964372605.1 uncultured bacterium | reverse complement strand
ACCAGGACATCTGTAACGGCTGCCGGTACTGCGTGTCGGCCTGCCCGTTCGGCGTCGTGGCCTTCAACCACGACACCGGGCGCGCCAACAAGTGCACGTTCTGTAACGACCGGATCCACAACGGCCTCGGGCCGGCCTGCGCCAAAGCGTGCCCGACCGAGTCCATTCAGTTCGGCTTCAGGGACGATCTGGCCGCCAAGGCTCGAAAGCGCGTCGAGGACCTCAAGAAGATGGGCTTCAAGAACGCCCAGCTTTATGGCGAGGACCAGAACGGGCCGCTGGGCGGCCTCAACGCGTTCTTCCTGCTCCTGGACAGGCCGTCCGCCTACAGGCTCCCCGAGAAGCCGAAGCTTCCGCAAAGCAACGTCCTCGCGGACTCGCTCCTCTCCATCGGCTCGGCGATCCTGGTCGGGATCGGGGCGCTGGTGGCCTTCAGGGAGCGCGGGGGAAAGGAGTAGCCGATGCCGCTCCTCCAGAGCGCTGACTGGCCGCTTCTGATCGACCTCTACTTCTTCCTCGGCGGGCTTGCCGGAGGGGCGCTCGTGATCGCCACGATCGCCCACCTCCTGGGCGGTGAACAGCACCGCGACGTCGTCAGGATCGGCTACTACCTGGCCCTCCTCTGCGTGATCCCCGGGCCGATCCTCCTCATCATGGACCTGGGAGTGCCCAGCCGGTTCCTGAACATGCTCCTGGTCTCGAAGCCCGAATCCACGATCGGGATGGCTGCGATCAATCTGGGGCCGATTCACCTCAAGCCGTTCTCGCCGATGAACGTGGGGGCCTGGGCTCTTTTGGGAGTCAGCCTGTTTGCCTTCCTGGCCGCGCTCTCGGTGTTCCTGGAGGACATCAAGCGCGGCCGTGACCTCTCGGCGTTCCGCACCACCGTGGGGGTGATCGGGGGGGTCTTCGGGTTCTTCCTCGCGGCCTACCCCGGCGTGCTGCTCGGCGCGACCGCTCGCCCCCTCTTCCAGAACGCGAGCTTCCTCGGCGCCCTGTTCCTCGTGGTCGGGGCCACCTCGGGGGCGGCGGCCATCGCGCTGATTCTCTCGTTCCAGGGCAGCGAGGCGAGCGGAATGCTGAGCCGGCTGCGGCGGATCATCATTCCCACTCTGCTTCTGCAACTCGTGCTCCTGGCCCTCTTCCTCGTGAGGGTCGGAATGTCAGGCGGCGAGGGCGCTACCAAATCACTCGCGTTGCTCCTGAGCGGACCGTATAGCCTGGCGTTCTGGATCGGCGCCGTGGTCGTGGGGTTAATCGCTCCGTTGGCCCTTGAGCTGACCGCACGCCAGCGGATCAGCCCGGGGCTCGTGGCCATCTCGGCGATCCTGATCCTGGTCGGCGGCTTCGTCGTCAAGTACGTGATCATCGCCGCTGGCCAGGTCGCGCTGTAGCCGAACGAAAACTCTGGACACCCTCGAAGAGGCCCCTCACAGAGGGGTCTCTTTGCTTTTAAACCCGGCGGCCAGCCCCAGATGATAGCGGGCGCGGCGTCAGCCCGGGGGCC
>CAYJUC010000030.1:13998-17113 GCA_964372605.1 uncultured bacterium | reverse complement strand
GCCCCAGATGATAGCGGGCGCGGCGTCAGCCCGGGGGCCAGAGCAGCCAGAGGGCATGGGCGCGGCGAAGCCCGGGCGCCCGTGCCTTGATGGTAGAATGATGAAAGAGCGGGAGGGGTGATGCGTAGTTTCGTTCGGCTGAAAAGCGGAACGGTGGAGGAGGTCAAAGGGGAGGTGGTGCGCGAGCAACCCCTCGTGATCTACGTCAACGAGAAGAAGTTTGTCACCCTCCTCTGCTCCCCCCAGAAGCTCGACTGCCTCGTTGTGGGGTACCTCTGGCTCGAGAAGGTCATCGCCGACCTCGACGACATCGCGCGGTTGGACGTTTCGGAGGTCGACGGCCGGGCGGATGTGACCCTGACGCGCGAGGTGGAACTCCCCTCTGAGCGGATCCTCACCTCAGGATGCGGGGGGGGGATCACCTTCAGGATCGATCCCAGGCTCTTTCCCCGGATCAATTCCTCTCTCCGGGTCCGTCCCGAAGCGCTCTTTCAGCGGATGAAGGATCTCTTCGCGGCGGCCGTCAATTACCGCTCCTCTCGGGGCATTCACGGGGCGGCCCTCGCCGACGGCGACCACCTCCTCGTGGTGGCCGAAGACGTGGGGCGCCACAACGCCGTTGACAAGGTGAAGGGTGAGGCGCTCCTCAAAGGGATCCCGACGACTGACCGCGTCCTTCTCTCCACCGGGCGGATCTCCTCGGAGATGCTGCTGAAGGCCGCCCGGATGGGGGTGCCGCTCGTGGCGTCCCGGACTTCTCCCACCGAGATGGCGGTGAGCCTGGCCGAACAGCTCGGCGTCACCGTGGTCGGGTACGTGAAGCCTGACAGCCTGAACCTCTACGCCGGCGACGCCCTTCTCCTCGATTTCGCCTCCGTTTGAGATGCTCGATCTCTCCACCCTCCGGGCCGAGTGGGACGATCTCCTGGCCCGCCGCGCCTCCTTTCGAGAATCGCTGGCCATCTGGACTGCCGTGCTCGATCTCTGGTCCCGGTGGGATCCGGAACAGGTCCAGACGCTCCGATGGAGCGCGGGTGAGTGCCGGCAACGGTGGAAGCGCGGCCGGTCCCTTCTCTCCGACACGTCCCCGCCCGTGCCCGTGCGTGAACTCGAGGAGCTGATCGGGCCAATGATCGAGATCCTGGTCGGCGTCGATGTGGAAGAAGCGGAAGCGCTTCGCCACTTTGCCGAACTCTGGGATCAGGGAGAGGTGAGCTTCTCCATGTTCATCCCCGGCGCGGGGAACAAGACGGGCCGGTCGCTCCAGGAGCTGACCGGCCTTTCGAGCGATCTCGTGGGGTTTCTCGCCCACGGCAGCCTGCGTCCGATTCTCGAGGGCTATTTTGACGCGGCTCGTCCCTACCTGGCGGAGGCTGGGTGGGACCGTGGCGCCTGCCCGTTCTGTGGGGGCGCGCCAGCCTTCGCCGACCTCCTTGAGAGCGGCCAACGCCGGCTCGCCTGTCATCTCTGCGGCGGGGGGTGGACCTTCGCCCGTCTCAAGTGTCCATTCTGCGAGAACGGGAACGCCAACGATCTTGTCCGGCTGATGGCGGAAGAGCAGGAAGAGGGGTACTTCATCGAAGCCTGCCGGGCGTGTCTGGGATACCTGAAAGGGATCGACCGGCGGCTCCGATGGAACGCCGGGTCAGCGCTGGTGGAAGATTGGGGGTCGCCGCACCTGGATCTCATCGCCAGCCGGCAAGGGTACTGGCGGGCGACTCCCTCGCTGGTTCACCTCGCCCGCGCCGACGAGCAGTAAGCCTGGTCTCTCTCGGCGGGATCAGTGGCGGGGAGGGGGGCCGCCGTCCACGAAAAGGGTGGCGCCGGTGATGTAGCTGGCGGCCTCTGAGACGAGGAAGAGAGCCGGGTAGGCCACTTCCTCCACGCGGCCCCACCGCCGCATGGCCACGGCGTTCGCCACCTGCTGAAATGTCTCCTCCCTGCCGCCTGCTGCCCGCAGCACCTCCTCGTACGCCTCCGTGACGATGGGGCCGGGAGCGAGCGCGTTGACGCGGATCCCGTGCTGAGCCCACGCGAGCGCCAGCGTCTTGGTGAAGTTGAGCACGCCCGCCTTGGCCGCGGCGTAGTGGGCCATTGCGGTGGAGCCGTACTCGCCGGCGATTGATGAGATGTTGAGGATTACTCCCTTCTTCTGCCGCATCATGTGGGGGCCCGCGGCGCGGCAGCAGAGGAAGACCCCGGTCAGGTTCGTCCCCACCACCGCGTTCCAGCCATTGGGGGTGATCTGCTCGACCGGGGCCTGAAAGCTGGCTCCCGCGTTGTTCACCAGGATGTCGAGGCGGCCGAATGTCTCAACGGTCCGCGCGACGAGTTGGTCAACCTGCTCCGCGTTGCGGACGTCTACCTGAATCGTAAGCGACTTCCGGCCAAGTTCGCGGACGGCCCGCGCTACCTGCTCCAGCGGCTCGAGCTTCCTGCTTCCCACCACCACATGAGCGCCAGCCCGGGCGAACTCGAGGGCGATGGCCTTGCCGATACCGGTTCCACCGCCAGTCACGATGGCGATCCGGTCGTCCAGACGAAACTGTTCGAGGCTCACGATTGATTCCTCCCGGTTCTGTGATTCCCCTTGCGCCTGCTGAGGGTAGGGCGGCGCCCGCTTCGCTGTCAACTCACAATTTCGCCGTCCGGCCCTTGTGCGAAATTCTTAAGGCTCGTGATAAAGTAAATCGGTTTCTGGCATGCGCACTCCTATCAAACTGCTTCCTGCGGATGTCGAGCGGTGGACCCACCGGGCGCGGTGGCTTCGGTGGCTGGACGCCTTATTCGCGTGGCTCAGCCTGTGGGCCTGCGTGGCCATGCTGCTCCCGGGCCTTACCGGTGGAGCCCAAGCGACGATTGCCGCAGCGATTGCCGGTGCCGCGACCAGGATCGTCCCCTTGCGAGCTCGCTGGCGGCCCATAAGCGGCTGGGTAGCTCTGGTGGTGAGCCGACCCCTGCGCCCAGGAGACCGCGCCTGGCATGTGCGTGCAGGCGAGGCAGAGCTCATTATCGTCACTGCCCGACGGGGCCTCCGCGTGGTAATCGCTCAGGCTCGGGGACCGGAAGAAGGGGTGGCGGTCCGCCGGACACGGGTGCTGCTTCTTCCCGCCGA
>CAYJUC010000030.1:0-13898 GCA_964372605.1 uncultured bacterium | reverse complement strand
TGAGCTCATCACTTTTCTACCTGGCCCTTTTGGGATACCTGGCGGCCACGGCCCTGGCCCTGACCTACCTCATCCAACGGCGTGAAGGGGTCCACCGGTTCGCCGCTCTTGCCACCCAGGCCGGCTGGATTCTTCATACGCTGTCCCTGGTGGTCCGGGGTGTCGAGCTTTCCCGCCCGCCCCTGGGGACCTTCCAGGAAGCGATCTCGGTGCTGGTCTGGGCCGCGGTGCTCCTGGAGCTCTGGTCCGAGCGGCAGTTCGGCGTGAAAGTGCTGAGCGCCTTTGTTCTTCCCGTGGCGTTCATCTTCGCTCTTTCCACGGTGACGCTGCCTGAAGGAATCCGAGACCTGAACCCGGCTCTCAGAAGCGCGTGGGTGTCGGTCCACGTGATTCTGGCGCTGATCGGCATCGCAGCGTTTGTCCTCAACTTTGCGGGCGCCCTCATGTACCTTCTCCAGGAGCGGCAGCTCAAATCAAAGCGACAGGGAACGTTCTACTACCGGCTTCCCTCGCTGGAGACCCTGGACCGGATGACCTCGCGGACTCTCACCCTGGGATTTCCGTTTCTCACGCTGGGGCTCATCCTCGGCATGGTCTGGGCCGGGAGTGCCTGGGGGACCGTGCTCCGCTGGGATCCGCTGGTGCTCTTTTCTTTTCTCGCCTGGGTGGTCTATGCTGCGACCCTTTCCGGCCGCGCCGTGGCCGGATGGCGCGGGCGCCGCGCGGCCTATTTCGCCATCCTGGGGTTTATGGCGCTCCTGCTGACGCTGGGCGCCGGGCTCTTCGTGCCGGGTAGCCACGGGGGGCTCTAACCGAATGCCGAAAAACTGGTTGTCGTGGAATGCTCGATCTCACGATGGACTGCGGCTCGTTCGAGCGCGGGCTTGGCCCGCGCAAACCATCCGGGGGGGAGGTTCGGAAGGGGGGCGTGCCCCCCTCCGAGTGATCTGAGGTGGAGCTGTTCGTCGCGGGGCTCTCCCACAAGACTGCGCCCATCGGCGTGCGCGAGCAGCTCGCCGCGGAAGAAGACAAGCTCCGGGAGGTGATCCGGGCGATCCACGAAGAAGGGATCTTCTCCGAGCTGATGATCCTCTCCACCTGCAACCGCGTGGAAGTCTACGGCGTGGCCGAGGTTCCCGGAGAGGCCCGGGCGCTGGCCTTCCGCCACCTCTGCCGGCAGCGGGGCGTGGACCCGGCCTCTCTGGAGCCGCTCGTCTACACGAAATCTGAGACGGAGGCGGTCCATCACGCTTTCCGGGTGGCGTCCAGCCTGGATTCCATGATCCTGGGTGAACCCCAAATTCTCGGGCAGCTCAAAGAGGCTTTCGCCCTGGCCCAGAGCTGCCAGACCGTGGGGCCGGTCCTCCATGCCGTCGTGACCCGGGCCTTCGCCGTCGCCAAGAAGGTGCGCACCGAGACCGGCGTGGCCCGCCACGCGGTGTCGGTCTCCTTCGCAGCCATCGAGCTGGCCCGGAAAATCTTCGGGGGCCTGGAGGGAAAAGCGGTGCTCCTGATCGGCGCGGGGAAGATGGGGGAGCTGGCGGCGAAGCACTTGGTGGCGCAGGGCGCCTTCCCGATCTATGTCACCAACCGCACCTGGAGCGCGGCCCAGGAGCTGGCCCGCGCCATGCCCGGAACCGCGGTCCCGTTCGGAGAGCACCTGGCCACGCTAGCGCAAGTGGACATCGTGATCAGCTCCACGGGGGCGCCGGAGCCCATCGTCCGTCGCGAGGATGTCCAGCGGGCGCTGCATGCGCGGCGCTCCCGCCCGCTCTTCTTCATCGACATCGCCGTGCCGCGGGACGTGGAGCCGGCGGTCAACGACCTGGAGAACGTGTTCTGCTACGACATCGACGATCTCCGCCAGGTCGTGGAGGCGAACATCCGGGAGCGACTGCGCGAGGCTCAGAAGGCCGAGGCGCTGGTGGAGCGCGAGGTGGGAAAGTGGGCGGCCAGGCTCCAGGATCTGGAGGTGGTGCCCACCATCGTCTCCCTCAAGGAAAAGCTCGAGACCATCCGGCAGGGTGAGGTGGCGCGGACCCTGTCCCGCATCCCCGACGCCCCTCCTGAGACCCGGGCCGCCATCGAAGCCCTCTCCCAGTCCATCGTGAACAAGATCCTCCACGTTCCCATCGTCAAGCTCCGAGAGTCTTCCAGGAGCGGTCACGGCCGGCGGGTGACCGAGCTGGTCTCGGATCTCTTCGGTCTCAGCCGGAATGGGAATCCCGGCGGCGAGGATGAATAGGCTTCGGGTGGGAACCCGCGGGAGCCCGCTGGCGCTCCGTCAGACAGAGCTGGTGCTCCAGCGCCTGAAGGGGCTCCGGCCGCAGGTCGAGACGGAAATCGTTCCGATCAGGACGTCGGGGGACCGGTTGGCCCAGGCGGTGCTGGCCGAGTTCGGGGGGAAGGGGCTCTTCGTGAAGGAGATCGAGGAGGCCCTTCTCCACGGCCGCGTGGATCTGGCGGTCCACAGCCTGAAAGATCTTCCCGCGGAGCTTCCGGAGCGGCTCTGTCTGGTCGCGTTTCCTCCTCGCGATGACCCCCGGGATCTGCTTGTGAGCCAGCAGGGTGGAGGGGTGGCCGACCTCCCGGCCTCGGCCGTGGTGGCGACGTCCAGCCTGAGACGTCGCGCGCAACTTCTCGCCCGGCGGCCGGACCTCAGGATCGAGCCGATCCGGGGAAATGTGGAGACGCGCCTCAGGAAGCTCTCTGAGCGACTCTACGACGCGATCGTGGTGGCCGCCGCCGGCCTCGCACGCCTCGGGCTCTCTCCTGACACGGGCTGCCTGCTTCCGCCCGATGAGTTTATTCCGGCGGTAGGGCAGGGGATCCTGGCTGTCGAGGCGCGCGCCGAGGATCGGCCTGTTCTCGATCTTCTGCGCGGTCTTGACCACTCACCGACTAGGTGGCAGGCGGAGAGCGAGCGCGCCTTCCTTCACCATCTGGGCGCAAGCTGCTACACGCCGGTGGCAGCCCACGCGCTCGTTCGGGACGGCGAACTCCGTCTGGTGGGAATGGTGGCCGGCCTTGACGGCCAAGAGATCATCAGAGGCGAGGTCGTCGGCGCGTGCGAAGGCGCGGCGCTTCTCGGACAGAAGCTGGCGGAGGATCTCAAGGCCCGGGGGGCTCAGGCCCTCCTGGACGTGGCTAGAGCGCGATGACGACTGGACGCGTCTACCTCGTCGGCGCTGGGCCGGGGGATCCCGGGCTCCTCACGCTCAAGGGGCTCGCGGCGCTGGAGCGCGCCGAGGTGGTCGTGTACGATCACCTGATCAGCCGGGATCTTCTTGATCTGCCTCCGGAGACCGCCGAGCGAATCTATGTGGGGAAGGAGGCGGGAGCCCACAGTCGCTCCCAGGAGGAGATCAACGGGCTCCTCGCAGCGCGGGCGCTCAGCGGAAAGACCGTGGTGCGGCTCAAGGGCGGCGACCCGTTCATCTTCGGGCGGGGTGGCGAGGAGGCTGAGTATCTGGCGGCCCGCTCGATCCCCTTCGAGGTGGTTCCAGGGGTCAGCTCGGCGACCGCCGTACCCGCCTACGCCGGGATCCCGCTAACCTACCGAGGGGTGGCATCCAGCTTCGTGGTGCTCACCGGCCATGAGGATCCCAACAAGGAGGAATCCTCCACCCGGTGGGCCGAGGTGGCCCGGGGCGTGGACACGCTGATCTTCCTCATGGCCATGACCAACCTGCCCTTGATCGCGCGACGGCTGATCGAGCACGGGCGCTCTCCCGAGGATCCCGCGGCGCTGATCCGCTGGGGGACCACCGCGGATCAGAAGACGGTCGTCGGAACCCTCGGCACCATCGTGGCCGACGCCCTGCGGGCCGGGCTGACTCCTCCCGCCATCCTCGTGGTGGGAGAGGTGGTTCGGTTGAGAGAGCGGGCGGCCTGGTTCGAGAAGCGCCCCCTCTTCGGCAAGCGAATCGTTGTCACCCGAACCCGGCAGCAGGCCGACCGCTTTGCCCGTCTCCTGGAGGAGGCCGGGGCCGAAGTTCTCAGGGTTCCGACCATCAGGATCGTGCCGCCCGAGTCCTGGGCTCCGCTCGACCAGGCGCTTGGCGAGATCGAAAAATTCCGCTGGGTGATCTTCACGAGCGTCAATGGCGTGGAGTTCTTTCGCCAGCGGCTCGAGCTGGCGGGAAAGGATTTTCGCTCCCTCGGGAACACGCGGGTGGCCGCTATCGGCCCCGAGACCGCCGAGCGGCTCAGGCGGTGGGGGCTCATCCCCGACGTGGTTCCCGGCGAGTACCGCGCCGAGGGACTGCTCGAGCTGTTAAAAGGGGAGATCCGTCCGGGCGACCAGGTCCTTCTGCCCCGCGCGGCAGAAGCCCGGGAGCTCCTGCCCAACGAGCTGGGACGGCTGGGCGCCCGGTGTACGGAAGTTCCTGTCTACCGGACCGTCCCCGCGAAGGAGGAAGCGGACCGTCTCCGCCGGGAGCTGGAGGCCGGACGAGTCCACGCGGTGACGTTTACCAGCTCTTCCACGGCGAGAAACTTCGCCAGTCTCTTTTCCGGAGAGGAACGCCGGGAGCTTTTGAGCGGGGTGGTCTTCGCCTCCATCGGACCCATCACGGCTGAGACCGCGGCCCAGTACGGATTTGAGACCCGCGTGATGCCCTCGGAGTACACGATCCCGGCACTGGCACAAGCCATCATTGATTACTTTGGGAAGGAAAGGAGTGCCTAGCATGCCATATCCGGTTTTCCGTCCGCGCCGTTTGAGAGAGTCACCGCTCCTCCGTCGGATGGTCCGGGAAGCCACCCTCCAGGTGGATGACCTGATCTATCCCATCTTTGCCGTCCCCGGCCGGGGGGTGCGGGAGCCGATCCCCTCCATGCCCGGGCAGTCCCGGCTCTCGGTGGACGAGCTGGTCAAGGAGGCCAAGGACGTGGCGGGGTTGGGGATCCCCGCGGTGCTCCTCTTCGGCGTCCCGACCTCCAAGGATCCGCGCGGGTCCGAGGCGTATGCGGATGACGGGACCGTTCAGCAGGCTGTGCGGGCGGTCAAAGACACGATTCCGGACCTCCTGGTGATCACCGACGTCTGCCTCTGCCAGTACACGAGCCACGGCCACTGCGGGGTGGTGGAGGACGGGCAGGTGAAGAACGACCCCACGCTGGATCTCCTGGCGCGAATCGCGGTCTCCCACGTGGAGGCGGGCGCTAACATGGTGGCGCCATCCGACATGATGGACGGGAGGGTGGCGGCAATCAGGGAAGCCCTGGACGAAGCCGGCTATCAGGAGGCGCCGATCATGGCGTACTCGGCCAAGTACGCCTCCAGCTTCTACGGACCGTTTCGTGACGCCGCGGAGTCGGCGCCGCAGTTCGGCGACCGCCGGTCCTATCAGATGGATCCCGGCAACGCCATGGAAGCACTCCGCGAGGTGGCGTTGGACGTGGACGAGGGCGCCGATATCGTGATGGTGAAGCCGGCCCTCCCCTATCTTGATATCATCGCGCGAGTGAAGGGCGAATTCGGGCTGCCGGTGGCGGCCTACTCGGTCTCGGGCGAGTACGCGATGATCAAGGCTGCCGGCAAGCTCGGCTGGCTCAATGAGGAGCAGGTCATGCTGGAGGTGCTGACGTCCATTCGCCGGGCCGGCGCGGACCTGATCATCACGTATTTCGCCAAGGACGCGGTCCCGCTCCTGGAACGCCACCGCTGGTAATTGCTCGGCGTTGACACTGTCTCTGAGGCCAGTGTAGATTGAGGATCGGCCGGGGAACCCGGAAATGCGAATCTCGGCCAAGGGCGAGTACGCGATCAAGGCGATGCTGGATCTGGCCCTCCACGCTGACAAAGGGCTGATCCCCATCCAGGAGATCGCCGGTCGCCAGGGAATCCCCCAGCGTTACCTGGAGCAGGTACTGCTCGTCTTGAAGCGGGCAGGGTTCCTGACCTCCAAGCGCGGCTCGGCGGGCGGATACCGTCTGCAGCGCTCTGCCCGGGAGATCACGGTCGGCGAGGTGATCCGGGCCATCGAGGGCTCGCTGGCGCCCCTTGACATGGGCCGGCGAGGGGGGCGTGGTTCGGGCCAGGATCACTCCGGAGATCTTCAGGAGCTGTGGCGAAAGGTGTCCGAGGCGGTGTCCGGGGTCCTCGACCAGATCACCCTCGCTGACCTTTGCGAGAAGGTGGAGGAGCGGAGGAGCGCGTTGCGGCCCATGTATCACATCTGAAATTTTTTTCGTGACGAATCCGGATATCCGATAGGAAAGCGCGCAATGTCACAGAAGAGTCCGCCGGCAAGACCGAAGATTGCCAGCTCGGTGCTGGATTTGGTCGGAAACACTCCGCTGGTCCGCCTGAATCGGATTCCTCGAGCCGGAAGCGCGACTATCCTGGCCAAGCTCGAGTCCGTCAACCCGGCGGGAAGCGTGAAGGATCGCATTGCCCTGGCCATGGTGGAAGATGCGGAACGAAGGGGACTCCTCAAGCCAGGCGCCACCATCGTCGAGCCGACCAGCGGCAACACGGGGATCGGGCTGGCCATGGTGGCGGCGGTGCGCGGCTACCGCCTGATCCTGACCATGCCCGAGGATATGAGCCCGGAGCGACAGAAACTGCTGGCCCGATACGGCGCCCAGCTGTACCTCACGCCGGCCATGGAAGGGATGACCGGCGCGGTCCACGCGGCCCAGGAGCTCCTGGCCCAGCACCCGGACTACTTCATGCCCCAGCAATTTCAGAACCCCGCCAATCCCGAGATCCACCGGGAGACCACGGCCCTGGAGATCCTGGACGCGACTGACGGCCATCTCCATGCCTTCGTCGCCGGCATCGGGACGGGTGGCACCATCACCGGCGTGGGGGAGATCTTGAAGGAGAAGCTGCCCGAGATCCTGATCGTGGGTGTGGAGCCGGCGCGCTCGCCGGTTCTCTCCGGAGGAAAGGCGCGGCCCCACGGCATCCAGGGGATCGGGGCGTCTTTCGTGCCGGGAGTGCTCAACCAGCGGATCATCGACGAGATCATCCAGGTGCGGGACGAGGACGCCTACGCCTTCGCGCGGCGATTGATCCGCGAAGAAGGGCTCCTCGTCGGCGTCTCGGCAGGCGCGGCGGTGTTTGCCGCCTCCGCCGTGGCTCTGCGGTTGGGGGGGGGCAAGGTGGTGGTGACGGTGCTCCCCGATACCGGTGAGCGCTACCTGAGCGTGGCATTTTAGGGAGCGAGGTGAAGGCGATGCCCGTGCAAGTCTACATCCCGACGCCATTCCGCCGGGCGACGAACAACAAGGACCGGGTGGAGCTCCAGGCCCCTAACGTGCGCCAGCTGCTCGACGAGCTGGAGGGCCAATTCGAGGGCCTCCGCGGGCTGGTTCGGGACGAGCGGGGGGAGGTCCACCGACACGTGAACATCTACGTCAACAACGAGGCCATCGAGTCTCTTCAGGGGCTGGGGACGCCGCTCAATGACGGGGACGAGGTCTCGATCATCCCCGCCATGGCGGGAGGGAAATGATCGTCACCCCGGAGGAATTCCGGCGAATCGTCGGCCACGCCGAAGCGGAATACCCGAACGAATGCTGCGGCGCCGTCCTGGTCAAAGACGGGTTTCCGGAAGACCGAATCGTTCTTCCGTTTCGGAATGTCCAGGACGAGTTTCACGCGAGAGAACCCGATCGGTTTCCGCGTACTGCTCGCACGGCGTTCAACCTCGGTCTTGATGACCTTCGTGCGCTGGACAATGCGCTGGGGAAAGGCTACCGCCCGATTATTTACCACTCACATATCGACGTTCCCGCTTACTTTTCTGACACCGATAAGAGGTTCGCCTCTCCTGAGGGGCAACCCCTCTATCCGAACGCGATCTATCTGGTCGTCTCGGTGATGCAGGGGAAGGTGGCGGATGCGGGCGCCTTCTCCTGGGACCCCGCCCGCGGCGATTTCCTCACGATCCCCTTCCAGGCCGATTCCCGTTCTCTCCGCAGGGCGGCGCAGCGAGTCATTCCCGGCGGCGTGAACAGTCCGGTCCGGGCCTTCCGGAGCGTTGGGGGCGAGCCGTTTTTTGTGGCGCGAGCCGAGGGCGCCCGGATCCGGGACATCGACGGGCGGACCTACATCGACCTCCTGGGATCATGGGGCCCCCTCATCCTGGGCCACGCGCCGCGCCAGGTGGTCGAGGCCATCGCCGAGGCGGCGAGTCGCGGCACGAGCTACGGCGCCCCCACGGCTCAGGAGGTGGAGCTGGCCGAGCGGATCACCCGGGCGGTTCCTTCGGTGGAGATGGTGAGGCTGGTGAACTCGGGGACCGAGGCTGCCATGAGCGCGATCCGGCTGGCGCGGGCGGCCACGGGGCGCGACGCCATCGTCAAGTTCGAGGGGTGCTACCACGGCCATGCCGACAGCCTCCTGGTCAAGGCGGGCTCCGGCGGAGCCACCTTTTCGATCCCGGATAGCCTGGGGGTGCCGGCTGCGCTGGCGCGCTTGACGATTACCATTCCGTTCAACGATCTCGAAGCGATTCGGCGGATGATGGAGGCTCGGGGGGGAGAGGTGGGGGCGATCATCGTGGAGCCGGTGGCGGGAAACATGGGGGTGGTGCCTCCGGCTCCGGGATTCCTTCCTGGCCTTCGAGCCCTGTGCGACCGCTACGGCGCTCTCCTGATCTTCGACGAGGTGATCACGGGCTTCAGAGTGGCCTACGGCGGAGCCCAGGCCCTCTACGGGGTTCAGCCGGACATCACCTGCCTCGGGAAGATCATCGGTGGCGGCCTTCCGGTGGGGGCGTACGGCGGCCGGCGCGATCTCATGGAGCAGGTTGCCCCACTAGGAGGGGTGTACCAGGCTGGGACGCTCTCAGGAAATCCCCTGTCTGTGGCCGCAGGGCTGGTCACCCTCGCGGCTCTCGACGATCCGACCGTGTACGACCGCCTGGAAGCGCTCGGCCGGCAGCTTGAAGAGGGGATTGAAGGAGCGGCGCGGCGCGCGGGGGTTCCGGTGACGGTCAACCGCGTGGGGTCCATGCTCACCGCCTTCTTCACCGGCGATGTCGTGACCGACTTCGCCTCGGCCAAACGCTCCGACACCGACCGCTACGCAAAGTTCTTCCACGCCATGCTGGAGCGCGGAGTCTTTCTGGCGCCTTCCCAGTTCGAGGCTGCCTTCGTCTCGCTGGCCCACCAGGAGGCCGATCTGGGCGTCGTGGCCGAGGCCGCCCTGGAGTCCTTCCAGACGCTTCGCTGATCCTGCCGGTTCCCCGCCGTCCTCCGCTTCAAACGGTGCGGTTCTCTGACGCGGATTATATGTTGACTTGGGTTTTTGGCTGGCGATAAGATTCACAAGGCTTCGGCCCGGGAGAGGGCGGCGTCGCTTCAGGGTGAGTCCTTCCCGATACGGCTCGGTCTCAGCGTTCCATTCCCATGGGGTTCCCGCGGTCAAGGAGCGCGTGAATGCGGAAGGGGGCGAATGCGAGCGTCGGTGTTCTTGGCTTCATCCTCGTTGGTGTTCTCGTGGTTCTGAGCCTTTCGCCCTCGCTGCCGTTTCTCCCCCCGAGCCAGGCCGCCTCTCCCCAGCCGATTGCGTTCAGCCACAAGATCCACGCGGGCCAGTTCCAGATCAACTGCCAGTACTGCCACTCGGACGCCCGCCGGTCGGAATACGCGGGGATTCCCTCCGTCACCCGCTGCATGGGTTGCCACAAGATCACGGCCGCCGACCGCCCCGAGATCAAGAAGCTCGCCGACTTTTTCGCCAGACAAGAACCGATTCCATGGGCGAGGGTCTATAAGGTTCCCGAGTTCACCTACTTCCCACACAAGCCCCATGTCCGGGCCGGGGTCGCCTGCCAGCGCTGTCACGGCCCGGTGGAGACCATGGACGTGGTCACGGCGAAGACCGGCCAGAGTTTGTTGAATGACGTCCTCAACCTGACCGGGCTTCCGGTGACCCCGCCTCCGCTCACCATGGGGTGGTGCATAGAATGCCACCGGGAAATGAATCAGAAGCAGGGGAAAAACGCCCCGCTTGACTGTTTCACCTGTCACCATTGAGCCGGAGCGTCAAATGATGGACCGCCGGCAGTTCTTCAAGATCGTCGCCACCTCCGGCGCGGCGGCCGCGGCCGCGGGGTGTGGCCGGGCAACCGAGCAGATCCTTCCCTACGTGATTCCCTCCGAGAACCTGGTGCCGGGCGTGGCCTCGTGGTTCTCCACGGTCTGCCGTGAATGCCCCGCGGGGTGCGGCGTCATCGCCCGGAATCGGGACGGGCGGGTGGTCAAGCTGGAGGGGAATCCGGACCATCCCGTCAACGGCGGCAGTCTCTGTATTCGCGGCCAGTCGGCGCTCCAGGGCCTCTACAACCCCGACCGGATCCAGAGTCCGCTCCAGCGTGACGCCGCGGGATCACAGAAGCCGATCAAGTGGGAGGACGCCGAGAAGCTTCTTGCCGAAAAGCTCGCTTCCCTCGTCAGGGGCGGGCGGGGGAGCCGGATCGCGCTGGTGAGCCAGCTCGAGAGCGGCAGCCTGGGTCGGCTCATGGACGAGTGGACAAAAGCCCTCGGGGCGCGCCGCGTGACCTACGAGCCGTTCGGGTACGAATCCATTCGCGCGGCAAGTCGCATCGCCTTCGGCCGCGACGCCATCCCTTACTACGCCTTCGAGGAGGCGAGCGTCGTCCTCTCATTCGGGGCCGACTTCCTGGAGACCTGGCTCTCCCCTGTCGGTTACGCAGGCGCCTTTGCCCGCATGCACGCCTTCGCGCACGGCAAGGCCGGCAACTTCATCCATGTGGAACCGCGGCTCTCCATGACCGCCGCCAATGCGGACGAGTGGGTGAGAAACGCTCCAGGGACGGAGGGGCTCCTGGCGCTGGCCGTACTCCGGGTCCTCCTCGATGAGCGGCTCGAGGCCACGGGAGTGGACGCGCAAGCGCTCAGGGCTACGGTGAAGTCTGTAGAGATCGAGGCTGTCGCCAAGCAATCCGGACTGCCGGTGGAAATGATCAAGCGGATTGCCCGCACCTTCGCGAAAGCCAAACCAGGCCTCGCGGTAGGGGGCGGGGCGGCTGTCAGCGGAGAGAACGCCACAGAGACCCAGGTGGCCATCCATCTGCTCAACTACGCTGCGGGGAACCTGGGCAGGACAGTCCGCTTCGGGCCGGACTCGGCCTTCGGCAAGGTGAACCCGTATGCCGAGATGCTTTCGCTGACCCGGGCGATGGCCGGCGGCGAGATCGACGTCCTGCTGCTCGGTCACGTGAACCCGCTCTTCTCGATGCCGGCCGGCGCCAACTTCGCGGAGGCGCTCCCCAAAGTTTCCCTGGTGGTGAGCTTCGGGAATCAACCGGATGAGACCAGTTCCAAGGCCCACCTCGTCCTGCCGGATCAGGTACCGCTGGAGTCCTGGGGCGATTACTCCCCCCGCGAGGGGGTGTACGGGCTCATGCAACCGACCATGGCTCCCGCGCCCGGATTCGACGGCAAGGCAGTCGGTGATCTGCTTCTTTCACTTGGGCGGCAGGTCATTCCGGCACCGGAGGGGAAGGGGCCGTTTCGCTGGGAGACTTTCAAGGATTATCTTAAGGAACAATGGCAAACCATTGCCAAAAGCGTGGTTCCCGGGATTCCATTCGATCAGTTCTGGGAGGAGTCGCTCCGCCGCGGCGGCGTCTGGAAGAGCGTGGCGACGGTCCCGGTTCAGCTCAAGCCTGAAGCGCTCAAGCTGGTCACTGAGCCGGCCAAGCTTTCGGGCGAGGCTCAAGGGCTCGCGCTCCTGGCCTATCCTTCCCACCGCTTCTACGACGGGCGCGGCGCCAACCGCCCCTGGCTCCAGGAGACGCCGGACACCATGACCCAGGTGACGTGGGACTCCTGGGTGGAGTTGCCTCCTGAAACCGCGAAGAAGCTCAATGTCCGCGTGGGGGATCTGGTGAAGCTGGCTTCCCCCCACGGGAGCATCGAGCTCCCCGCCTACGTCTCGGAGAACCTCCACCCCGATGCGGTGGCGGTTCCGATCGGCCAGGGGCACACGGACTACGGGCGTTACGCCAAGGGCGTGGGGGCGAACCCGATGGCGCTTCTGCCCGCGTCCGCCGAGTCCGCCTCGGGAGGGCTTCAGTTTCTCTCCGTGAAGGTGACGCTGACCAGGACCGGCGCGCGCCGCCCCCTGGCCATCCCTCAGGCGACCCACGACCAGGACAACCGCGAGCTGGCTCAACATGTGGGGCTGGCGGCAGCCCGGGAGCAGGAGCTTCGCGGCGCTCCGCCCAAGCACGCCAACGTTCCGAGCATGTATCCGGACCTCAAATACCCCGAACACCGCTGGGGGATGACGGTCGACGTGGACTCCTGCATCGGTTGCCAGGCGTGCGTGGTGGCGTGCCAGGCGGAGAACAACGTGGCGGTGGCGGGGAAGGCGCAGGTGGCCTACGGCCGGGGGATGCACTGGCTCCGGCTGGAACGATGGCAGGAAGGGAAGCCTGACCATCCGGAGAACATCTTCCTTCCCATGTTCTGCCAGCACTGCGAGGTGGCTCCCTGCGAGCCGGTCTGCCCGGTCTTCGCGGCGTACCATACCCCCGAGGGGCTCAACGCCCAGATCTATAACCGCTGCGTGGGCACCCGCTACTGCGGCAACAACTGCCCGTACCACGTCCGCCGCTTCAACTGGTTTCAGAATAACTTCCCCCAGCCTCTCGACCTCCAGCTCAATCCCGACGTGACGGTGCGGCAGCTCGGTGTCATGGAGAAGTGCACCATGTGCATCCAGCGGATCATTGCGGGGAAGGACCACGCCCGGGAAGAGGGGCGGCGGGTGATGGACGGAGACATCCTGACGGCCTGTCAGCAGACCTGTCCGACCCAGGCCATCGTCTTCGGCGATTTGAAGGACCCGTCGAGCAAAGTCTCGAAGCTCTCCAAATCGCCCCGGGGGTATCACGTCTTAGAGGAACTCGGGACCCGGCCCGCAGTGACTTACCTGAAGAAGGTGACCCGGGAGCATACAGCGTCATGAGCGCTTCGCCGGTTCCGGCTGCGAGCCCGACCTACGCGGACGTCAACCGCGACGTGATCCGGACGCTGGAGCCGCCCGGCAACGCGTACTACGGCTGGATGTCCCTCATCGGGTTTGTTCTGGCCGCCTGCCTGTTCGGGGCGTGGACGGCGCAGATCTTCTACGGGATCGGGATGACGGGGAAGCGCGTCCCGCAGATGTGGCTCCTCTACATCACGACCTTCGTCTTCTGGATCGGCATCGGCCACGCCGGCACGCTGATCTCGGCCATCCTCTACCTCTTCCGGGCCCGCTGGCGCACCTCCATCTACCGGGCCGCGGAGATCATGACGGTCTTTGCAGTCTTGACGGCGGGGCTCTTCCCGCTCATCCATCTGGGCCGGATGTGGTTCGGGTACTGGCTCCTGCCGTACCCGAACCAGCGCTACCTCTGGCCCAACTTTCGCTCCCCGCTCCTCTGGGACGTCTTCGCCATCTCCACCTACCTGACCATCAGCGCCGTCTTCCTCTTCGTCGGCATGATCCCGGACATCGCCGCCATCCGCGACGCCTCCACTGGCTGGCGGAAGAAGATCTACGGGATCCTCTCCCTGGGCTGGGAGGGGTCGGACTCCCAGTGGCGCCACTACCGGCGGGCCTACGGGCTCTTCGCAGCCCTCAACACGCCGCTGGTCGTCTCGGTCCACAGCGTCGTGTCCTTTGACTTCTCGATGGCGCTGGTGCCCGGATGGCACACGACCCTCTTTGCCCCGTTTTTCGTGGATGGAGCCATCTTCTCCGGCTTCGCGATGGTGCTGGTCCTCGTGATCCCGATGCGGAAGTACTTCAACCTCTACGCGTATATTCGGGAAAGGCACTTCGACGCCATGGGGAAACTGATCCTGGCGACGAGCCTGGTGCTGACCTACTTTTACGTGTGCGAAGCGTTCACCGCCTGGTA
>CAYJUC010000029.1:13954-18900 GCA_964372605.1 uncultured bacterium | reverse complement strand
TGGGGCCGTTCAAGCTCGCCGACTTCTCGGGGCTCGACATCGGCTACAACGCCCGCCTGGAGACCTTCGAGATCACCAGGGATTCGAAGGACAGGCCGCCTCGCGCCCTGGAGATCCGCGTCAAGCGGGGAGACCTGGGTAGGAAGACCGGGAAGGGGTTTTACGACTATTCGACCACGCCCCCCACCCCCACCGACGATTGATTTCACGAGCCGCGCGGTTGAGAAACCGCTGAAGCCGGGTTAGAGTTACATTATCGAGGTGAGCGTCATGCGAATCACATGCAGGTTCCTTCCGTTTTTCCCCCTGCTCCTGATCAGCGTCGCCTGCCAGACCGTTCCGATCACCGGCAGATCCCAGCTCATGATCATTCCGGAGCCCGAAGAGGTGCGCATGGGCGTGCAGGCGTACCAGGAAATTCTGAAAAAATCCAAGATCTCCCGTGATCCCCAGCTCAACCTGCTGGTTACTCGAGTCGGCAGTCGCATCGCCCAGGCCACCGGACGCGCGGACTACCGGTGGGAGTTTACGGTGATCGAGGACGACAAGCAGGTGAACGCATTCGCCCTGCCCGGTGGCAAGGTGGCGGTGTACACGGGGATCCTGCCGGTCACCAAGGACGAGGCCGGGCTGGCCACGGTCATCGGTCACGAGGTGGCCCACGCTATCGCTCGCCATGGCGGCGAGCGCGTGAGCCAGGGGCTCGTGGTCCAAGGGGGACTCATTGCCGCTCAGGTGGCCATGGCCAACCGGGATCCGCAGACGGTCCAGCTCGTGATCGGACTCCTCGGCGCCGGTGCCGCGATCGGCGTGATCCTCCCGTTCAGCCGGGGTCAGGAGTCGGAGGCCGACCACCTGGGGCTCATCTACATGGCGAAGGCCGGCTACGATCCGCGCGCGGCGATCGCGTTCTGGCAGCGGATGGAGCAAGCCGCGCAGCGGCGGGGAAATCCTCCGGAGTTTCTCTCCACCCATCCCTCCCACGGCACCCGGGTGAGACAGATCGAGCAGTGGATTCCAGAGGCGATGCAGTACTACCAGCCAACCCCGCGGAGCTCGGGGGGCTATTGACGGCGCGCCCGCACCCGGGGGTTCGCGCTGTCGGACGCCGAAGCTCATGACCGGACCCGCCCCCGAATGGTCTGCTGGGCGACTCCTCTACCGGCTGTAGATCTTCGTCCCAAATCCCACCACCTGTAGTTCGGCTCAACGCCCTGAATTTCTTAGAAAATTCCGCACTTTTCCCTTGACAGGGTTTTTGCCGGTGTGTAGATTAAGCCCACAAAGTGGGAGAAAGTGGGATGAAGTGGTTGGAATAAGGGTGAGTGTGCGATGTTTCGGGGACGATACTTCCACACGATCGATCCGAAGGGGAGGCTCAGCATACCGGCGAAATTCCGGGAAGCGCTGAGCAATGGCTACGGTGGACGCCTGGTTGTGGTCCCCAACGAGCATTGCCTCGAAGTTCATCCCCTCGAGGAATGGGAGCGGATCGAAGCGAAGGTGCGCGAGCTGTCAGTCTTCAATCCTGAGGTGAAGAAGATCAGCCGCCTTTACATCTCCCAGGCGAAGGACACGGAGCTTGACAGCCAGGGACGAATCCTGATCCCGCCCGACGCGCGGGCGAAGGCGAACCTGACGAAGGAGGCGGCCCTGGTCGGGGGCGGCCTCATGCATTTCGAGATATGGGATCGACACCGCTTCGACGAGTTCGACCGGCTGCATCAGGACGAGCTCCCGACGGTCTTCGAGAAGTTGTCGAGCCTCGGAGTGTGACGACGTGGGCCACGACGCTGCCGGGCACGTCCCGGTGCTCGTGGAAGAGGTTCTGTTTCTCTTGCGTCTCAGGAGGAGTGGCTGGCTCGTGGATGGCACGGTGGGAGGAGGGGGACACGCTGAGGCGCTTCTGGAGCGGGCGCCGGATGGGAGCCGGCTCCTCGGCGTTGACGCGGATCCCGAGGCGCTCGATCGAGCGCGCGCTCGCCTGGCCCGGTTCGGCTCGCGGGTCGTGTTGCGCCGGGGGAACTTCAGGGAGCTGGGAATGATTGTGCGGGAGGCCGGAGTGAACGAAGCACAAACGGTGTTGCTGGACCTGGGCGTGTCGTCGCTTCAGCTCGCCTCGTCAGGCCGGGGCTTCTCCTTTTCGGCGGAGGAGCCGCTGGACATGCGGTTCGACCCGTCGACGGGAACCACGGCTGCCGAGCTGCTCGAATCCGTCTCGGAGGCGGAATTGACCGGGATCCTTTCCGAGTACGGCGGGGAGCCCCACGCCCGCCGAATCGCCCGATCGATCGTCACCCGGCGCCAGCGAGCGCCTCTCCGCACCACGGGCGAACTGGTCGCTGCGGTGAAATCCGCAATCCCCCGAGCCGCCTGGTCCGCGCGGCGCCACGTCGCCACCCGGACGTTTCAGGCGATTCGGATGGCGGTGAACGACGAGCCGCGATCGCTTGCCGAAGCGCTTCCCGTGGCCGCCGGGCTCCTGGCGCCGGGGGGCCGGCTCGGAGTGATCAGTTTCCACTCGGGGGAAGATCGGGTCGTCAAGCGCGCGTTCCGGTCCCTTTCCGGCGGCGCGTGGGCCGAGGTTAACCGGCCCCCGGTGGTCCCCTGCCGGGAGGAACGTCGGGCCAACCCGCGAGCCCGGAGCGCCAAGCTCCGGGTCATCGAACGCCTGGATCAGGACCATGGCGCCGCGTGACCAGTCAGCCAGTTTGATCCGCGAGCGGGATCGCCGCTTGCTCCGGGCCATGGCACTGACCCTGGCCCTGGTGATCTTTCCGGTCGGAGGCGTCCTCGGATTCGTGGGGGTCAAAATCCAGCAGGTGCGAGTCGCGTACCGGCTGGATGACGTCCGGGCGCTCCGGGATGATGTGGAGGCGCTCAACAAGCAGCTCAAGATGGAATTGGCCACCCTCACCGCCCTGGCCCGGATCGAGAGCAAGGCCAGAGCCGAGCTGGGTCTGGCGCCTCCGGCCGCCGGGCAGGTGAGGCTGGCGCGGGAGTACGTGGGCGGCGACGGAGGCAGCGCATCGGTCCGGACCGCATGGGCGGAACGACTCACCTCTGATGGACGACGATCCCCTTAACGACGTCGTGACCGCGCGGCGGGGCCAGGCATGACCGGGTCCTGGAGGAATTTGCTCAGGACTCGCACACTTCTCCTCACCGCGCTCTTCGCCTGCCTCTTCCTCCTCCTGATCGGTCGCCTGGCGTACCTCCAGATCTTGAAGCACGAAGAGCTCCTGCGTCTGGCAGAGCGCCAGCGCTCCAAGACCATCCCGCTCCGCCCCCAGCGGGGCCCCATTCTCGACCGGCACCACCAACCCCTGGCGGTCAGCGGCGCCACCGAATCGCTCTACGCGCTCCCGCCGAAGATCGACGACGCCGACGATCTCGCCCGGATGCTGGCTCCGCTCCTCGGAGAGCCGCCGGAGAATCTTCGGAAGAAGCTCGTCAGCGATCGTCCGTTCGTCTGGATCAGGCGGAAGCTTCCGCCTCCGACGGCTCAGGCCATCCGCGCCCTTCGCGTTCACGGGCTGGGCTTCGTCCAGGAGAGCGCTCGATTTTACCCGAACCGTGAGCTGGCCGCGCACGTGCTCGGATTCGAAGGGCTGGACGGCCGGGGGATGGAGGGGATCGAGCGGGCCTACGAAGCCCAGCTGGCCGGGCAGGATGGGCTCGCGTTGGTGGAGCGGGACGCGCTCGGCCGGGAGGTTGGCGGGCCTCCGACGATCCTCCGGCCCGCGACCCCCGGGAAGAGCGTGGTGCTCACCCTGGACGCCACGATCCAGTATTTCGCCGAGAAGGAGATCGATGCCGCCTGGCGCCGGACTCGCGCCAAATCCGCGATGGCGGTGGTGCTGGATCCTCGCACCGGCGAGCTGCTCGCCGTGGCGATCCGTCCCACGTTCAACCCGAACCGCTTTACCGCCGCCGCCCCCGACGAGTGGCGAAATCGCGCCGTGACAGATCCGTTCGAGCCGGGCTCCACGTTCAAGGCCATCCTGGCGGCGACGGCGCTTGACGAAGGGGTGGCGAGTCTTGGCGACCGCTTCTACGGAGAGCAGGGGTCCATCACCGTGGCCAATACGGTGATCCACGACTGGAAGAAGTACGGGTGGCTGACTTTTTCTGAAGTCCTTCAGCATTCGTCCAACGTGGGGGCGATCAAGCTGGGGTTTCAAGTGGGACGGGAGCGCTACGCCCGCTACATCTCCGCCTTCGGTTTCGGAAGTCTCAGCGGGGTGGGGCTTCCGGGAGAGAGCCGGGGCCAGGTGCGCCCACCAGAGCGCTGGTCAGGGCTCTCGCTGGCGACGATGTCGATCGGCCAGGAAATCTCGGTGACGGCACTCCAGATGGTTTCGGCCTTCGCCGCCGTGGCCAACGGCGGCCGGCTCTTGCAGCCCCGGGTGGTTCGAGAGCTGCTGGATGCGCAGGGGCGCGAGGTGGAGGGGTTCAAGCCGCGAGTCGTTCGCCAAGTCATCTCACCGGACACGGCCCGGACTCTCGCGGGCGTGTTGACTCGTGTCGTGAGTGATGGCACCGGCAGGAAGGCGACGATCGCGGGGTACGAGGTGGCGGGCAAAACCGGGACGGCCCAGAAGCTTGATCCGGCGACCCACCGCTACTCCCGCGCTCCAGGGGTGCTCTCCTTCGTGGGCTTTGTCCCCGCCGACGATCCGAGGATCGCCATGCTGGTCCTTCTCGACGAACCCCGCACCGCCCAATGGGGGAGTGAGGCCGCGGCGCCGGTCTTTGCCGCTATCGGTCGAGAGATCCTGCGCTATCTGAATGTGCCCCCGCGGGACACCCAGCTCATGCAGCTCGTCCGCAGTGCCGACCCTGCCCCCGCCAAGGGTGGGAGGCCGGAGGCCGGGCGGGAGATGATGCCTGGGAGGCCGGAGGCCGGGCGGGAGATGATGCCTGGGAGGCCGGAGGCCGGGCGG
>CAYJUC010000029.1:7829-13854 GCA_964372605.1 uncultured bacterium | reverse complement strand
GAGATGATGTCCGGGGAGCCGGTGACGCGCGTCGTTGACGCGGAGCCGATCATGCCGGATCTCATGGGGCTTTCGCTCAGAGGGGCTCTCGCGACCCTTGCGCGCTACGACGTGCGTGTGGAGGTTGGCGGCCGAGGAGTCGTGGTGGCCCAACGGCCGCCGGCGGGAGTCCAGATTCAACCGGGGATGAACTGCAGGCTCGATCTGGCGCCGTCTGTTGGTTTCCGCAGAGTCGGTGTCGGGGCGGGAGAGTAGGGTGGGGGGCCGCAGGCCGGGCGGGAGATCAACGCCGGGGGGCCGCAGGCCGGGCGGGAGATGACGCTTGAACGGGTTGTCTCGATGACGACACTTCTGGACGCGCTGCCGACAAAAATAGCCCTGGGGCGTTTCCCCGACGCGGTGACAGGGCTCGCCTCTGACTCCAGAAAAGTGGAGCCCGGGACAGTGTTTGTGGCGGTGCCCGGGTTCAAGCAGGATGGGCGGAAATTCATCCCGGAGGCGCTTCAGCGGGGGGCGGCCGTGGTCGTGACCGAGGGGGAGGATCCGCTCCCGGGGGAGGCGCAGGCGCGGATCCTGGTTCCCTCTGTCCGCGAGGCTCTCGCGCGGCTGGCCGACGCCTATTTCGGCCATCCGTCGCGACGCCTGACGGTGGTGGGAATCACAGGGACCAACGGCAAAACCACGACAGCGTATCTGGTGGAAGCGCTCCTGCGGGCGAAGGGGATGCGGCCCGGTGTGGTGGGGACCATTCAATACCGCGTCGGAGATCAAGAGCTTCCCGCCGGGCAGACGACGCCGGAGCCGGTGGAGCTGCAATCGCTGCTGGCCCGGATGGTGGACGCCGGAGCTCGCGGGGTCGCCATGGAGGTTTCGTCCCACGCGCTGGCCCTCCATCGGGTCGACGGGATGGCCTTCGACGTGGGGGTCTTCACCAACCTCACCCAGGACCACCTGGACTTCCACGGGACTCTCGAGGCCTATCGCCAGGCCAAGGCGAGGCTCTTCGTCCTCCTGGCTGGAGGCGGGAAGCCGCGACCCTGGGCCGTGATCAACGCCGACGATCCCGCGGGCAGGTCCATGACCGAGGGGCTCGATCTCACGGTCCTCACCTACGGGATGGGTTCATCCGCCCAGATCCGCCAGCGGCGGTTCACGTCCGGGATCGACGGGATCTCGCTCGAGGCCGAGACACCGGCCGGCCCGTTGGCGCTCCGGTCGCCCCTGATCGGGGAACATAATGTCATGAACCTCCTGGCGGCCTTGGGAGTCGGGCTGGCGCTCGGGATGAGACCGGCCACCGTGGCCAGCGCGCTCGGGTCGGTCGCCTCGGTGCCCGGCCGCTTCGAGCAGGTGGATGCGGGGCAGCCGTTCCTGGTGGTGGTGGATTACGCGCATACCCCGGACGCGCTCGAGCGAGTGCTCACCACGACACGCAAGCTCACCGGCGCGCGGCTGGGGGTCGTCTTCGGCTGTGGGGGCGATCGGGACAGGGGGAAACGTCCCATCATGGGCGGGATCGCCGCCCGCCTCTCGGACCGGGTGTGGATCACCTCGGACAATCCGCGGAGCGAAGATCCCCTCGCCATCATGCGCGAGATCGAGACCGGCGTCCGCCGCGTCTGGCCGACGCCGGATCGCCATGTTATGATTTTCGATAGACGTAGAGCGATTCGGGATGCCCTCGCGTGGGCCCGGTCCGGCGATGCGGTGGTGATCGCCGGCAAGGGCCACGAGACCTACCAGATCATCGGTTCTGAACTGCTCCCCTTCGATGACCGGGCCGTGGCTCGTCAGATTCTCGCGGAGCTCCGGCCATAGGGAGACGTATGCCGCCGTTCACCGTGCAGGACATTGTCCGAGGGACTCAGGGCGCCCTGATCGGCGGCGACCTGGGAGTGCCGGTGGCTTCAGTGTCGATCGACAGCCGCACCCTCGGCGTCGGTGAGGCCTTCTTCGCCATCAAAGGGCATCGCCTGGACGGCCATCTCTTCCTCTCCGAGGCGGCGGCCCGCGGCGCCTCGTGCCTGGTGGTTCACCAGCTTCCCGATGAGCCTCCAGCCGGCGTGCCCGTGGTGCTGGTGGACGACACCACCCGCGCGCTGGGACGGCTGGCGGCCTTCCACCGGAGCCGCTTCGATCTTCCGGTGGTCGCCGTGACCGGCTCCAACGGGAAGACGACCGCCAAGGAGATGATCGCGGCGCTGCTCGGAACCCGCTGGACAGTGCTCAAGCCGACGGGGAGCTTCAACAACCAGTGGGGGCTCCCGCTGACGCTCCTCCAGCTTTCGTCGAGCCACCAGGCCGTCGTGCTGGAGCTGGGGGCGAACCAGCCTGGGGAGATCGCCTCCCTGGCCGAGATCTGCCGCCCGACGGTGGGGGCGGTGACCTTGGTGGCGGCGGCGCATACGGAGTTCTTCAAGACGCTGGAGGGCGTGTGGGAGGAGAAAGCTCACCTGGTCCGGGCGATTCCCGAGGAGGGGAGCGTGATCCTGAACTGGGATGACCTCCGGGTGAGAGCCATGGCGCCCTTGGCCAGGGGGCGGGTTGTCACGGTGGGGCGCGATCCGGGCGCCCTGGTCCGGGCGGTGGGGGAGATTCAAGACGGTGGCGAGGGGGTCACCTTCACGCTGGAGATCGAAGGCGAGCGGCGCCGCGTCAGGCTCGCCTTTTCAGGACGCCACAACGCGCTGAACGCGCTGGTCGCCGCAGGGGCCGGGGCTGCGCTCGGGTTCTCTCCGGACGAGATCGTTGCCGGCCTGGAGGCGGCCCGCCCGGTCAAGGGTCGGCTGATCTGGCGCCGAGCCGGCTCGATCCGGATTCTGGACGACAGTTACAACGCCAACCCGACCTCGGTGCAGGCGGCACTCGATACGCTGGCCGGGGCAGTGGGGGCACACGGAGACCCCGTTGGAGACCGAACGTCACCGAGTCGGGGTCGCCTCGGGGTGGCACTGGGCGACATGCTGGAGCTTGGGGATCAGGCCGTAGAGGCCCACCGCGAAGTCGGTCGCCGGGTGGCGGCGCTGGGGATCGCCGAGTTTGTCGGGATGGGGCCGCTGATGCGGTACGCCGTTGAAGCTTCCCGCGAAGCCGGCCTCCTCGAAAGCTATCACGCCCTGAGTTTCGAGGAAACGGTGGCCTTTCTCCTCAAGCGGATCGCTCCCGGCGATGCCCTCTTGGTGAAGGGTTCCCGGGGGATGCGGATGGAGCGCGTGGTGGACGCCCTCGTGGCCCGACTGGGAGGAGGCGAATGAGGGATGCTCTATCACCTTCTTGCGCCGCTGGCCGGGAACCACATCTTCTTCAACGTCTTCCGGTACATCACCTTCCGGACGGCGATGGCCACCATCACGGCGCTCGCGCTCTCCTTTTTGCTGGGCCCGTGGATGATCAGAAAGCTCCGCGCGCTCCAGTCCGGAGGAGAAACCATCCGGGAGGACACGCCGGAGCGCCACCGAGCCAAGGCAGGGACACCCACCATGGGAGGGATCCTGATCCTCTCCGCCATCCTCATCTCCACCCTTCTCTGGGCCAACCTGGCGAATCGGTATGTCTGGATGATCATCATCGCCACGGCCGGCCTTGCGCTGATCGGATTCCTCGACGACTGGCGGAAGCTTCGCACCAGGAAAGGGATCTCCGCCCGCCAGAAGTTCGGCTTTCAGATCCTGCTCATCGGACTCACGCTCGGCTCGCTCTATCTCTTCCCCCCGTCGGGCTTCTCCACGCTCCTGGCGATTCCCTTCTTGAAGGGGTGGCTGATCCCGCTGGGCTGGCTCTGGATCCCTTTCGCCGTCCTGGTGGTTGTGGGGGCTTCCAACGCGGTGAACCTGACCGACGGCCTGGACGGCCTGGCGATCGGCCCGGTCATCATGGCCGGCGGCGCCTTTGCCGTGATCACCTACCTCGCCGGCAACTTCAAAGCCGCCGACTATCTCCGGATCCTGAACATCAAGGGCGCGGGCGAACTGACCGTCTTCTGCGGCGCCCTGGTGGGGGCGGCCATGGGCTTCCTCTGGTTCAACAGTTACCCGGCCCAGGTTTTCATGGGGGACGTGGGCTCCCTGGCCCTGGGCGGGGCCATCGGCACGCTGGCGGTGCTGACCAAGACGGAGCTCCTGCTGCCGCTGATCGGCGGGCTCTACGTGGTGGAGGCGGGATCGGTGATCATTCAGGTGGCCGGGTTCAAGCTGACGGGCAAACGGGTCTTCCGCATGGCGCCGCTCCATCACCACTACGAGCTCAGCGGGTGGCCGGAGCCCAAGATCATCGTGCGGTTCTGGATCGTCTCCTTCATCCTCGCGTTACTGGCCCTGACCACCTTGAAGCTCAGGTGAAGATATGCTGACAGGTTCGAGCGCGGGCTTGGCCCGCGCAAACTTGGGGGGGGGTTCGGAAGGGGGGCGAGTGCCCCCCTCCGAGGTGATCGTGCGGTTCTGGATCGTCTCCTTCATCCTCGCGTTACTGGCCCTGACCACGCTCAAACTGAGATGAGCGCATGAACCTGATGGCGGAGGAAGGGCTGATGCGAGGAGCGGAATACAGGGCGCAGCTCAGGGACTGCCGGGTCACGGTGGTGGGGCTCGGCTTGAGCGGAGTCGCGGCCTGCCGACTCTTGAGGGACCTCGGCGCGGTGGTCACGGCCACCGACCGGAAGCCGCTCGACGCGCTCCCCGCCGAGGCCAGAGAGCTCCAGGCCCGAGGCGTGACCCTTTACCCGGGAGCGCACCCGCCAGAGGCCTTCGAGTCCGCCGAGATCGTCGTGCTGAGCCCCGGAGTGCCGTTGGACCACCCAGCGCTCGCCAGGGCCCGGGCGCTCGGGACGCACGTCATCGGCGAGCTGGAGCTGGCCTGGCGGGTGATGGAGGCCGACGTCATCGCCATCACCGGAACCAACGGCAAAACCACGACGACGGCGCTCACCGGCGCGCTCCTCGGCCAGCAGAGCCGCCCGGTCCTGGTGGGCGGGAACATTGGTCGCCCGCTCTCGGCCCACGCGCTCGATTTTCCCGCCGACGGATTCGTCGTCGCCGAGGTCTCCAGCTTCCAGCTCGAGACCATCCAGACCTTCCGCCCGCGGGTGGCCGCCGTCCTCAACCTGACCGCCGACCACCTGGACCGTCACGGAACCTTTCAGGACTACGCTGACGCCAAGGCCCGAATCTTCGAAAACCAGACCGAGGCAGACATCGCCGTCCTCAACGCCGACGACCCGGTGACCTTCGCCATGGACCGGCGCACCCGCGCCCGCGCGGTCTTCTTCAGTCGCCAGCGGGCCCTGCCTCGCGGAGTGTTCTGCGAGGACGGGTGGATCGTGGCCAGGCTCAACGGCCACGAAGAGCGCGTCTGCCCGCTCAACCTGATCCTGCTCCGGGGGCAGCACAACGTGGAGAACGTCCTCGCGGCCGTCGCCTGCGCGCTCTGGACCGGCGTGGCTCCGGAGCGGCTCCGGGTGGCGATCGCCGCGTTTCGAGGCGTCGAGCACCGCATCGAGTGGGTTCGGGAGATCCGGGGCGTGGTCTTCTACAATGACTCCAAAGGGACCAACGTGGCCTCGACCATCAAGGCCATCGAGAGCTTTACCGAACCGATCATTCTGATCGCGGGAGGGCGGGGGAAAGGGCAGGATTTTTCGCCGTTGGCCGACGCAGCCAGGGGCCGGGTCAGCCGCGCGATTGTCATCGGCGAGGATCGGGAAAAGATCCGCCGCGCGCTCTCGCCTTCTGTGCCGGCGGAGCCGGCCGAGTCCCTGGAAGAGGCCGTCGGCAAGGCCGGCGAGCTGGCCGGGCCGGGGGATGTCGTGCTGCTTTCTCCGGCCTGCGCCTCGTTCGACATGTTCGACAACTTCGAGCACCGGGGCCGGGTCTTCAAGGCCCTGGTGCTGGCTCTGTAAAGATGCCGAAAAACCGCGTGCGACTACGGCGCCTGACTCTGCAGCGTTCGAGCGCCGGCTTGAAGGCGCAATCTTGGGGTGTATGTTCGGAAGGGGGGCGTGCCCCCATCCGACTCAAAACATGCAGAAGAA
>CAYJUC010000029.1:1847-7819 GCA_964372605.1 uncultured bacterium | reverse complement strand
GATTTGCGTCGCCTCACAGCTACGGTTTTGGGGCTCGGGGTCCGGGGTTCGGGAGCTGAAACGCAAACCCCGAAACTCGAACCCCGAACCCCGGTTGGACACGCATGCCTAGGAAACTGGTGCCCGACCTCTGGCTGTTCGGCTGCGTGGTGGCCCTGGTGAGCGTGGGGGTGGTCATGGTCTACTCGGCCAGCGCCATCATGGCCGCGGATCGGTTCCAGGACCCGTATGCCTTCTTGAAAAAACAGCTCTTCTGGTCTTTGCTGGGGTTCGCGTGTCTCTGGGGCGCCATGTCCGTCGACTACCGGCGCCTGAGGCGCGCCGCGGCGCCGCTCCTCCTGCTCTCCCTGATTCTTCTGGTCCTGGTCCTCGTCCCGCCGATCGGTCAGCAAATCAACGGCACGCGCCGCTGGTTCCGGTGGGGACCGGTGTCGTTCCAGCCCGCCGAGCTCGCGAAATTTTCTCTCGTGCTCTACCTGGCCCTGTTCCTCGAGAGAACACGCGACGGCGCCTGGAGTTTCTGGTCCAGCTTCCTCCCTCCGCTGCTGGTATCCGGGACCCTGGCCGGGTTGGTGATCCTCCAGCCGGACCTGGGCAACAGCCTGGCCATTGTCGCGCTGGGATTCTGCCTCTTGGTCCTCGCCGGCGCCCCGCTCAAGCGGATGGCGCTGGTGGCGGCCTCGGCGGGCCCGCTCATCGCTCTCGCGATCTACATGGCGCCCTACCGTCTCCGGCGGATCATGGCGTTTCTGGATCCCTGGGCCGATCCGCGCGGGAGCGGGTTCCAGATCATCCAGTCGTATCTGTCCCTGGGCTCCGGCGGGCTTTGGGGTCAGGGGCTCGGCGAGTCCAAGCAGAAGCTCTTCTATCTTCCGGAAGCGCACACGGACTTCATCTTCGCCATTATCGGGGAGGAGCTCGGGTTCATCGGGGCCGTGGTGGTCGTGGCGCTCTTTGGCTGTCTCATCTGGCGGGGCCTCAGGGTGGGCCTCCGGGTCCCGGATCCGTTCGGCGCCTACCTGGCCCTCGGCTTGACCACGCTCCTGGCCATTCAGACGATCGTCAACCTGGGCGTGGTGACCGGACTCCTCCCCACCAAGGGGCTGCCGCTGCCGTTCGTCTCTTTCGGCGGGTCAGCGCTCCTGACGGCCATGCTCTCCATGGGGGTGCTGCTGAACATCTCCCAGCACGCGACCGACGGCGGCCGGCTCGGAATGAGTCACCCGGGCGCGCGGAGAGAACGCCATGTTTAAAAAGTATCAGCAGATCCACTTCGTGGGGATCGGCGGCGCCGGCATGAGCGGCATCGCCGAAGTCCTCCTGAACATGGGCTACCGGATCACCGGCTCTGACCTCAAGCGGACCGAGACCGTGGAGCGACTCGAGCAGATGGGCGCCAAGGTCTTCACCGGTCACGATCCGGCCCATATCGAAGGCGCCCACGTGGTGGTCTATTCGTCCGCGGTGGCGGGCGACAACCCGGAGGTGCACGCGGCCCGCGCCCGCCAGATCCCGGTGATCCCGCGGGCCGAGATGCTGGCCGAGCTGATGCGGCTCAAGTACGGCATCGCGGTGGCCGGGACCCATGGGAAAACCACCACCACGTCCATGCTGGCGGCGCTGCTCGACGCGGGGGGCTTCGACCCCACCGTCGTGGTGGGCGGCCGGGTCAAGGCCCTGGGCTCCAACGCCCGGCTGGGCCAGGGGGAGTTTCTGGTGGCCGAGGCCGACGAATCCGATGGGTCGTTCTTGACGCTGACGCCGACCATGGCGGTTGTGACCACCGTGGACGCCGAGCACCTGGACTACTACGGCAGTCTGGAGGCGGTGCGGGAAACCTTCCTCGCCTTCGTCAACAAGGTTCCGTTCTACGGGGCCGCGGTGCTCTGCCTGGACGAGCCGAACATCCAGCTCATGATTCCCCGGGTGCAGAAGCGCCTGATCACCTACGGCCTGGAGACGAGCGCCGATCTGACGGGGCGACACGTCGTCCTGTCTGGGTTGTCCTCCCGCTTCGAAGTGCTCTACCGCGGTCAGGTCCTCGGCGAGTGTAGGCTCCAGGTCCCGGGCCGACACAACGTCCAGAACGCCCTGGCCGCCGTCCTCGTCGGGCTCGATCTGGAGATCCCGTTCACCGTGATTCAAGCCGCGCTGGCCAGATTCTCGGGGGTCCAGCGCCGCTTTCAGATCAAGGGTGAGGCGGGGGGGGTGCTGGTCGTGGACGACTACGGCCATCACCCCGCCGAGATCCGCGCCACGCTGGCCGCCGCCAAGGCAGGCTTTGACCGTCGGGTCGTGACCGTGTTCCAACCGCACCGGTACACCCGCACGCTCCACCTTCGACAGGAGTTCCTCACCGCGTTTTACCAGGCCGATGTCCTGGCGGTGATGGACATCTACCCGGCCGGCGAGGCTCCCATCGCGGGAGTCCACGCCCGGGATCTGGCCGAGGGCATCGCCGCCCACGGCCACCGCGAGGTGATCTACCTCGACAACGATCGTCAGCGGATCCTCGACTTCCTGTGCGACACCGTGAGACCCGGAGATCTGGTGCTCACCCTGGGCGCCGGTGACGTGGGATCGTTGAGTGATCCGCTCCTGGCGAGACTCAGCGCCCGCGGGGTCCCGTCGAAGAGGAGAGCATGATGCTAGGAGAGATCCGGGGTGAAGTCCGCTTCAAAGAACCCCTGAGCTTCCACACCTCCTTGCGAATCGGAGGGATCGCGGACATTTTCGTCATGCCCCAGGACGTGGATGACATCCGGCTCGCCCTCTTTTCCGCCGAGCGGGAGGGGCTGCCGGTGGAGGTCGTGGGCGGCGGGAACAACCTCCTGGTGAAGGACCGCGGGGTGCGGGGCGTGGTGCTGAAACTCGAGGGATGCCTCGGGCGCGTGGAGTTTCAGGGCGAAGAGGCCGTGGCCGGCGCCGGCGTCAGCCTCTCCGCGCTCATCCGGGAGGCCGCCGCCTCCTCGCTGGGCGGGATCGAGTGCCTGGTCGGGATTCCGGCGACCATCGGCGGAGCCCTGGCCATGAACGCGGGGACCCCTGACGGGTCCATCGGCGACTTCGTGTCGGCCGCGTATTTTCTCAACGCCGACGGCACGCTGGGGGAGCTGAAACCGGGGACCAGCGCCTTCGCCTACCGCGCGTTCTACTTTCCTCCGGGAGCCGTTCTGATCGGCGCCCGTCTTCGGCTTCACCGGCGGTCGCCTTCAGACATTCAAAAAGAAATCAAGCAGCGGCTCAAGCAGAAGAAAACCACCCAGCCGTTGGCCCTGGCCTCGGCGGGGTGCGTGTGGAAGAACCCTCCGGAGGACGCCGCCGGTCGGCTCGTGGAAAAGGTGGGCCTCAAGGGCAAGCGGCTCGGCGGGGCCGAGATCTCCGCCAAGCACGCCAACTTCATCGTGAATCGGGGCGGCGCAACGGCCGCCGACATCCTGGGGCTGATGGAGATGACGCAGGAGCGGGTCCGGGCACAGTTCGGCATCAAGCTGGAACCGGAGATACGGATCATCGGCGAGTGATGCGGGAACGCTCCGGGATCCTGATCCCGCGGATCGCTCACGGGTCGTTCGAGGACCTAGCCGAACGCGACCCTTTCATCGCGCGCCAGCGGGTCCGCCGCCGTCTCCGCCGTTCCGTCGCTCGACACCGCTCGCTGCCGAGGCTCCTCGGGGCCGGTCTCTGTCTGGCGGCCCTCGCCGCTTGCGGCGCCGTCTTTGGCCACTGGCTCTCCACCTCGCCCCGTTTCGCCGTGGCTCGGGTCGAGGTCCGCGGCGCCGCGCGCCTCGCCGGACCGGAGCTCCTGGCCGCAGCGGGAATCCCTCCCGGCCAGAATCTCTTCCGGGTGAACCCGGAGACCGTGGCTGCCCGCCTCGAGGAGGTTTCCGGAGTTCGCCGGGCCCAGGTGATCCGCGAGCTTCCCGACCGCGTGACCCTCGTGGTGGAAGAACGGCAGCCGTTCACCCTGACCTCGATGGGGGGCCGGCTCCACTGGCTCGACGAGGAGGGCGCGCTTCTCGCCCCCGAGCCGCGGGCGGTGGCTCCCGGGCTTCCGCTGCTCAGCGGGCTTTCTCCCGAGGAGCTCGGGTCAGGCCGAACGCCCGCGTCCGACCGCGCCGTCGCCGCCATCGGACTGCTCCGCGCCCTCCTGCGCTCGGGAAGCCCGCTTCTCCAGCGGCTCTCCGAAATCGACGCCGGCGGCTCCGACGGCTGGGTGTTCTACACCGTGGAAGGGACGGAGATCCGGATGGGGAGCGGAGAGTGGGAGGAGCGGCTCGCCCGCCTCGAAGGGCTCCTTGACCAAATCTCGTCCCGGAACGAGCCGGTGGAGTACGTGGATCTCCGATTCAAGGATCTGGTGGTTTTCAAACCCAGAGTCCGTTAGGGGGAGCATGGGGAAGAGAGAAAAAGGGCGGCATCTGATCACGGGGCTGGACGTGGGGACCACGAAAATCTGCGCCATCATCGCCGAGGGCGGACCCCATAGCAGCTTGAACGTGGTCGGCGTCGGGACCAGCCTCTCCCGGGGCCTCCGGAAAGGGGTGGTGGTAAACATCGACGCCACCGTGGGGGCCATCAAACAGGCGGTGGAGGCTGCCGAACGGGAGGCCGGCGCGGCAGTCGAGTCCGCGTATGTCGGCGTGGCCGGGGGGCACATCAGGGGGATCAACAGCCGCGGGGTGGTGGCGGTGGCCGGGAAGAACAAAGAGGTGGGCCAGGCCGACATCGAGCGCGCCATCGAGGCCGCCCGGGCCATCGATCTCGCTCAGGACCGGGAGGTCATCCACGTCCTTCCCCAGTGCTTCGTGGTGGACGACCAGGACGGCGTCAAGGAGCCGTTGGGAATGTGCGGCGCGCAGCTTGAGGTTGACGTCCACATTGTCACCGGCGCGGTGACCTCGGTCCAGAACGTGGTTCAGAGCGTGAACCGCGCCGGCCTGGCGGTCCAGGACATCGTCCTCGAGCCTCTGGCCTCCTCCGAGGCGGTCCTGTTCCAGGATGAGAAGGAGCTGGGCGTCCTGCTCATCGACATGGGCGGCGGCACAACCGACGTGGCCCTGTTCAGGGAGGGCGCCATCTGGCATACCTCCGTGCTCCCCCTGGGAGGCGACCACATCACCAACGACATTGCGGTCGGCCTCCGGACTCCCGCTCCGGAGGCGGAGGAAATCAAGCGACGCTACGGCTCTGCCCTCACCGCGCTCGTCCTGGGTGACGAGATGATCCACGTCCCGTCTGTGGGAGGGCGGAAGCCGCGAGAGATTCCCCGGCAGGTTCTCTCCGAGATCATCCAACCGCGGGTCGAGGAGATCTTCACCCTAGTGGCCCGGGAGATCTTCCGCGCCGGGCTCGAGGGCGTCGCCACCTCCGGCGTGGTCGTCACCGGCGGCTCGTCTCTCTTGGAGGGACTGCCGGAACTGGGCGAGCGGGTCTTTGACCTCCCCGTTCGCCGCGGCATTCCGGCCGGCGTTGGCGGATCTGCCGAGGCAGTGCGGAGCCCTATTTATGCCACCGGCGTGGGGCTCGCGCTCTACGGCGCCCGGCTTGGAGGGAACGGGGTCCCACTGGAAGCCTCCGACGGCCGGCTCTTCCAGCGGATCTCACGACGACTGCGGGAATGGCTCGGCCAGATGGTATAACGCGAGAGGTTATGTATGGGTATTGAGAGGTGGTTACGAGGGGCGCGCTCAGGTCGGCAGGAGAAGCCTGACCAGAACCTCACCGCCCGGCGCCCCCGCACTTCAAAATCACGGAGGGAGAGGACGATGGAGGAATGGCGGATGAGACGGCCACTCTTTGAGCTGGAGGAAGAAGGGCGGGAAGCCGCAGGCGGGGTGGGAGATCAACGCCGGGAAGCCGCAGGCGGGGTGGGAGATCAACGCCGGGAAGCCGCAGGCGGGGTGGGAGATCAACGCCGGGGGGCCGAAGGCCGGGCGGGAGAGAATGCCGCGAGGGAGGCGGCCAAGATC
>CAYJUC010000029.1:0-1747 GCA_964372605.1 uncultured bacterium | reverse complement strand
CCGGGGGGCCGAAGGCCGGGCGGGAGAGAATGCCGCGAGGGAGGCGGCCAAGATCAAGGTCATCGGCCTGGGTGGCGGCGGCGGCAACGCGGTGAATCGGATGCTGGCCGCGCGCTTCACCGGTGTGGAGTTCATCGTGGCCAACACCGACGTCCAGGCGCTCCGGGCCTCGCCGGCGTTGCTGAAGCTCCAGCTGGGGCATGCCCTCACCGGTGGCCTGGGAGCCGGCTCAAACCCGGAGATCGGCAGGCAGGCTGCCCAGGAAGATCGCGAGCAGATCGGCAAAACCCTTGAGGGGGCCGATATGGTTCTCGTGACTGCGGGGCTGGGCGGGGGGACCGGCACCGGGGCGGCTCCGGTGGTGGCGGCAGTGGCCAAGGAGCAGGGAGCGCTCACGGTGGCGGTGGTGACCAAGCCGTTCGTCTTCGAGGGGAAGAAGCGCGCCCAGCAGGCCGAAGCTGGCCTGGCCCAGCTTCGGGGCGTGGTGGACACCCTGATCACCATTCCGAACCAGCGCCTCCTATCGGTGGTGGAGCGGGGCACCCCGCTTCAGGAGGCGTTCAAGGTGGTGGACTCCGTGTTGCACCAGGCCATTCAGGGGATCTCGGACCTGATCCTCGTGCCCGGGCTCATCAACCTGGACTTCGCCGACGTCCGCACGATCATGTCGGGGATGGGGCTGGCGCTGATGGGGACCGGGTGCGGGAAGGGGGAACACCGCGCCCTGGAGGCCGCCCAGAAGGCCATCGCGAGCCCGCTCCTGGAGGAGAACTCGATCGAGGGGGCGCGCGGGATCCTGATCAACTTCACCGGCGGCCCGGACCTCTCCATTCACGAGGTCGAGGAGGCCGCGCGGATCGTCCAGGAGGCGTCCCACGAGGAAGCTCATATCATCTTCGGGGCGGTCATCGACGAGACGCTGCAGGACGAAGTGAGGATCACGGTGATTGCCACCGGCTTCGACGACCGAACGGCAGCCGTCAATCCGTCGAGGCCCCCCGAGCCCGGCGTCCTGGCCCGGAGCGAGGGGAGCGTTCGGATTGACGGAGGCGGGTGGCGGCGTCGGGTGGCGGCAGTCCGGGCTCCGGGAGGGGATCCCCTGGAAGGCGACCTGGATACTCCTGCCTTCCTCCGCCGCCAGGCGGATTAACCTCCCCCTCACCTTTCCCCTCTCCCTTCCCTCTCCCCCTTCGAGGGGGAGAGGATTAAGGTCAAAGGGCGGAGCGAGCCGGTCTCGGCCCTCAACTTCCCTCTCCCCCTTCGAGGGGGAGAGGATTAAGGTGAGGGGGGGTTCGTCGATGTCCGTGGTGTTTCTCACCGCCCCGTCGGTGCCGCCGGCGGAGGCCCTGCCGGAGCTGGCCCGGGTTCAGTCCGATGAGCGTCCTGAGCTCCTGATTGCCCATGCCGCCACTGCCAGAGAATGGCTCGAGGTTCTCGGCAGGCTCGAGGCGTTCGGCGTCACCCTCCGACAATCAGAGCGCTCCTCCGGAGATCCGCTGGTGGCGGTCTGGGTTGAAGGCCCCACAGAGAACCCTGAGCCCCTGTCTCTCGTGACCGACATGATCTTCCTCGGAGGGGGATGGAATCTCTTGCGGGAGATCCTTCCGGAGCTGGACCGCTCCCGCGGCCTCCACCGCCAGGCGCGGCTCGAGCGGCTCGCCGGCGTCGCCTCCGTGTACGTCCCGTTCCTCTATCAGGTCGACTACTCGGAGGAGGGAACCATCGCGCGGGTCACCCTTCCGCCCGG
>CAYJUC010000028.1:0-19125 GCA_964372605.1 uncultured bacterium | reverse complement strand
CTACGAACGAGATGCAATCGGTCAGGCCCCATTCCTTGTCCGCACGATCCCGGTAAAGTTCCAACCCGCGGCGGAACAGCTCCGCAGTCAATGCCTCCACCCGAACGTTGGCTGTTCCGTAACAGCTTTCGATGAATCGAACCGCGCCCGTCCGATTTGATCTTGCTAGGGCGTTGCCGATCTCCAGCAGTACGGCTTCGGTGACCCAGACCTCGCGCGCGGAACTGACGGCTACTGTCAGAGACGTTGCTCGCCGGTGATATCGATCCAGACGGTTGAGTAATGCCAGCACATAGGCGGTATCGAGGAAGATGCGGTCGGTGCTCAAGGGTTTGGGGTGCCCCGCTTCGGACTCCCGTAGAGGTAATGGTCGTGCTCCGCTGCCCAATCCTCAGGCCCCTCTACCGTCCCTGTCAGCCCGTCGAGAACCTCCCAGGCGGTTGGGGTCTCGGTTTCGGTCTCTCCTCCGATTTCTTTTTCCACAGTCAGCATGTACCGGGTGTGCGGCTTCAGGTCTACCGGACTGTCCGGCCGAAGCACGTCGCCGTCAAAGACCGCTGTCAGCATCTTCCCCATCTGGCTCCTCCAAAACGCAAATCAACTCAAAGAAATAAACACGCCCGATCTGTGCGGTGATTATACCATCCCGACCGCAAAATCGCTTCGGCCGGGAGGCCTCGCATTTTGCGAGCGTTCGGGAGGAGCTTCTCTAGCGACCGGCGGTGGCCCAGTCGGAGACCGGGTCGAGCCATTCCCTGCGGGGAGCGTAGAACAGCCCGTGGCCGACACCCGTCACCAGCTCGACCTCTTTGTGTTCAAGTCCGGGGGCGCGCCGGAAGGCCTCCCGACAGGACGCGGCTTCCCGATCGGCACGGTCAAAGAGCGAGAGGACACGGCCCTTCATCTGTGGCGCGAATTCCCGCAGGATTTGTTCGTACGGTCCGATGCCGCAGCCGGCCATGATCACAAAGTTCACTTTCGGCTCTCCCAAAACCGCGGACGTCACGATGGTGAGGAATCCCCCCTTCGAAAATCCGGTGACCGCGATATTGGAGGGCGCCACGCCCGCCGCCATGAGCGCCCGAACCCGCCCAGCCACTTTTCGCCCGTACTCCACCGTGGTGTTCGCGGGCCGGACCTCGCTGATGACGACGAACCCTCTGTCTGCGAGCGCCTTGACGATGTCGTCGTACTGGTACCGGCCGTGTTCCTTGCTCACGGCATTGCGCCCGCGCAGCTCCACGATGCGCCCATGCATGTAAAAGAGGTATTTGCGCGATGGATCGATGGACGTCGGGAGATCCTGGTATGCGGAGCCCGGCCGGGCGAGGCCATGCTCCACACAAACCAGCGCGCCGCTGACCAGGATGAACAGAAACGGAATGATCCTGCCGAGCAATCCCGGCGGGTTCACTGGCGGAGCTTCGGATTGAAGGCTTCGCGGAGGCCCTCGCCGAAGAGGTTGAAGGCGAGCACGACGATGAGGATCGCCGTGCCCGGGATCAGGGTGAGCCAGGGGGCGTCGAAGATGTAGCGCTTGCCGTCCGAGAGAATGTTCCCCCAGGTAGCGTCGGGGGGCGGCACACCGAAGCCGAGAAATGAGAGGCCCGACTCGGTGAGGATGGCGCCGGCCACTCCCAGGGTGGCGGAGACCAGCACCGGCGCCACAGAGTTGGGGATCAGGTGCCGCACGATCACCCGGGGCCCGGCGGCGCCGAGGGCAGTGGCGGCATACACGAACTCCTGCTCCCGGAGCGAGAGGATTTCGGCCCGAACGAAGCGCGCGGTTCCCTCCCAGCTCGTCAGCCCGATGACCACCATGATGTTCCAGATGGATGGCTTGAGCACGGCGACCACGGTCAGGATCAGAAAGAACGACGGAAACGAGAGCATCACGTCGATCAGCCCGGTGATCACGGTGTCCACGGTCAGGGGCCTGAACCGTCCGAGCCCGATCGATAGCGGACCGTAGTAGCCGGCGATCCCTCCCAGGACGAGACCGATCCCCACCGCGATCCCCACCGCCACGAACCCGACGGAGAGCGAGACGAACCCTCCCTCGAGCATCCGGGCGAAGACGTCGCGCCCCAGCTCGTCGGTGCCCAGGAGATAGATCCCGAGCCTCGGCTGGCTCGGAGGAGCCACGGCCTCCCGGTTCGGGGCGGAGAAGGGCGGCTTGAGCTTGTCCGGGAGACGCACCTCGCGCGGGTCCAGGAACGGATGCTCTCCCCTGGTGAGGAGGAGCCCGAGGCCGGCCACCAGGAAGAACGCGATCACCGCCGCCATCCCCGCCACCGCGGTCCGGTTCTTCAGGAAGAGCCGCCAGGCGAGCCGGGAAGGCGAGAGGGCCAGGGTCTCCTGCATCAGAGCCTGATCCTCGGATCAACCAGCATGTAGAGGAGATCCGAAAGCAGGGTCCCGGTCAGGGTCAGGACCGCGGCGATGAAGTTGAGGGCGATCACCACCGGGTAGTCGCGCCCGAGGATCGCCTCGTAGCCGAGCCGCCCGATCCCGGGCCAGGCGAAGATCGTCTCGAAGATGACGCTGCCGCCGATGAGCCCCGGGATCAGGAGCCCGAGCATCGTCACGAACGGCAGGAGACCGTTCCGCAGGGCGTGGCGGTAGAGGACCACGTCCTCGGCGAGCCCTTTGGCTCGGGCGGTTCTGACATAGTCGGAGCCGATCACCTCGAGCATCTGGGAGCGGACGTAGCGGGACAGGACCGCGATCCCCGCGGTGGCTCCCAGGGCCGAGGGGAGGACCAGGTGCCAGGTGCGGTCCATGAGTCCGGGCAGGAGCCCGACTCCCTCCCGCCCGAAGGTCCGGAGGCCGATGACGTCCACGTGGAAGGTCTCCACCACGAAGATGATTCCCAGATACGAGAGGTAGAACCCGGGGATCGAGATCAGCGCGAAGACGAGCACGGTTGTGACCCGGTCGAAGAGCGAGTTCCGGCGGACCGCGGCGGCGACCCCCAGGGGGAAGGCGTAGCACCAGACCAGGAGCGTCCCCACCAGGAAGAGGGGAAAGCTGTTCCAGGCCCGCTCGACGATCTTCCCCAGCACCGGCTGGTTGTCCTTGAAGGAGCGGAGCTCGCCGGTGAAGAGCTTTTGGTAGAAGCGCTGGTACTGGACGTGGAGCGGCTTGTCCAGATCGAAGGCCGCCCGGTAGCGGGCGAGCTGTTCTTTGGTGAAGCGCGGGTTCATCGGATCGATCTGACTCGGCTCTCCCGGGGCCAGGTGGATCACGCCGAACGAGACGACGGAAACGAAGACGAGCGTCCAGAGCTTCTTCCAGAGAGTCCTCAAGAGGAAGGGGAGCATCGGCTCAGCCCGGGGAAAGCTCGGGGCGATAGGGAGGGAGCGCCGGCGTCGGGGTCTTCACCCACTCCTTGAAGTGAAACCCGATCCTGCCCAGCTTGTTGGGCACAAACGGGAGGTATTGGGGTGTGCCATCGGGCCCGCGGACCATGCGGACGATCTTCCCGTCCATGAGCGCCAGACTCTTCCTGACGTAGAGGAAGGTGTACGGCTGATCCTGGGCAATCAGCCGGTGAAGTTCCCGCGCCATGGCGATCTGCCGGGAGTGGTCATACTCCTGGCGGATCCGCACCATCAGCTCATCGGCCCGCGGGTTTCCGTAGCCGACGAAGTTCAGCTGGAAGGGACCGGTCTGGCTCGAGTGGAAGATCTGGTAGAGATCCGGGTCGAGCCCCATGGACCAGCCGAGCACCACCGCGTCGAAGTCCGCCTTGTTCACCCGTTCGCGGATGAACACCGCCCATTCCAACGACAGCGCCTCGACCTTCACGCCGAGCCGCCGCCAGGCGTTCTGAGCGATCACCATGATGGCGTTCCGCTCTTCGTTTCCCGAGTTGGTGATGATCGTGAAGGCCAGCGGTGCGCCGTCCTTCTCCAGGATGCCGGCCGCGTTCCTCTTCCAGCCGGCCTCTGCCAGGAGTCGGGCCGCGACCTGGGGGTCATGAGGGAGCGGCGTCACCGCGGGGTCGTAGTAGTCGGTCTGCTTGGGGAACGGCCCGGTGGTCCGTTCCCCCTGGCCGTAGAGGACGTAGCGGATGATCTCGTCACTGTTGATCGCCATGCCGAGGGCTCGCCGGACCCGGGGATCCTCGAAGATCGGACGCCGCATGTTGTAGCCGATGTAGGTGTAGCCGAGCTGGAGGAGCGAGGTGGCGTGAAAGCGCGGATCGTCCTTCAATCGCGCCACCTGGTGGGGCTGGGCGCCGTAGGCGTCGGAGGTGCCCGCGTAAAAGGTCAGCTCGGTGGTCAGGGGGTCGGGGATGATCCGGATCAGGTATTCCGTGAAGTTCGCCGGCCCCTCCCAGTAGTCCTCGAAGCGGGTCAACCGGATGAACTGGTCAGTCTTCCACTCGCCGAAGCGAAACAGGCCGGTCCCCACCGGCCTCCGGTTAAAAGCGGAATCCCTCACCGAGAATTTGTCCGGATCTTTGCCCGCGGCCAGCGCTTCCCGGCGGAGCGCCTCGCGGTTCAAGAGATGCTCGGGGAGGATCCCCATTCCCCAGCTCTCGAAGCCGGGCTGGAACAGGCGTTTGTAGGTGACCTGCACCGTGAAGCGGTCCGGCGTCTCCACTGACTTGACCGGCTCGAAGTCCGGAACGCGCGGCGAGAGGTTCCGCGGGTCCACGATCGTCTCGTAGGTGAAGCGAACGTCCCCCGAATCGAGCTCGCGGCCGTCGTGAAAGCGCACCCCGCGGCGGAGGGTGAAGACAATAACCGGGTTCGCCTCGGCGGCAGGGAGGAGGGCTGCCGCCGCCCTGGCCGCCGCCGGGTCCGGGGCGCTGACGAACTTGGACGGGTCAAGCCGTTTCACGTAGCCGCCGAGCAGCCGGTCGAGCCCTTCGAAGAAATCCTGGTCCACTTGGCTCAGGGTGAACTTGAGGCGGGGCGGGCGGCGAATCGTGACTTCCACCGGTTTCCCGGGGGAGGCTCGCTTGCCGGCGCCTGTCGGGGGCTCGATCCGCTCCGTGACCGTTCCCCCTGGGAGCACCTCGATTTTCTGAACGAGGCGGAGCGCCGGCGCCCCGGAGCCCCTGGCCGCGTTGAGCCGAGCCTGCAGGGCGCCGGCTGTCGCCGGGGCGCCGTCGGCCGGCGCCAGCGACTCGTCGACGAGGAGATAGGCCTCCTCGAAGATCTTCCACGACTCGGCGAGCCGGCCCCTGAAGGAGAGGTCCTGGTTGCGGTCGATCAGCCCCTCGAATACCAGGCCGTTCACCTCGCTCGAGGCGGAGTCCGCCGAGAGCGTCGGGTTCAGGATGGAAGCATCCCCGCTCGACGCGCTGATGTAGCGGGTGAGCCGGCCGGGACCTCCTCTGGCTTGATCTTCGAAGGTGGGGACCCAGAAGTACGACTGAAGGAGGAAGAGGCTCACCAGGGTGGGGGCAATGACGAGGAGCCGTCTGGTCAGCATCGAGGAATCCCCCGCTCCTGACGGCTCCGGCCAACCCCCGGCGGAGGAATGAGGGAGCCGCGGGTCACTTCTGGCCGGCGGGAGAAACGGGTGCCGGGGCTCCCGACGGCTTGGTCATCACTGAACCGGACGGCTTGGAGGAGAGGATGATGAGACCGAACGAGGTGAGCACGAAGGCGAGGGCCACCGCTCCGGTGATCTTTCCCAGGAGCGTGGGGGTGCCCATGGATCCGAAGACCGCCTGGCTCCCACCCCCTCCGAACGCCGAGCCGATATCGGCGCCCTTCCCCGCCTGGAGGAGGACGATCGCAATGATGAGCAGTCCGACCAGCACATGCAACACCACGATGACCGTGTACATGACGACTCCTTTTTACCCCCGGTGTTAAACTCCCCGGCCTTGATCTCCCGCCCCGCCTACGGCGTCCCGCCCTTGGCAACCGTTTTTCGCACAATGGCCACGAAGGCCTGGCCCTGAAGGCTCGCGCCCCCGACCAGCGCGCCGTCGATTTCGGGCTCGGAAATCAAGGGGCCCACGTTCTCCGGCTTCACGCTCCCCCCGTAGAGGATGCGAATTGTTTGGGCCAGCTCCTTGGAGGTCAGCTCGGAGAGCAACCCGCGAAGGTAACCATGAACCTCGGCAGCCTGGGCGGGACTGGCGTTGACCCCGGTCCCGATGGCCCACACCGGCTCATAGGCCACGACACATCGGCCCACCGCCTCCGCGGTGAGCCCTGCCAGTCCCGCGCGCAGCTGTCCCTCCACCACGGGGTACGTGAGCCCCTTGCGCCGCTCGGCGTCGGTCTCTCCCACGCAGAGGATCGGGGTCAGGCCATGGGCCAGCGCCGCGTGGACTTTCCGGTTCACCTGCGCGTCGCTCTCGCCGAGCTCCCTCCGCCGCTCGGAATGCCCCACGATCACCGCGCGGCAGCCGATGTCAACGAGCATGGCCGGCGACACCTCGCCCGTAAATGCCCCGCTGGCTTCCCAGTGACAGTTCTGGGCGCCGAGCGCGATGGGCGAGCCGGAGAGAATCGCTCCGACGGCTCCGAGGGCCGTGAAGGGGGGACAGAGCACCACGTCTGCGCCCCGCAGTCGTTTGAGTCCATCCCGCACACCCTGGGCCAGGGTCCGGGCTTCTCCCAGACTACCGTGCATCTTCCAGTTGGCGACAACCAGGGGGGTGCGCATCAGATCAAGCGCGGGCAAAGCCCGCGCAAGTTCCTGGGGGAGGCCTCGGAGGGGGCCGTCGAATCCCCCTTCGATAAAAACGCTTCGCGAAGCGGCGCGCGGACAACTCGGGACGAGACGGCGTATTTCAGCATCCTGTTAGGCCCTGTCAGTGAGCGCGGCGATCCCCGGAAGAGATCGTCCCTCCAGGAACTCCAGGAAGGCACCGCCGGCGGTCGAGAGGTAGCCGATCCGCTCTTCCACCCCGGCCTGATGGATCGCCGCCACAGTGTCCCCGCCCCCCACCACCGAGAACGCACCCGAAGCCGCCACCGCCCGCGCCAGTTCCACGGTGCCGGCGGCAAACTCCGCTCGCTCGAATACCCCCATGGGACCGTTCCAGACGATGGTACGCGCGGCCGTCAATGCCTCGCGGAACCGCGCCAGGGAAACGGGTCCGATATCCAACCCCATGAGTCCCGGCGGGATTTCTCCGGCGGGCACCACCCCCCTCGCCTCGCCGTCCGGGGCCTGTCCGACGACGACATCCACGGGAAGCTCGAGGCGCACTCCGCGCTTCCAGGCGATCGCGAGGAGTTCACTCGCTTTCATCAGGAGGCCGTCCTCCACCAGGGATCGCCCGACGGCGTGCCCCTGAGCCTTGAGGAAGGTGAACGCCATGCCGCCACCGATCAGCAGGATCTCCGCCCGCGTCAAGAGATTCTCCACCAGCGCCAGCTTGTCCCCAACCTTGGCTCCACCGAGGATGGCGGCCAGGGGCCGTTCGGGACGGTCCAGGATCCGCCCGAGGGCCTCTACCTCCCGCTGAAGCAGGAGTCCCGCGGCCGCGGGCTGAAGAAATCGGGTGATCCCCACCAGAGAGGCGTGGGCCCGATGAGAAGCGGAGAAGGCGTCGTTGACATAGCAATCGGCCATCTGGCCGAGGGCCCGGGCGAACTCTCTGTCGTTTTCCTCTTCCCCTGGGTGGAAGCGAAGGTTCTCCAGGAGGAGCGGCTCCCCGGGTTTGAGCGCGCGTGCCTGGAGCAGAGTGGCGTTCGCGACACAGTCCGGCGCCAGCGGAACCGATCGCCCCAAGAGGTCACCAAGCCTTTGGGCCACAGGGGCCAGGGAGTATCGAGGATCCGGGGCGCCGTTGGGCCGGCCAAGGTGTGAGGCCAGGACCACCGACGCCCGGGCCCCGAGGCAGTGCTGGATGGTGGGCAGGGCTAGGCGAATGCGGGTGTCGTCGGTGATCCGGCCCTGGGCGAGCGGAACGTTCAGGTCGGTCCGCAGAAACACCCGTTTTCCCCCGAGATCGAGGTCCTTAACGCTGAGCTTCCCCGACCCGCGCTCATCGGCGGGTGTTTCGAAAGAGCCGGCTGCCATCTACCCGCCCCGCCTCCCATTCCTCCCGGTGGGTTCCCAGCGCGGCGCGGGTCGTTAGAGAGACTTCGCCATGAAGCAGATGAGGTCGCGCACCCGGCAGGAATACCCCCATTCGTTGTCGTACCATGCCAGCACCTTCACCAGGTTCTTTTCGATCAGCGCGGTGGAGGGAAGATCCACGATGGAGGAATGCGGGTTGCCGTTGAAGTCCGTGGAGACCAGCTCCTCGTCTGTGGCGTCCAGGATTCCCTTGAGGGGACCCGCCGCCGCCGACCTGAATGCGTCGTTGACGGCTTCCACCGTCGTGGGCTTCCCCAGCTCCGCGACAAGATCCACGACGGAGACGTTGATCGTGGGGACGCGGATGGAAATTCCGTCCAGCTTTCCTTTGAGCTCGGGGAGAACGAGCCCCACCGCGGTGGCCGCTCCGGTGGTGGTGGGGATCATGGAGACCGCCGCCGCCCGGGCGCGGCGCAGATCCTTGTGGGGAAAGTCGTGAACGGGCTGATCGTTTGTGTAGGCGTGCACTGTCGAAGCGAAGCCGCGCTTGACGCCGAAGTTGTCGAGCAGCACCTTGGCCACCGTGGCCAGGCAGTTGGTGGTGCACGACGCGTTGGAGACCAGCTGGTGAGCTTTGGGGTCGTACTGCTTTTCGTTCACCCCCAGGACCACGGTGACGTCAGGATCCTTGGCCGGCGCCGTGATGACCACCTTCTTGGCCCCGGCCTCGATGTGCTTCAGCGAAGTGCCGCGGTCGCGGAAGAGTCCGGTGGACTCCACCACGACATCCACTCCCAGCGCCTTCCACGGGAGCCGGGCCGGCTCCTTGATCGACAGAACGCGCACTTCCCTGCCGTCCACGAAGATCGCGTCGCCCTTCACGACGACCTCGGCGTGCAAGTTCCCGTGCACCGAGTCGTGCTTCAGCAGATGAGCCAGCGTCTTGGCGTCCGCCAGGTCGTTGACCGCCACCACCTCGATCTCCTTCACCCCCAGGGCAGCCCGATAAAAGACCCGGCCGATCCGCCCGAACCCGTTCACGCCGACTCGAACCCCCATCGCACGGCTCCTTTTGGGGAAGGATTCAGTGAGTGTTGCATCCTCGAGACGAGCAGAATCATTATATCGGCCTCGCCCCGGCCGGCGCAAGGCCCGAGGGAGGGACTCAGGGAACGCGAGCGACGGTCAGCACGCCGACGGTGGTGGCGCCGCCAGCCAGGAGGATGCGCGCGCACTCAGATACGGTGGCGCCGGTCGTGAAGATATCATCGATCAGGAGGACGTGGCGGCCGGTCACCGCATGCGGCCGGCGCAGGCTGAAGACCCCGGTGACGTTTCGTCGGCGCTCGTCGCTGCTGAGCTCGGTCTGGGAGCGGGTGGGCACCGTTCGCCGAAGCGCGCCCTCAGCCACGGGGATCCTCCACCGCCGCCCTACTCGCCGGGCCAGGAGGAGAGCTTGATTGAATCCGCGCTCGGCTTCACGGCGGGGATGGAGGGGCACGGGGACCAGGCAATCCACCCGTTCTCCGGGGATCAGGCGCGCCCCATCTTCAGCCAGGAGATCGCCCAGGGGGCGGGAGAGGGAGTGCTTGCCGCGGAACTTCAAGGCGTGAATGGCCTCCCGAACCGTGTCGCCGTAGAGTGTTACCGCGCGCGCATAGGCGAAGGGGGGGCGCTGCCGGCGGCAGGCTTCACAGCGATGGGACTCCTCGCCGCCGGCCCCGAAGCTCCCGAAAGGAAGACCGCAGATCGCGCAGAACGGCGGAGCGAGTCGTTCCAGGCCGTCCCAGCAGCCGCCACAAAGCGGGTCGCGGCGCCCCTCGTCGAGCCGGCGGTTGCAAAGCGGACAGAGGGGTGGGAGCAGGAGATCCAGGAGCGCCGTGACCCACGGAACCCAGCGGGGGCGCCTCGAATACGGAAGGGCCGGCGCCTGGGAAGGATCTGACGCGCTGGCCGGCATCGGGGGGATCAGCGTGAGGGCCTGGAAGTGTTCCACCGGCCGCACGCCTGGCAGCGGTCCTGCCAGCCCCGGTGGCCGGCTTCGCACGCCGAACAGGCATGCGGCCACTCAAAACTCTGACTCAGGTGAAGGGCCCGGCGGTACTCTTCGAAGGCCTCGGCGCTCTGCCCCCGGCGCTCGAAGATGACTCCCAGGTAGGCGTGGATGGCCGGGAGATCCGGAACCCTCACCTCAACCTTCTGGAACTGCTCGGCGGCCTCATCCAGCATCTCTAGCTCGAAGAAGACCCGCCCGAGGGCGAAGGCGAGTGCCAGATCGTGGGGCGATCGGCCGAGCGCCTCCTGGTAGAGGCCGATCATCCGGGTGGGGCGCCCCTCCTCGCGGTAGGCCCGTTCGAGCCGCTCCAGGAGGGCGAGCGCAGGGGTGACCCCCGCGGCCCGCTCCCAGGTCCGAATGGCTTCTCGCATCTCTCCCATCTTTTCGTAGGCATCCCCCATGGCCAGGATGGCGGGGAGAAAACTCCGTTCCGCGCTCACGGACTCGCGGAAATGTTGGACGGCAACTTCCCACTTTCCTTCGGCGACGAGCGCTTTGCCGATCTCGTAGTGAATCCCCGCCAGCCACTCCTGCTCCGCGGGGCGCGCTTCCGGCGAGGCCTGACGCGCCAGGGCTTCCTGCGCGACAAGCGCCTCGAGCCAGCACCCCTCCAGCGCCGTCAGGCGCCGGATCGCGCGAAGGGCGGCCGGGTGATCCCGATCCCGATCGAGGATCTGACGATAGGTGGCGAGGGCTTCGGCCTTCCGCCCCGCGCGGTCGTGCTCTTCGGCCAACGCCAGCACCATGTCGTCCCGCGCCTCCGTTCGGGCCTCGCGGGCGAACCGGTAGCCACGGAATGAGCGTCCCAGGTCTTTGAGGACGGCGAAGACGAGCGCGACAGAGACGCCAGCCAGAAATGCTCCCGCCACCACCGCCATCAGCGGGAGGTCGAGGACTGTGTTTGGGGCGAGGGTGAACCGAATGCTGGAGGAGTTGAGGGGGGTCAGGTAGGCGACGCCAGCTCCGAAAACGAGCGCGAGCAACAGGCCAAGGCGCGCTGCCATCGATGCCGTTCTCACCCGGCAGTCGTTCGCTCCTCCTCCTCTACGGCCCGCTGGCAGTTGATGCAGTACCGGGCGAAGGGCAGCGCCTCCAGACGCTTGTCGGCGATGGATTCGTTACAGCGTTCGCAGGCCCCGAAGGAGCCGTCGTCGAGCCTCCGGAGAGCGCCGATCACCTCTTTGAGGAGCCGGCGGTCTCCGTTCCCCAACTCGAAAAGAAACTCTCGGGTGTAAGCGGTGGTGGCTTGATCACCGAGGTCCTTGATGGAGTCGTCCTCCGGCCCTTTGCCGTAGAGCGCGCTCTTGCCCACTTCTTCGACAAGCTGGCGCTGTTTTTCCATGAGCTTCTTCCGGAAGTACGCCAGGCGTTCTTTTCTCATCATCGCCTCCTCAAGCCGTCTCCGGCTGGTGATGAAGGCACACGCTACCACGATCCCCAGCCGAAATCAATCCCTCGCCCCGCGCTCCACGGAGAGGAGCGGCGCGTCCCCCCACAGCCGCTCGAGGGCGTAGAACTGTCGGGTCTTCTCGAGGAACACGTGGATCACGAGGTCCCCGTAGTCGATGAGGAGCCAACCGCTCTCCGGCAATCCCTCGCGGTGGAGTGGTCGAATTCCTTCCCCTTTCAGCTGCCCTTCGACGGCTTCGGCGATGGTCTGGATCTGGGCGGTGGAGCGCCCGCTACAGAGGAGGAAGAAATCGGCCACTCCCGAGATCCCCTGGAGGTTCAGAATCATGAGATCCTCCGCCTTTTTCTCCAGGGCGGCCCGCGCGCCCAGACGCGCCTTGTGCTCGGTCGAGAGAACGGGCATCAAGTCTCCTCGCGGTAGAGCTTGTGCTCGAGGATGTACGCCTCCACCGCCGCCGGAACCCGGAAGGAGAGCGACCGCCCCTCCCGCGCCCGCCGCCGGAGATCCGACGCGGAGATCGGCAGGGAGGTCACTGGGACCACCAGGACTCCTCTGGCCGGCAGCGTGGAAACGTTCCCGGACAGAGCGATCGGAACGAACATCTCCTGGCCGATTTCCCGGAGAATCCTCATGGCTTCCTCACCTTCGGGATCGAAGGGAGCCCCGGCCCGGGGGATCACCACGAGACGAGCCAGCTGGGCGATGCGCGCGGGCTCTCTCCAGCTGGGGAGATCGAGGAAGGTCTCCGAGCCGAGGAGCAGAAAGAGGTCTCCGGAGGAGCCGGTTCCCAGCCGGAGCTCCAGCAGCGTGTCCACGGTGTACGAGGGGCCGGGCCGGCGAAGCTCCAGATCGGAGACCGCGAAGCCGGAGTGGCCGGCGATGGCGAGCCGGACCATGGCATGCCGGTGCTCGGGGGCCGCCAGCTCGCGCCGCGGCTTGTGGGGCGGGAGCGCGGCGGGCACAAAGAGGACCTGATCCAGGTTGAGGCGTTCTCGGATCTCGTCAGCGAGAAGCAGATGCCCCAAATGGATCGGGTTGAACGACCCCCCCAGGATCCCGATCCACGCCAACGGCGCGCTACTCCCGGATCTGCCCGTCACCCAACACGATGTACTTCATCGTCGTCAGCTCTTCGAGCCCCACCGGCCCCCGCGCGTGGAGCTTGGAAGTGGAGATTCCCATCTCGGCCCCCATCCCGAACTGGTTTCCGTCCACAAGCCGGGTGGAGGCGTTCACGAGGACGCACGCCGCGTCCACCTCCTGGGTGAACTGCCGCGCCCGGCGGTAGTGGGAGGTCACGATGGCCTCGGCCAGGCCGGAGCCGTGCGCGCGGATGTGGGCGACGGCCTCCTCAAAGCTGTCCACGACCTTCACCGAGAGGATCAGGTCGAGGTACTCGGTCTCCCAGTCCGCATCGGATGCCTCCCTGGCGTCGGCGATCAGAGCGCGAGTCCGCGGGCAGCCGCGGACCTCCACCCCGGCCTCCAGGAGGCGGGACGCCAGGGCGGGCAGGAACCTCCCGGCAATCGTCTGGTGAACGAGCAGGGTCTCCATGGCGTTGCAGACGCCGGGGCGCTGGACCTTGGCGTTCAGCGCGATGTCGATGGCCATGGCCAGGTCCGCCCCGTCGTCCACATAGACATGACAGAGTCCCCGGTCGTGCTTCAGGATGGGCACCCGCGCCTTCTCGGTCACCATCCGGATGAACTCCTCCCCTCCGCGCGGGATGATGATGTCCACGAACCGGTCGAGCGTGAGCAGCACCATCACGGCTTCACGATCCGGGGTGTCGATGAACTGGATCGCGTCGGGCGGAACACCGACCTTCTCCATCCCCCTGGCCAGGACGCCGGCGAGGATCGCGTTGGATTCGATCGCTTCGCTCCCGCCCCGGAGGATCACGGCGTTGCCCGATTTGATGCACAGCCCCGCCGCGTCGGCGGTGACGTTGGGGCGGGATTCGTAGATGAACCCTACCACTCCGATGGGGACGCGGACCTGGGAGATCTCCATCCCGTTGGGACGGCGCCACACCTTGACGGTCTCCCCCACCGGGTCGGGAAGCTGGGCCACCTGCCGAAGCCCCTGGGCCATCTCCTCGATCCGCGCCTCGGTGAGGGTCAGCCGGTCCAGGAAGGCCCGGCTGTAACCCTGGCCCCTGGCGCGCTCCAGATCCGCCCGGTTGGCTTCCTGAATGGTGGCGGCCTTCTCCTCCAGCCCCCGAGCCATCTGAACGAGCGCTTCGCCCCTCGCCCTGGGCGAGCACAGGGCCAGCGTTCTCGACGCCTCCTTGGCGGCCCGCGCCTTGGCTTCCACCAGTTCCCGAATCTCCATGAACATTCCTCCCGCTAACCGTCGGCGGGGGCCTCGGCGGCCCCCTCCGAGACCTCCCCCAATGCAGTTCGAGCGTGGCGGGTTCGGCCATGCCGTGAGGCAGGGCACCCGCCACGTGAGGCCCGAGTCAATCGCGCCGACAGAGCCGGCCCTCGAAGCGCAGCCTGGTCCATGCCGCGGTTACCCCGACACGCTCTCAGAGGACGACGAGGTTGTCCCGGTGGATCACTTCGTCGAAGCTCTTATAGCCCAGAACCTGTTCGATGTCGGCGGTCTTCCCCCCCTGAATCCGGCGCAGCTCGGCCGCATCGTAGTTGACGAGGCCCCGGGCGAATTCTTTTCCGTCGGCCAGCGCCAGAGCCACGACCTCTCCCGACTGGAATTCTCCTTCCACCGAGACCACGCCCGACGGGAGCAGGCTCCGGCCCCGTTCCGTCAGCGCCTTCCGGGCGCCGGCATCGACGGTCAGCCGTCCCTGGGGCGGGACGGCGAAGGCGATCCAGCGCTTGCGAGCCGTGAGCCGATCGCCCCTCGGGAGGAAATAGGTTCCGGCGGGCTCACCTTTGAAGAGCCGCCGGAGCGTGCCGGGCTCCCGGCCGCTGGCGATCACCATTGGAATCCCCGACGCCGTGGCCTTCTGGGCGGCCTCGAGCTTGGTGAGCATCCCTCCGACCGAGAGTCCCTCTGCCTTCTCCCAGACCAGCTGCCGCAGCTCGTCCGTAACCGACTCAACGATCTCGATCCGCTTGGCTCCGGGATCGCGGCCCGGGTCGCCGGTGTAGAGACCATCCATATCCGTGAGAAGCAGCAGGAGGTCGGCGTCGATCAGATGGGCCACCAGGGCGGAGAGATTGTCGTTATCCCCCACCTTGATCTCCTCCACCGCCACCGTGTCGTTTTCGTTGACGATCGGCAGGACGCCGAACCGGAGCAGCGCCAAGAGCGTATTCCGCGCATTCAGGTACCGGGAGCGATGGCTGATGTCCTCCTGGGTCAGGAGCACCTGAGCGACCTTGACACCGTGGCGGGCAAAGGCCTGCTCGTAATGCCACATCAGCGCCGACTGGCCCGCGGCCGCCGCCGCCTGCTTTTCAGGAATGGAGCGCGGCCGGGACAGGCCCAGGCGAGCCACCCCCGCCGCAATGGCGCCCGAAGAGACCAGGACGATTTCCTTCTGCTCCGAGACGAGCCCGGCCAACTCGTCGGCCAGGGCCGCGATCCGGGTCTGATCCAGCCCGGCTCCGGGCGACGCGATGAGACCGCTCCCCACCTTGATCACCACTCGCCGGGCCTTCGCCATGGGCCGGCGGGCGGCCCCGGTGGCTATCTGGAGCTCTCGACCCATGCCTCGTGCGCGAGCCGCTCCGCCACCTCCGCCATGAGCGCGCGAAGCCCCAGGCCGGTGCGGGCGGAGATTTGGAAGAACGGCAGTCCGGAAGAGAGACAGAAGCGCTGGAGGAGCTGGCAGCGGTCCTCGGTATCGGGAAGATCCACCTTGTTGGCCGCAACCAGCTGAGGGCGGTCGGCCAGCTCGGGAGAGTAGGCGCGAAGCTCATCCTGGATCGTCCGCCAATCGTCCACGGGATCGCGCCCGGGGGAAGGGTCCAGGTCGATCAGGTGGATGAGGAGCCGGGTCCGTTCAGCGTGGCGGAGAAAGCGATGGCCGAGCCCCTTTCCCTCCGCGGCGCCGGGAATAAGGCCGGGAAGATCGGCGATGACGAACGATTGCCGGTCGTCCACCCGAACCAGCCCCAGCGTCGGGACGAGAGTGGTGAACGCATAATCGGCGATCTTGGGGGTCGCGGCCGAGACCCGGGAGACCAGCGTAGACTTTCCCGCATTGGGGAACCCGATGACGCCCACGTCGGCCAGGAGCTTGAGCTCGAGCCGGATCCAAACCCCTGTCCCCGGTGTGCCGAGGTCGGCGCGGCGGGGGGCCCGGTTGGTGGAAGTCGCGAACCTGGCGTTGCCGCGACCGCCACGGGGGCCCGGGACAAGCAGGAGGCGCTGGCCGTGAGCGGTGAGGTCTCCGAGCGACTCTCCGGTCTCCCGATCCGTGACGATCGTTCCTCGGGGGACCTTCAGGACCAGGTCCGCGCCGCTGGCCCCGTGCTTACCGCTCCCTTTGCCGTGCTGGCCCCGCTCGGCTTCGTGGTGGCGCTGGTAGTGGTAGTCGAGGAGGGTCGTGATAGTCCGGTCGGCTTCAAGCCAGACACTCCCCCCGTCTCCACCGTCGCCCCCGTCCGGCCCGCCTCGGGGAACGAACTTCTCCCGTCGGAAGCTCACACACCCGGCGCCTCCGTTCCCAGCCTTGACGAAAATTTCGACCTCATCGACGAACATCGGCGACCGGAAGCGCGCGGGAAAGAATCAGGCGGGGGTGGCGGTGACGCTCACGTACCGGGAGTCGCCTCGCCGCTCAAAGCGCACGTAGCCTCCCGTCCTGGCGAAAAGAGTGTAGTCCGAGCCCAACCCCACGTTCGCCCCGGGCTTGAAGCGGGTACCGCGCTGGCGCACCAGGATGCTTCCCCCAGTGACCAGCTGTCCGGCGAAGCGCTTGACCCCGAGCATCTGGGGCTGGCTGTCACGCCCGTTTCGTGAGCTGCCAACACCTTTCTTGTGAGCCACCTTTTACACCTCAACCTTCGTGATGCGGACCTGAGTGACCGGCTGCCGGTGCCCGCGGGTCCGGCGATAGTTTTTCCGCTTCTTGAATTTGACCACCATGACCTTGCGCCTCTTTCCCTGGGCCACCACTAGGCCGACGACCCGGGCCCCGGCCAGCGCCGTCGGCTCCACGAGCAGTTCCCCATCCCCGCTGACGAGGAGCACCTTGGTGAACTCCACAGTGCTCCCTTTGGGCTCTGGAAGTTGCTCGACCCGGATCACTTGACCCGGGGAGACCCGGTACTGTTTTCCTCCTGTCGCGATCACTGCGTCCATAGACTTTCGGGGGGAAATGTGCGCCCTGCCGATGGGTTATCAAACCACGGCCCGGGGCGGAAAGTCAAGGACGGGTCGCCCGGAAGCGCGCAGTACGGTGTCACACCTGCGCCATATAGCGGGAGAGCCGCTGACGGAGGAAGAGACGCGAGCGGTGGACCCGCGACTTCACCGCCGGGAGGCTGATCCCGAGGGTCTGGGAGATCTCCGGATTCGACAACCCTTCCACATCGTGGAGCAGGAAGGCTGTCCGGTAATCGGCCGGGAGCGCGTCCACCGCGGAGCGGAGCACGGTCTGAAGTTCCCCCTGGAGCGCCGGCTCCTCGACGCGAGCGGACCAATCCGTGACCTCCCCCGGCGGCTGACCGTCTCCGTCCCCCTGCGGGAAAAGATTCTCCCAGGAGATCTCCTGGGCCCGGCCCCGCCGTTCCCTGAGCTTTTGATAGGCGGTGTTGGCGGCGATCCGGTAGAGCCAGCTCCCGAATGCGGATTCCCCCCTGAACGAGTGAATCTTTCGAGACGCGGTCCAGAGCGCATCCTGAACCACCTCTTCGGCGTCCTCCCGATTGCCGGTGATGCGAAACGCCAGCCGGTAGACCCGGTCACCGTACTGCGACACCAGGGTCTCTGCCGCGCCCTCGTCTTCGCGCCGGAGCCCGGCCACCAACGACTCGTCGCGGTCCCGAGCCGTCTGCCGTGGGGCCTCGCGCATCAGTGTTTTCATCGTCGTTCTCCTCGGTCCATGGCTGACGCTCTGGTGTAGAGCGTCAGATGATCCTTCAGCTCCTTCACGCACTGCTCCATCACCGTGATCTCTTTGGTCACCTTCGTCATGAGGATCGCCCCCTCGAGCCCGGCGACGAGAAACTGAGCCAGGCGCTCCGGCTCACAATCCCCGCGGACACTGCCATCCGCCTGCCCCCTCTCCAGCGCTCGCGCGAGTTTTTCGCGCCAGAGGGCGAAGATTTGAGCCAGGCGCTGGCGGAACCCCTCATGAACGTCGGACAGCTCGGAGGCCAGATTCCCCATGGGGCAGCCGCCCACACAGTTTCGCTGGCGCTGATTATCCAAGAATCGGTCCAGGAATTGGTGGATCTGTTCCACCGGGCTCAACCGCTCGTCCTGAAAGCTCGGCTCCAGGGTCCGCTCCACAAATCCCTGGACGATTTTCTCAAGGATCGCGTAGCCCAGCTCTTCCTTGCTCTTGAAGTAATGATAGAAGTTCCCTTTGCCGACCTTGCTCTCCTGGAGCACATCGTCCAGGGAGGTGCTGTGGTACCCCCTGATGGCCATGAGGCGGCCCGCGGTCTCCAGCAAGAGCGTTTTCGTGTTGTGGGACTGAGGCGGCATGTTTATACCAACCAGTCGGTACAAATTTAAGCCAGACTTGGACCCTTCTGTCAAGAAAAGATTCCGCTCCGGGGGAAACCTCTAGAAAATCGCTATGATTTCAGGTTCTTGGCAAACCAGGCCTTGGTCTTTTCCCACGCGTCCTTCGCTGACTCCGCATGGTAAGAGCCCCGCTCATTGCAGAAGAACCCGTGGCCGGCGCCCTTATAGACCTTGACCTCGTAGGTCTTCCCCAACCGTTTCAGGGTCTCATCCACCTTCCCGGTTTGCTCCGGGGGGATCAGACTGTCGGTCTCACCGAAGAGGCAGAGGATCGGGCAGCGGATCTTTTCGGCGGAGTTGAGCGGCGCATTGGGGGCGTCGGCGGCGATTCCGCCTCCGTAGAAGGAGACAGCGGCTTTGATCTCGGTCGAGTGCTGGCAGGCCGCTTGGAAGGTCACGCGCCCCCCCATGCAGAACCCGGTGATTCCGATCCGGTCGCCGCGCACGTCTTTCAGCGTCTTGAGGTGGGCGATGACCCCCCCGACCTCGGTCATGACCTTGGCGTCCTCGAGCTTCTGGATGTAGCCGATGGCCTTCGGAAGATCCTCGTAGGGAACGACGGGGCTCCCGAAGCGGTAGAAGAGATCGGGAGCCATCGTGACGTACCCCTCCCGCGCGATTCGCTCGGTCACGTCCTTGATATGGGGGTTGAGCCCGAACGCTTCCTGGATCACGATCACCCCCGGGTAGGGGCCGCCCGAGGTGGGACGGCAGAGATGGGCCGGCATCTGGCCGTCCGGGGCGGAGAGGGTCACGGTCTCGGTTCGAATTTCCATCGATGCCTCCTTGGAGAAGTGTGATGAGAACGTACGCTCGCGAGAAAGATTTCTACCACGCCGCCCCGCCGCCCGTCAAGCGTGGCAGGCACCTCCCTGACCACGCCGGAGGACCTAAAAGCTAAACTGACTGACGAAATTCGAGCGACTGCTTCTAGGTAAAGGCGGGCTGGGATAGCCGCATCGAGGGCGGGCTATGCCCACGCAAC
>CAYJUC010000027.1:0-19625 GCA_964372605.1 uncultured bacterium | reverse complement strand
ATCGGCAGCGTCTACATGCTGCTCGCCACCGGCCTCACCCTGATCTTCGGGGTGATGAAGGTCGTCAACTTCGCCCACGGCGAGCTGATGATGACCGGAGCCTTCCTGACCTTCCTCCTGTGGCACGCCCTCGGCCTCAACCCCTATCTCGGGATCTTCCTCTCCATGGCCGCCGTCGGGCTCGTGGGCGTCGTCATCGAGCGGGTGGGGTTCCGCCCCCTCCGTGGGACCCCCAAGATCAACGAGATCTTCTTCAGCATCGCGCTCATCTTGATCTTGCAGAACGGTCTCGCCCGGATCTTCGTGCCGACCTTCAGGGAGTACGCCCAGATCCGGACGCCCTACGCCACGTCGGTCATCGATCTCGGCTTCCTCAACCTCCGCTATGACTTCGTGATCCTGCTCGCGCTCACGTGGGTCATCATGCTCGGGCTCTACGTCTTTCTCTTCCGCACGCGGTTCGGCCGCGAGGTGCGGGGAACGAGCCAGAACCGCGTGGCCTCCATGCTCATGGGGGTCAACGTCCAGCGGATCGACATGCTGAGCTTCGGGATCGGCTCGGGGCTCGCCGCGCTGGCCGGCTCGCTCTACGGGATCATCAACCCCTTCAGTCCCTACGCGGGCACGATGCCGGCGATCAAGGCCTTCGCCGTCATCATCCTGGGAGGCCTGGGCAGCGTGAGGGGAGCCGTGGTGGGGGGACTCCTCTACGGCATCGTGGAGAGCTTCGCGACGTTCTTCCTCGGCGGGTCGTGGCGGGACGCGTTCGCGTTCGTCCTGCTCATCCTGGTTCTGCTGATCCGCCCCGAAGGCATCTTCAGAGAAGGCGCATGACCTCCCTGCTCCGGCGCATCCGACCGAACCTCGCCATCGCGCTCTTCATGTTCGGCCTGCCGGCCCTGCTCCTCGCCCTCATGCAAGAGCTGTTCATCGTGCAGATCCTCACCTTTGTCTTCATTTTCGCCGTCTACGCGCAATCCTGGAACCTGGCGGCCCACTCCGGGCAGTTCTCGCTGGGGCACGCCACCTTCCTGGGGCTCGGGGCCTACGCCTCCATCCTGCTCGCCGGAACCGCGGGCCTTCCGCCCGCTGCGGCGATGTTCGTCGGACCACTGCTCCCCGCGCTCGTGGGGCTCGGGCTCGGCGCCCTTTGCCGCCGACTCAGGGAGTGGTACTTCGGCATGGTGACCTTCGGCTCCACGGCCATCGTCCAAGTCCTGATCGTCGAGCAGTTCGGCTGGCTCACCAACCGCTGGGACGGCGTCGACGCCCCGCGACTGCTGCCCGCAGGGCTTTCTGTCGAACAGGCGGCGCTCTGGAACTACCTGATCAGCCTCGCCCTCATGGTCGCCACATACCTCGCCGTCGCCGCCATCATGAAATCGAAGGTGGGCCTGGCTTTCTCGACCATCCATGACAACGAGCTGGCGGCCCAGGCGTCCGGGGTGAACGTCAGACGCTATCGGCTCATCGCCATGACGCTGAGTGGATATCTGGCTGGACTCGCCGGGGCGCTCAACGGCCACACCCTGACCCGTCACATCTCTCCGGGGGTCTTCGGCATCGAAGACTCCGTGTGGCCGCTCCTCTACTCGATCGCGGGCGGGCTCCGGACCCCGGAAGGTCCCATCCTCGGCACGCTGATTGTGCGAGTGGTCTGGGAGTGGGCGCTCCGGCGGTTGGGCGGCTTCGAGAGCCTGATCATCATCGGACTGATGCTGGCGCTCATCGTGATCTTCTTCCCCCGCGGCCTTTACCCCATCGTCGCCAGGGCTCTAAGCGGGCTCGGCGCGCGGATCGTTCCGGGCACCCGATGAGTCTCTTACTCGGTCGCGGAGTCACGAAGAGCTTCGGCGGCCTCGTCGCCCTGAACGGGGTCGACTTCGAGGTGGGAGCGGGGGAGATCGTCGGCCTCATCGGGCAGAACGGCGCCGGCAAGACCACGCTCATCAACACGATCAGCGGGATCGACAAGCCCAACGCGGGCTCCATTGCCTTCGACGGGCACGAGCTCACCCGTCTCAGCCCGGACCGGATCACGAAGCTCGGGGTCGCCCGGACGTTTCAGATCCCCCAGCCGTTTCCCACGCTCAGCGCCCTGGAAAACGTGGTGGTCGCTCTCGTGTTCGGCGGCGCAGCCATGGGGCTGGACGCCGCCGAGGCGCGTGCCCGTGACATCCTGGATTTCGTGGGCCTGTCGGCCAAAGCCTGGGACCGGCCCGAGAGTCTCACCATCGTCGAGCTCCGAAAGCTGGAGCTGGCCAGGGCCCTCGCGTCCGGGGCGCGGCTCCTGCTCCTGGACGAGATCAACGCGGGCCTGACCTCCGGCGAGATCGGGGAGGCGGTCGCCCTGATCGAGAAGTTGCGGCAGCGCGGGATGACGGTCCTCATGGTCGAGCACCTGATGCGGATCATCATGCGGGTGTGCGACCGGATCATCGTCCTGCATCTGGGGGAGAAGATCGCGGAAGGGACGCCGGACGAGATCGGGCGGAATCCGGCGGTGGTCACGGCCTATCTGGGAGAGCGGAGTCGTGGGCGCGGATCCGACGTTGCTGGCCGTTAAGGACCTCGAAGTCGCGTACGGCAAGATCAAGGTCGTGTGGGGCGCGTCGTTCCACGTCAACCGGGGCGAGACGGTGGCCCTCATCGGACCGAACGGCGCGGGAAAGACCACCATCCTGAAGACGATCGCGGGCCTGCTGAGGCCCGCCGCCGGCAGTATCACGTTCGAGCAGCGGGAGGTCGGCGGCGTCCCCACCCATGGGGCTGCCAGGCTCGGCCTCGCGCTGGTTCCGGAGGGGCGCGAGATCTTCCCCTCCATGTCCGTCTATGAAAATTTGCTCCTGGGCGGGAGGCGGGAGCGAAGCAAGGCCGGGGTCCAGGAGACGCTGGAGTGGGTCTACTCGGTGTTCCCGGTGCTCGCGCAGCGGAGGCGCCAGACCGCCGCCACGCTCAGCGGCGGCGAGCAGCAGATGCTCGCCATCGCCCGCGCCCTTATGGCGCACCCCCGGCTCCTGATGCTGGACGAGCCGGCGACCGGGCTGGCGCCCCTCGTGGTCGAGCGGATCTTCGAGGTGATCCGGACGCTGGGCGCGCGCGGGGCGACGACGTTACTCGTCGAGCAGAATGTCCACCTGGCGCTGGACGTCTCCGACCGGGCCTACGTTCTGGAACGGGGCAAGGTCGTCCTCGAGGGCGCGGCCGCGCGGCTCGTGGACCACCCGCTCGTCCGCGAAGCCTACCTTGGGGTCTAGCTGGCGAGCCGATACACGAACCGCCATCCGTGGATCACCTATTGATTCGTTGTCTGTATTCCCCGGTCCACCTGCCCTGTGGAAGATCGAAACCGACGATACTCGCACGGGACCCGAGCGAAGCCATATCTTATCGGGAGCGCATCCGTAACACGCCGGGAGCATCGCGCACAGAGCGAAGCACTTTCGAACAGTGACTGCGATTCGGCGAACCAACATCCTCGAAAGCGATACCCTTACCCTCGAATCGGAGCGATATGCTTGCTATGAATTTGTTCTGTTGACTTGAATAGTCCCCCGCATCGCTCAAGAACAGCGGGCGCTCGCGCGGGGAACTAGCGCTGACCGAGCCTGGGATCTGAGATCCGGGTCAAGACGAGCATTGTCGGGCGGGGATTCGCCTGACGTCTGACGGCGCCCGCCTAGCTCTCGGAAATGCTTCGCGCCACGAGGCCGGGGTCTTTCACTAGGAGTGGAACTGTCACTAGTAACTTGACAAGCATAAACTTGCCGTGATATGTTACTCGGCAGAAAGAGGGTGAGCCAATTGCCCATCAGCAAAGAGGAGTTGGGGCGTCGGTTGAAGCTGGCCAGAGAGGGCTCCGGCCTTACCCAGCAGGATGCCGCCGAGGAGATCGCCCTTTCCCGTGGAGCCCTGGCTCAGTTCGAGGCAGGTATGAAAGCCCCAAGCAGCCTCCATCTCGCCCGTCTCGCTGCAATCTATCGCCGGGAGATCGGCGAGTTACTTGCCGATGAGTTCGACGAAAGCAAGCGCGATGCCCTCGCTGCCCTCTTTCGGGTGGACCCCCAGCTCGCGGGAGATAGAGAGCGGGCCAAGGCGGTCGCGGAGTGCGCCAAGCTGTGCCGCGAATACACGAACCTTGAGAGCCTCCTCGGGATCGATCAGGACCGCGTCTATGGTGTCGAGTATGGGACGCCGGCTATGCGCATGCGGTGGGATGCGATCCGCCAAGGCGAGCGCCTCGCTGAACTGGAGCGCGCTCGTCTGAAACTCGGTGATGATTCGATTGGCGACATGCCTGAGGTTCTGGAACGGCAAGGGGTTCGGTTCATTGAAATGTCCCTTCCAGAGAATATCTCGGGGTTATTCCTGTACGACGACAAGTACGGTCCCTCCATTTTCGTCAACGAAGACCATCATCTGCGCCGGCGAGTGTTTTCGTGCGCTCACGAGTACTGCCACGCGTTAGTGGACCGGGACCGTGGTAGCGTCGTGAGCCGTGCGGAGAACCGGGAAGAGTTGCTCGAGGTGCGTGCTAATGCCTTCGCGGCCGCGTTCCTGGTGCCCGAGAGCGGCGTGCGGGCCTTCCTCCGTCACCTCGGGAAAGGCGAGCCGAGCCGCAGCCAGCTTCAAGTATATGACGAAGCCGAAGCCTTAACAGGGCAGAAGAGGACCGAAGCCCATTCACAGGATATCCAGGTTTATGACGTGGCGCACCTAGCTCACCACTTCGGCGTGAGCTATGAGATGGCCCTTTATCGCTTACTCAACCTGAAGTTCCTGGCCGAGGAAGAACGAGCGCAGCTCGCCGAGCAGAAAGACGCGGCGAACGAGATCATGCGGTTCTTTGGCGTGGAACAAAATGCCAGTACGACCGAGCGTAACCCATTCTGCCATCAGTTCGTCTTTCTGGCGCTGGAGGCATTTCGCCGAGAAGTTATCAGCCGCGCGAAGCTGCGGGAGCTTTGTGCCCTTGCGGAGGTCCTACCGGGCGAGTTCCAAGCTTTGATTGATTCAGTCGAACTGGACGCTTCGAAGGGGCGAAAAGGACGGGCAGTCCACCTTCCCAAGGCATGAGAAGTGCAGAGGGACCCGGATGGTCGGTTACTGGTTGTCACGGAGTCGAGCTTCCTCATCAACTTCCTCGCCATTGACTGTATGGACATCCTGGCTGGTCTACGCCAGTTCAAGTTTTACGTGCTTGATCACGTGAAAGCCGAAGTCCGTTATCCAGATCAGCACGCTCGGCTTGAGGCTGCGCTCGCGACAGGGATTCTAAGCGAGTTGGAGATCACGGACCCGGGTGAGATTTTGCTGTACGACGAGTTTCGGAAAGTTCTCGGTGATGGGGAATCGGCCTGCCTTGCGGTGGCCGTCTCACACCGCTGGGTGATCGCTGCGGATGAGAAGGGGCGCTTCAGGCGGGAACTGTTTGAGCGCCTTGGTGAGGAGTACCTGCTCGACACCCCCGGTGTACTTGTCGCAGCCATTACGGGCGGCCTTATCACCATCCCGGAGGCCGAAGAGCTACGTAAGCGGCTCCGCGAGCACCGGTTCGAGATAGACCTACCACCGTTTGAGGAACTTCTGAGAGAGGAGTGATCCAACTTGTGGTCTAACCCGTTCTTCAATCTGCAACTCTCACCACTCGTTTACCGCCCAGTTCACGAATGGCAGCAGCTTGCCCAAGCTGGTTCCCTACGCCCCGACGATCAGCTGTACGACCCGGTGCGGTGTGTGTGGCAGCGAGCACACGACTACCCTCAGCTGAGGCCGTATTCCCCGGTTCAGCCGGGAGCGGTGCTCGGTCTTGCAGCCCTGGCGTTCCTTGCCATCGCTGCCTCGCAAGCTCTCGCTAACGATCAGTTGCGTGGATTGGGGTGGGAGGAGCTGAAGCGGGGGATTTTCCGGCGGGACAACTACACCTGCCAGTACTGCGGGCATCGGGGGAATGTCCTGACTCTGCACGCGGACCACGTACTTCCGACCAGCCGAGGCGGCACCGATGATCCCTCGAACCTCGTGACGGCCGCTGGTCCTGCAACCTGGCGAAGGGAACCCGTACGGGCTGGGAGTACCGGATTTGGCGATTGTTTAATGGGAGATAGATAAGAAGATATTTCCCCCAACATCGAGGAGGCTCTTTCCATGAGCGAAGAGAAGATCACCCACCTTCAAGAGGGTTATAACCCGTAAGGACGGCTGTTGCGAATCGTGTCGCCGCTTTCAGTTCTAGGGGCTTCCGAGGGAAAAGAAGTGTTCGGCCATGGATGTGATCAGCTGGCGGCGGCGGTCCGGCTCCGCCAGCGGCTCGACGAAGAAGACCGCGTGTTGGATCCCCAGCTCGGCGAGGGCGGAGAGGCGCTCCCGGCACTCTCCCGCAGGCCCCACCAGCGCCACCCTGTCGATGGCGCGATCGGTAATTGCCTGAGCGTGCCTGGCCCGGGAATCCGTGTGCTCCATGTAGTTGTACCGTCCGCGGATCAGATCCAGCTCGGCCGCGATCTCCGCCGGCAGCTCGTCTCCACGGAGGGTCTTCTGCTGGGCGTAGACGTTCAGGATGGCCGCCGCCATGGCCCTGACTTCCTCTCGCCCTTTCGGAAGATCATCCGTGACTGAACAGGGGATGTACACGCCCAGGTCGAGCTGGCGGAAGTCACGCCCGGCCGCTTCCGCGCCCCTGCGGACGTGCTCGATCCCCCAGCGGACCAGCTTCGGCTCCGCTCCCACGAGCATGGTCACCCGATCCGCAATCTCGCCGGCCAGCGCTAGCATCTTCGGTCCTGACGCGACCAGCGCGATCGGCACCTGCCGCCGGGCCCATCTGAGACGCATCGGTTTTCCCTGATAGGTCGCCTCCTGCCCCGCCGTCAGCTTGCGACAGACCTCCACATACTCTCTGAGCGTCCGGCCGGAGACCGGCTCCAGCCCGACCGTATGGACCGCGCTGTCGCCCCTTCCGAGGGCGAGGATGGCCCGGCCTCCGGATAGCTCGTCGATCGTCGCGATCGCGCTGGCGGTGACCGCCGGATGGCGCGTCACGGGATTGGTGACGCCTGGACCGAGCTTGATCCTGGAACTGCTCACGGCGGAGACCGCCAGGAGGCAGTAAATCTCCCGCCAGAGGAGCTGGGAGTCCACAAAGCCGACGTATTCATATCCCAGCGAGTCCGCCAGCTTCACGTCCTCCACGACCTCCGGGCCCCGGGGCGGCACGTTGATCCCGAATCTCATCGCGCTACCTCTGCGAGGTGACAGGCAACCCGGTGCCCGGGGGACAGCTCACGCAGCTCAGGCTCCACCTCGCGGCACAACGCCTGAGCCAGCGGGCAACGGGGGTGGAACCGGCAGCCGGGCGGGATGTTCGTGGCGCTCGGCGGGTCGCCTGGGAGAACCGGCGGGTTCCAGCGTTGCTGAATCTCCAGGGGAGGAATGGAGGCCTTGAGCGCCTGAGTGTAGGGGTGGAGGGGCCGCTCGAAAAGGTTTTCTGTGGGAGCTTCCTCCACGATCTTTCCCAGGTACATGACCGCGACCCGGTGGCTGATCTGGCGGACCACCGAGAGGTCGTGGGAGATGTAGAGGTAGGCGAGACGGAAATCGGCCTGGAGCTCGCGCAGCAGGGCCAGGACACGCAGCTTCACCGTCACGTCGAGTCCCGAGGTGATCTCATCCGCGACGATCAGCTCCGGTCGGAGCGCCAGCGCGCGGGCGATGGCGATCCGCTGGCGCTGGCCACCCGAGAACTCGTGAGGGTAGCCGCGGGCCGCATCCGCCGGAAGCCCGACCCGCCCGAGAAGCTCGGCCACCTGGGCGGCGTGATCCCCGGGACACCGGTGAGCCTGGAGTGGCCGAGCGATGATCTGTCCTACGGTCTTCCGCGGGTTGAGGGACGCGTAGGGGTTCTGAAAGATGATCTGCATCCGCGGGCGAAGCGGGCGGAGCGCCGACTGGGAGAGCCGCGTGATGTCCTGCCCGGCAAAGACGACGCGCCCGGCTGTCGGCTCAACCAGGCGGAGGATCGTCCGCCCGAGCGTCGTCTTCCCCGAGCCTGACTCCCCCACCAGCGCCAGCGTCTCTTGCGGTTTGAGCGTGAGGCTCGCGCCGTCAACAGCGCGGAGGAGCCTCCGGCCGCCGAGCCAGCTTCCCAGCCGGTAGTAGGTCTTGAGGTCGCGCACCTCGAGGAGCGCCGGCATTTCAGTAGAGGTGGCAGGCGACCTGGTGCCCTGCCGACACGCTCTTCAGAGGCGGATGGGCCCGGTCGCAGATCGCCATCCGCTCGGGACAACGATCCCGGAACGGGCAGGCGCGGGGTGGCTCGGAGAGGACAGGCATGACGCCGTCGAGCTCCGGAACCGTCTGGAGCAGTCGGTCTGAGCGCGGGAGCTGACTCAGGATGGCCCGGGTGTACGGGTGAAGGGGGGCCTCGAAGATCTCCCGAGTTGGGGCTTGCTCGACCAGGCAGCCCGCGTAGAGAACGGCCACGCGGTGCGCGAGTTGGGCGACGATGCCGAAGTCGTGGGTGATGAAGCAGGTGGCGGCCCCGGCCTCGGCTCGCTGCTCCTCGAGGAGGCGAAGGATCTGGGCCTGAGTAGTCACGTCGAGCGAGGTGGTTGGCTCGTCGGCCACGATCAGGCTCGGCTTGCAGGAAAACGCAATCGCGATGAGCACCCGCTGGCGCATCCCGCCCGAGAGCTGGTGCGGATACATGCTCAGCGTCTCCTCGGGATCGGGAATCCCCATCCTGGCGAGGAGGCGCGCCATCACGCCTTCGGCCTCTCTCCGGGAGAGACCGCGGTGGAGGACCAGCGCGTCGGTCGCCTGAAGCCCGATCTGGAAGGCGGGGTTGAGGGCCGAGAGCGGGTCCTGAGGGATGAGCGCGATCTCGGCGCTCCGAAGCGCGCGCATCTTGGCCTCGGAGATGGAGAGGAGATCGCGCCCGTTGAAACTGATCGAGCCAGAGGTAATCTCTCCCGGCTCGGGGAGCAGCCGGAGAAGGGCCCGCCCGATAGTGGACTTGCCGGCCCCTGACTCGCCGACCAGCCCGAGCACCTCCCGCTCTCCCAGCGTGAGCCCGATCTCCCAGACCGCGAGCTGCTTGCCGTAGCGGATGGTGAGGTCCTTGACTTCGAGCAGCATAACATCACTCGGAGGGGGGCACGCCCCCCTTCCGAACCTCCCCCCAAGGCTTGCGCGGGCCAAGCCCGCGCTCGAACGCGCCGCAGTCTGGCGGTGAGGTCGGGCATGCGGTGGTCGCGTGTCTCAGCATCCTATCAGCGCGCCAGCTCGGTGCGAAGCCGCGGGTCCAACCGCTCCCGGAGCCCCTCTCCCAGGAGGTTGAACCCCACCACCGTGACCACCAGCGCGACGATCGGGAGCGTCATCCCCCACCACCCCACGAGCAGATAACCGCGCCCCTCGGCGATCATGCTCCCCCAGGAGGGAACGCGAGCCTCCACGCCGAGCCCCACGAACGAGAGGAGCGCCTCGACGCCGACCGCGATCGCCATCTCGAGCGAGGCCAGGACGATCAGGAGCGGGATCAGGTTGGGAAGCAGCTCCTCGACCATGATCCGGATCGGCGGGAGGCCGATGGCCCGCGAAGCCTCGACGAATTCCCGTTCCCTGAGCGCAAGCACCTCGCCGCGGATCACCCGGGCGAAGCGCGTCCAGTCCACCAGGACGATGGCCAGAACGACCTTCCAGAGCCCCACCCCGAGCACCGCCATCAGGGCGATGGCGAGGAGAACGGCGGGAACGGACATCCAGACGTCCACGAACCGCATGAGGATGGTGTCCACGCGCCCGCGGAAATAGCCGGCCAGCAGCGCCACCGGGGTCCCGATGATGGCCGACGCGATCGTGGCTCCGAGCGCCACGACCAGAGCCACCTGCGCGCTCCAGAGAAGGCGGGAGAGAAGATCGCGCCCCAGGCTGTCCGTCCCGAGGGGATGGTCCCACCCCCCGCCCACCCAGACCGGTGGCCGCCGGATCGCCCCAAGGTCCTGGCGGTTGGGATCGTGAGCGGTGAGCCAGGGCGCGAGGCCCGCCGCCAGGCAGAGCAGGAGCGCGATGATCAGTCCTGCCAGGAGTTTTCTGTTCATCCGTAGCGGACCTTCGGATTCAAGACGGAGTAGCCCAGGTCCACGACGAAGTTGGCCAGGATCACCGAGAGGGCGTAGACCACGATGATTCCCTGGATCAAGGGGAAGTCGCGATACTGGAAGGCCGAGAGCGTGAGCTGGCCGATGCCCGGCCAGGAGAAGATCGTCTCGATCAGGACGGTGCCGCCGATCAGAAATCCGAACTGGACACCCACCAGCGTCGCGGTCGGGATCAACGCGTTCTTGAGCGCGCGCCAGCAGAGAATCCTGAGCCAGCCGAGCCCCTTCATCCGCTCCATCACCACGTATTCCTCCCGGACCGCCGTCAGCAGGTCGGAGCGGATCGCCCGGAAGACCATGGCCAGGAGCGGAAGCGCGAGAGCCCAAGCGGGAAGAACCATGTGGGTGAGCACGGACGCGAAGGCCCGCGGGTCGCCGCGGAGGAGCGTGTCCAGGAGGAGAAACCCGGTGACCGGCACGGCATCGAGCTCGGGGGCGATCCGACCCGAAACGGGGAGGAGACGCAGCAGTGCCCCGAAGAAAACGATGAACAGCAGCCCCCAGATGAAGTTTGGGATGGAGAGGCCGAGACTGCCGGCGGCGAGGGCCGCCGAGTCGAACCAGCTCCGCCGCCAGAGAACCGACAGCACACCCAGGAGGATCCCGCCGAGGACGGCGAGCACGAGCGCGACCAGAACCAGCTCGAGCGTGGCCGGCAACCGCTCGACGATCACTCCCATAGCGTCCTGCTGAAGCCAGAGCGACTTGCCGAACTGCCCGCGGATGGTTCCCCACAACCAGGCCGCGTATTGAGTCCAGATGGGGCCGGAGAGGCCGAACTGGGCCCGGATCGCGGCGATGTCAGCCTGGCTCGCCCCCACCGGCGCCATGAGGAGCGCGGGATCGCCCGGAACAACGCGGAGAAGAAGAAACGTCAGGACGGAGACGCCCCAGAGCGAAACGACCCCCAGCCCCACCCGCCCCAGCAGATACCTGAGACTCATTCAACCGGCCACTCTGATGCGGTGATGCCTGAGACGGTGCCCGGTAGGGGCAGCGTTATGAACGTACCGCCACCTCTCGTACCAACCGTCTCCCAAGCCGGTCCTTCTCGAGCTCGAGATCGTAACGACTCTGCAAGTTGAGCCAGAACCGCTCAGAGTTGCCAAAATACCGCGCCAGACGGAGCGCGGTGTCAGCGGTGATCGACCGCTGGCCATGTACGATCTCGTTAATCCGACGCGGAGGGACGCTGATATTCTTCGCCAGCTGATACTGGGTGATCCCCAAGGGATTCAGAAACTCCTCGAGGAGGATCTCGCCGGGATGAATGGCCGGCAGCTTCCGCGCCATGCTCAACCTCCTAGTGGTAGTCCGCAATCTCTACGTCCGACGCATCGCCCTCGCCCCAGCGAAAGCAGATGCGCCACTGATCGTTGACCCGGATGCTGTACTGGCCCTGCCGATCGCCCGAGAGCTTCTCGAGCCGATTACCGGGCGGCACACGGAGGTCCGCCAGGGTCTCCGCCGCGTCCAGCATCAGGAGCTTGCGACGCGCAACCTGCTGGAGATCCCGCGACCAGCGCCGGGACGGCTCGCGGTTAAAGACCTTCCCCGTCTCCCGGTCCCGAAAGCTCCGGATCACTCAGTCAGCTTAACGCGCGGCGATATTAACGTCAAGCGTTACGCCCACGACATGTCCTGGGGCAGGAGGAGCCCTTGCGGATAGGGCTCGAAGTTGAGGTCCTTCTTCATGATGACCGGCATCACCACCTGGAAGAGCGGGATGATGTAGCCACGCTCGACCACGTAGCGCGCCGCCTCCTTCGCCGCCGCGATCCGCTTCCGCTCGTCGATCTCGGTGAAGATCGGGTCCACCTTGGGGTCCACGTCGGGCGACTCCCAGACCTTGAACGGTCCCTTGTTGCGGGTCATGAACCCCACCGAGTTGATGGGATCACCCGTCGCGTTCGACCAGAAGTAGAACGAGAGCGGCGCGACGGTCTTCGCGTTCCGGTGCTGGAACCACTGGGGGATCGTCACGATCTCCAGCTCCGCCTCGATGCCCACGTCCCGCCACATCTGCGTGATGGCGGTCATAACCTCGAAGTCCTTCGTCCGCACTCCCTTGGTCGTCATCGCCTTGAGCCGGAGCGGGTTGGACCTGGAGTAGCCTGCCTTGCCCAGGAGCTGGCGGGCGCGGTCGGCGTCGAACGGGAAGTTGAAGTCGGTATAGGCGTCGTAGAGCGGGGCCTCGGTGGTCGAGACGGGGATGCCGAAGCCGAGGAGCACCTTGTCCACGATCGTCTTCTTGTCGATGGCGTGATGGACCGCCAGGCGCACCTCTTCTTTCTGGAACGGCTCGAAGCGCGGCGAGACGAAGATGGTCGCCACGTCGGTCACCGGCTGCTTGACGCCCTTGAGGCCGGGCTGGGCGGCCAGGCGCGTGTATTCTTCCACCGGGACCTCGGCGGTGATATCGGAATCCCCGGAAAGAATCTCGGAGACGCGGGCCGTCGGATCGGTCACCACCTTGAACGTCACCCGCTTGATCGGCGGCGCTCCCTTCCAGTATTTGTCGAACGCCTCCAGCACCAGCAGACTCCCCGGGACGAAGCGCACGACTTTGTAGGGACCCGACCCCACCGGGTTCCGCGCGAACGCCTCCGCCCCCATCTTCTCGAAGGCCGCCTTCGGGATCACGAATCCGCCGAGGAAGCCCAGCCATTTCGTGAAGGCGGGGTTATAGGCGGCGAAACTGAGCCGCACCGAGGCTTTATCGGGAACCTCGATGGCCGTGATGTTCTTGTAGACGACCGAGTATGGCGGGGTCTCCCGCATCCGGTTCAAGCTGAAGGCGATGTCCTCCGCCGTCAGAGGAGAGCCGTCGTGGAAGAGCACCCCCTGGCGGACTTTCATCTCCATGGCGGTCTTCTCCGGATTCGTGTACCTCCACGCCTCCACGATTCCGCCGTGGTACGCGAGCTTGCGATCCTGGATCACGTAACGGTCGAAGACGGCCTGGTAAAACGTCTCCCGCGGCATGTTCCGGCTTCCCGCCTGTGGCTCCATGCTGGTGATCGCCTCGGGGAAGGCGACGGTCACGCTCGTCCTCTTCTGGGCCCAGGCATGCCGCCCCCACGGGAAGGCCAGCGACGCCGCGCCGATTCCTGACCCCACGAGAAAGCCGCGTCGAGTGATCTTCATTGCTCTTTCCTCCCTGCGTGAGTTGTTTTTGCCCCCTCACCCTACCCTCTCCCCCTTTGGGGGCGAGGGAACCGCGCGCAGCTCAGCGGTGGCGTCCAGGTCCACCTTGAAGCTCACGGGATCCACCACCACCAGATACTCCCGGGTGGCCGCCTCCACGCTCACCTTCCCGTCCCGAACATCCATCGCCACCAGCTCCGGGTCGCGCTCCGGCGGCGGACCGTAGCCGCCCCCACCCGGCAGGCGCATCGAGACCACGTCGTCTCCGGCCAGCATATCCATCCCCTTGGACTTGAGCCGCCTCTCCTCCCGGCCTGGGTTCAAGAGAAAGCGCCCCGTGGTCCCGTCCCCGCCTCCGAAGAGCCCGAACGGCGGGAACTCCTGGCGATCACCGTAGCGGGCCAGGGTGATCCGGTCGGTCAGACAAAGGATATCGCGCCGGAGGCCGAGAGCGCCTCGCCACTTCCCCGCCCCGCTCGAGTCCGGGATGAACTCATAGCGCTCGATCCGGATCGGGTACTCGATCTCCGCCGCCTCGATGGGAGTGTTCATGAAGCGGGCCAGGTGGGAGTCCTGGCCGTCGCGGCCGTCCTTGCCGGGGCGCGCGCCGGCCCCGCCCCCCTGGATGTCGGTGTAGACGAAGCGCTTGCCGGTCCGCGGGTGAAACCCCGAAAAGGCAAAGGTCGAGATCTGGCCGTGGCTCCCGGCCATCACCCGCTCGGGGACCACGCCGGCGAAGGCTTTCATCATCGACTCCACGATCTTCTGGGAGGTGTTGGTCCGCGCCGCCACCGCCGCCGGCATCTCCGGGTTGACGATCAGCCCGGGACGGGCGTGGATCTCGACCGGGCGGTAGCACCCTGAGTTGGGCGGGCAGTGAGGATCGGTGATGGCGATGATGGCGTAGTAGACGGCGGCATAGGTCGTGGCCACCGGGCAGTTGATGTTCCCCCTCACCTGCCGGGCGGTCCCCTCGAAGTCCACCTTCGCCCGGTCCCCCCGCTTCTCGATGTTCACCTGGATCTTGATCGGCTGGTCCGTGACCCCGTCGTCATCGATCCAGTCTTCGCCGGTGAAACTTCCGTCGGGGAAGCGGCGGAGGGCCTCCCGGATCCTGGCCTCCGAGTAGTCCAGCAGCATGGCGGTGCATTTCGAGACGACGTCCGCGCCGTACTTGGCGACGATCTCCGTCAAGCGCCGGGCGCCGACAAAGCACGACGAGGCCTGCGCCCGGATGTCGCCCAGGGTCTTGTCGGGGATCCGGATGTTGTTGGCGATGACGGCGAAGAGCTCAGGGTCCTCGCGCCCCGCCTTGTAGAGCTTCACCATGGGGAGGCGCAGCCCCTCCATGTAGATCTCTGTCATCCCTCCGGCCACACCGCCGGGAGCCGCCCCGCCCATGTCCTGCTGGTGGGCGATCGTTCCCACCCACCCCACCAGCTCCTTCCGGAAGAAGACCGGGGAGAAGAGCTGGAGGTCCATGATGTGCTGGCCGCCGAGATAAGGGTCGTTGCAGGCGATGATGTCTCCGTCCCGGAGCCGCTCGGGCGGGAAGCGCCGCACCACTTCTTTCATCGCGATCTCGAAGGCGGTGAGGAGCATGGGCGCGTGGTGGGCCTGGGCGATGGTGCGCCCCTTCCGGTCGAAGACCGCGCAGGTGATATCCATGATCTCCTTGATGATCGTGGAGCGCGAGGTCCGCACCAGGGTGTAGCCCATCTCGTCGGCGATCTCCTCCAGTCCGTAGCGGATGACCTGCATTGTGATGGGATCGGCCTTCCCGCGCGTCGGGCGCATTTTCAGCTCCTGAGCGTCAGCACGAGGTTTCCGTAGGGGTCCACTGAGGCGGCCGAGGCCGGCGGGACGACCGTGACTGAGGCCGGCTCCTCGATCAAGACCGGGCCCCGCAGTCGCTGCCCCGCGGCGAGGCGGTCGCGCTCGTAGACGGGGGTGGAGACAAACCCCTCCCGTTCGAAATAGACCCTGCGTTTCCCCTTGAAGGCCCGGGCGGAAGAGGCGTCGCGAGACCGCCCCCGGTTCAGCCGGACCGCGGGGACCCGCCCGATCGCCGTCACCCGCACGTTGATGAACTCGACTTCCTCGTCGCGCGAACTGTATGCGTACACCTTCTCGTGAAGCCGGCCAAAGCGGGAGACGATCCGGGCGATGGCGCCTTTTCCCATCCGGCGCGCGCGCTCGACCGGAGTGTTCAGCTCGTAGGACTGTCCCTCGTAGCGGAGATCCGCCGACCACTCGAAGCGCTGCCTGGCCGGCGGAACCCGCTCGGCACGGAGCTGGGCGCGACCGGTCTCCTCAAGCTCGGCAAAGGCAGCGCTGAGCGCTTCCGGGCTCAGTTCCGACTGGCGTCTGGCAATCGTCCGCACGGAGTCGTGGCGGGTCTCGGAAACGAGGAGGCCGAACGCTGAGAGTGCCGCCGGATACCGCGGAATGATCACCCGGCGGATCTCGAGCTCCCGGGCCAGGTCGGCCGCGTGGAGCGGGCCCGCGCCGCCGAAGGCGATGAGCGTGAACTCGCGGACGTCGTAGCCGCGCTCGATGGTCTTCGCCCGGATGCCCTTCACCATGTTGGCGTTGACGATCCGGATGATCCCTTCCGCGGCCTCCTCCAGCGAGAGCCCCATCGGCCCGGCCACCTGTGTCAGGATCGCCCGGCGCGCCAGCTCGGGGTCCAGCGGCAGCTCTCCGCCGAGGAAATAGGCGGGGTCGATCCGGCCCAGAACGACGTTGGCGTCAGTCACCGTGGGCTCCGTTCCTCCAAGCCCGTACGTGGCCGGTCCGGGATCGGCCCCGGCCGAGCGCGGCCCCACGTTCAGGACCCCGCCCTTGTCAACCCAGGCGATGGAACCGCCCCCGGCCCCGATGGTGTCGATGTCGATGATGGGGATCTTGACGGGATAGCCCGCGAACTTCCCTTCGGAGGTGACCGTGGGAACCCCCGCTTCGATGACGCCGATGTCGAAGCTGGTCCCCCCCATGTCCACGGTGATGAGCTTTTTGTCCCCGGTGAGCCGGCCGATGCAGGCCGCGCCGATCACCCCGCCTGCCGGCCCCGAGTTCACGGTCTTGACCGCGGCCCGCCGCGCCTCGTCGGCGGCGATGGTCCCGCCGTTGGCCTGCATGATCCGGAGATCCACTAGGCCGTACTTCCCCCTGAGCTGCTCCAGCAACGCTTTGAGGTAGCGCTCGACGACCGGCTGAAGGTAGGCGTTCAGGACCGTGGTGGAGGTCCGCTCGTACTCGCGGAATTCCGGGGCGACCTCGGAGGAGATGGAGAGAGAGACCTCGGGACAAAGCGTGAGGCAGAGGTCCCGCACCCGCCGCTCGTGGGCCGGGTTGAGGAAGGAGAAGAGAAACGCGACGGCCAGCGACTCCACCTGCTCGCCCCGCAAGGCCTGGATCGCGTCCCTGGCAGAGGCTTCGTCCAGCGCGGTGACGACCGCGCCATGGCTATCCACCCGCTCCAGGACCTCCCGGCGGAGGACGCGGGGGACCAGCGGCGGCGGGTTGTCCACGAAGAGGTCGTAGAGCCCTTCCCTGGGGCGCTGGATCCGCCCGATCTCGAGGACGTCCCTGAATCCCTCGGTGGTGAGCAGGCCCGTCCGGGCCCCTGTGCGCTCGATCAGGGCGTTGGTCCCGATGGTCGTCCCGTGGACCAGGTACTCCAGCGCACGCTGCGGTCGGCCGGCGAGGGCGAGCGCCTTCTCCACACCGGTCAGGACGCCGTCGGCCAGGCTCTTGCGCGTCGTCAGGGTCTTGGTCATCCAGATGCGACCGCTCGCGTCGTCCACCAGGACGATGTCTGTGAAGGTCCCGCCCACGTCAATCCCTATGCGCATCAATCCCACCCGCGTCGTTCCCTGACCACATGCCGCGCCCCCTCTATCCCCCGCCATGCCTCCTTCCCGAGCCCCTGAAGATCCATGATCGTCGCCGTCTGGAGCGCCTGATAGACGCGCTCGGGGGTCATCGGGAGCTCGCGGAGGCGGACGCCGGCGGCGTCGTGGATGGCGTTGGCGACCGCCGCTGAGACCGGGATCGTTCCCGCCTCGCCGAGTCCCTTGGCGCCGAAGGGGCCCTCCGGGTCCACGCTCTCGATCAGCCGGACGACGATCTCCGGCATGTCGCTCGGGGAGAGGAGCGCGTACTCCATGAACTGCGGGTTGAGCACGTGCCCCTCCCTCACGATGAGCTGCTCGGTCAGCGCGTAACCCAGTCCCATATGAATGCCCCCGTGGATCTGCCCTTCGGCGGCCAGCGGGTTCAGCGCGCGCCCGAGGTCGTGAGCCGAGACGAGCTTCAGGACCTCGACCTTCCCCGTGGCCTCCTCCACCTCCACCATCGCCGCCTGGGCGGCGAAGATGTACGCCGCCGACACGTTCCCCCGTAACTCCTTGTCGAGCATCTCGGTGGGAGGATCGTAGAATGCCTCCGCCGCCAGCGTACGCCCGCCTTCGCGAAAATGACCAGAGCGCACCACCTTGTCGTAAGGGAGACGCCGCTCTGGCGTGTCCTTGACGAAGACCACGCCGTCGGCCAGCTCGAGCCGCTCCGGCGACTCCTCCATGACCTCGCCCGCCATGGCCAGGAGCTTCCGCTTCAGCTCTCCCGCGGCCAGGAGCGCGGCGTTCCCCGCGACGAACGACGTGCGGCTTGCGTGGACGCCGACGTCCCAGGGCTTCACCGACGTATCCTGGTTCACCACCTCGACCCGATCCAGGGGGAGTCCGAGCGATTCGGCGACGATCATGGCGAGAACCGTCTCGGACCCCTGGCCGATCTCGCTGGCCCCGGTGATCAGCGTGACCTTCCCGAAGTCGTCCAGCTTCAGGATGGCGCCGCACCCGTCAGAGCGGTAGATGCGCGCCCCGCCGCCGACGTGGAACATGGAGGCGTATCCGACGCCCCGCTTCCACCCGGGTCGCGTCGGCCTTACGGGTGGCCTGGCGATCTCCTCGCGAACCGTCTCCAGGCACTCCCGCATCGCGCAGGAGGTGATCCGGCACCCCTGCGGGTTCACGTCGCCAGGGCGGACAATGTTCCGGAGCCGGAACTCCAGCCGGTCCATGCCGAGGCGGTCGGCCAGCTCGTCCATCTGCGACTCGACGGCGAACGTCGCCTCCGGGTTGCCGAAGCCGCGCATGGAACCCGAGTAGGGGTTGTTGGTGTAGGCGATGATCGCCTCGGCGCGGACGTGCGGCACCCGGTAGAGTCCCGCCGTGGTCGAGATCATCACGAACGGCGTGTTAGAGCCCCACGAGACGTAGGCGCCGTTGTCGATGACGATCCGCGCCTCGCGGGCGAGGAGCATCCCGTCCCGAGCCGCCGCCGTCCGCATGCGGATGACGCACGGCTCCCGGGTCGGGCTCGCGATGAACTCCTCCAGCCGGTCGAAGACGATCTTCACCGGACGGCCTGCGCGACGCGCCAGGAGCGCCGCGATCACGTCGATGGGGTAGAGATCGAGGCCGCGCCCGAAGTTGCCGCCCACCGGCGGCTGGATCACGCGGATCCTGTCGCCGGTGATCCCCAGGGCCTGCGCCAGGTCGCGCTGGTAGAGGAATGGGACCTGGGTCGAGCTCCACATGGTGAGGCGGTCGCGGGCGTCCCACGAGGCGACGGCGGCCATCGTCCCGAGGCACGCGGTGGTCACGTAGTTAAGCGTGTAAGTTCCCTCGACGACCGCGGACGCCTCGGCGAAGGCCCGGTCGGGATCGCCGTGGTTGAACTCCCAGCGGACGTTCAGCCGGTTCGTGCCGAGCTCCTCGTGGACGAGGGGAGCCCCCGGCTGGAGCGCGGAGTCCGGATGGAAGACACCCGGCAGCTCCTCGTACTCGACCTCGACCAGATCGAGCGCCTCGCGGGCGATCAGCTCGCTCTCGGCGGCGATGGCGGCGACCTCGTCGCGGATGCACCGGACTTTCCCACGCTTGAGCGCAAGCTGATCCCTGCCGAAGCCGAACCGGTACTGCTCCATGCTCTCCCCGGTGATCACGGCGAGGACGCCGGGAAGCGCCTCGGCCTTCCGGGTGTCGATGCGACGGATCCGGGCGTGGGGGTAGCGTGTGCGGAGGATCTTCCCGTGGGCCATCCGTGGAAGCTCGATGTCGTGGAGGTATTGAGCGCGCCCGGTGACTTTTTCGGGCCCGTCGAGCTTCGGGACCCGCTGCCCGATGATCCTGAACGCGCTCACCGGCCTACTCACTTTCGCGGGTCCTGTCGCGACGAGCAGCCCCACCGTCGGGGCCACCCCCGCCCAGTGTAGGGACCCCCGGCCCCGCCGCTGGGGCGCCCCGCTCG
>CAYJUC010000026.1:15613-19740 GCA_964372605.1 uncultured bacterium | reverse complement strand
GATCCTCGGCATCGAGAGCTCCTGCGACGAAACGGCGGCGGCGGTCCTGGCCGACGGAAAAAAAATCCTGTCGTCGGTGGTGGCCTCCCAGGATGAGATACACGCCCGCTACGGAGGGGTGGTCCCCGAGCTGGCCTCCCGCCGCCACGTGGAGGTGATCCTCCCCGTGATCCAGCGCGCGCTGGCCGATGCCGACCTGCGCCTCGGCGATCTCGGCGGGATCGCCGTCACCCAGGGGCCGGGGCTCATCGGATCGCTCCTGGTCGGCTGCTCCGTGGCCAAGGCGCTCGCCTACGTTCACCGGCTCCCTCTGGTCGGGGTGAATCATCTGGAGGGACACATCTTCGCCGCCTTCCTGCAGGAGCCGAAGCCGACCTACCCCTTCCTGGCGCTGGTGGTGTCCGGAGGTCATACGGCCCTCTACCTGGCCCGCCAGCAGTTCGACTACACGCAGGTTGGCCAGACCCGGGACGACGCCGCGGGGGAGGCCTTCGACAAGGTGGCCAAGCTGCTCGGGCTCGGCTATCCCGGGGGGCCCATCATCGAGCGCACCGCCCGGGCCGGGGACCCGTCAGCCATCCGCTTCCCGCTGGCCCAGATCACCGACGGCGCCCCCGATTTCTCGTTCAGCGGCATCAAAACCGCGGTGTCGCTCTTCGTCAAGAAGAACCGGCCCCTCTCCGAACAGCTGCTCGCGGACATCGCGGCGTCGTTCCAGGCGACCGTGGTCAGAGCGCTGGCGCGCAAGACCGTCAAGGCGGCGCTCAGGCTGGGCGTTCGTCGCATCCTGCTGACCGGCGGGGTGGCGGCCAACAAGCCGCTTCGGTCGGCGCTGGGCGCCGAGGCAGAGGAGCGCGGGTGGGAGCTTTTCATCCCGCCGCCGCCGCTCTGCACGGACAATGCGGCGATGATCGCCGCCGCCGGCCACGCGCGCCTCCAGGCCGGCGAGCGGGCGGCGCTCTCGATGAATGCCGTGCCCGATCTCAGGCTTGCCTAGCCCGCATTGCTCATGAGCTTGCTTCCCGCGTTGCACTGGTCCCCTCACCCTGGCCCTCTCCCCGCCTGGGGCGAGGGAATCGAACGGGCTCCCTCTCCCGCCTGAGGGAGAGGGTGGGGGTGAGGGTGCTTCTGGCATAGACGTGGCGCAGTTGGATTACGAATCCTTCCTGGTGGGGCTCCCGGACGCCGTGGTGGGGGTGGACGGGGCGCTCCGGATCGTGCTCTGGAATCCTGCCGCCGAGGCCTTGACCGGGCGGTCGGCCCGCCGGGTCCACGGACGCACGATCAAGGAAGTCTTTCCCCCGGACTCTTCCCTCGCGCGCCATCTGACCGAGACGGTCCGGAGCGGGGAGAGCCGCTCCGAGGCCGAAGCGCTCATCCCGGGCGTGGACGGCCGACCGGTTCCCGTGAGCATCGTGACGGCGCCGATGGCGGGGAAGGACGGAGGAGCCGAGGGGGCCGTGGCGGTCCTCCGCGATCTCTCCCGGATCCGCCAGCTCGAGGAAGAGGTTCGGAGAGGGGAGACGCTCGCCGCTGTCGGGCGGATGGCGGTCGGGCTTGCCCACGAGATCCGCAATCCGCTGGGGGCGATCCGCGGCGCCGTTCAGCTCCTCAGGAAGGAGTTGGGCGACGAGGCGCGGTGGGCCGAGTACACCGACGTGCTGCTGAGCGAGGTGGAGCGGGTCAACCGGATCATCGGGACGCTCCTGGATCTGGGCCGGCCGGTGGAGCTACGCCCCGCGCCGCTGAACCTTCACCTGCTCCTGGAGCGGGTCGCGCTCCTCTCCGAGGAGATGGCCCGCGAGCGAGGCGTGAGCATCGTCAAGCGCTACGATCCGAGCCTGCCGCCGATCCTGGCAGACGAGGATCGCCTCCTCCAGGTGTTCCATAATCTGGTGCGAAATGCCATTGAGGCGATGCCGGGCGGGGGCCGGCTCACGCTGATCACGCGGCTTTCCCTGAACCCGCTCTTCGCCAAAGTGGACCTGGGGACGGGGATGCGGACCATGGTGGAGATGGCGGTCGCGGACGAGGGGGAAGGGATTCCCGACGCTGTCCGCGGAAAGATCTTCGATCCGTTCTTCACCACCAAAACCAAGGGGCTGGGGCTTGGGCTGGCACTGTGTCACCGGATCGTGGAGGAGCACAAGGGCGCCATCCGGGTGGAGAGCCTGCCGGGCAGAGGAACGACGGTTTCCTGTTTTCTCCCCGTCGCGAGATAGCCCGGGGAGGTGAAGTGGGGCTCGATGCCTGAAGGACGCATCCTGATCGCCGACGACGAGGATGGGCTCCGCTGGGTCCTTGAGAAGGGGCTCAGGCAGGCGGGCTACGACGTCAGCGCCGTCAAGGACGGCGCTACGGCGCTCAGCCAGGCAGAGGCGGAGCCCTTCGACCTGATCTTCCTGGACATCCGCATGCCGGGGATGGATGGGCTCACCCTCCTCTCGCGGCTGCGCGAGGTCGGGCCCGACGCGCTGGTGGTCATCATGACCGCCCACGGCACCATGGAGACGGCCATCTCCGCCATGCAGCGGGGCGCCTACGACTACCTCGCCAAGCCGTTCGACATCGACGAACTGCTGCTCGTCGCGGAGCGGGCGCTCACGGCGCGGAGGCTGGCCCAGGAGGTCACGCAGCTCAAGAAGGGCCTCCGGGACGTCTGGGAGTTCGGGGCGCTGGTGGGGCGCCACCCCAAGATGCAGGAGGTGTACAAGACCATCGGCCGCATCGCCAGGAGCGACGTCACCGTGCTGCTCCGGGGGGAATCGGGCACGGGGAAGGAATTGGTCGCGCGGGCCATCCACCACTACAGCCGGCGAGCCGGCCGCCCGTTCGTCGCCGTGTCATCCGCGGCGATCCCGGCGCAGCTCCTCGAGTCGGAGCTGTTCGGCCACGAGAAGGGGGCCTTCACCGACGCCAAGGAGCGCAAGCTCGGCAGACTGGAGCTGGCCCACGGGGGCACGCTCTTCCTGGACGAGGTGGGCGACATGCCGCCGGACCTCCAGGCAAAACTGCTCAGAGCGCTCCAGGAGCGGAGCTTCGAGCGGGTCGGCGGCCACGAGCCGATCCGGGTCGATGTCCGGGTGCTCGCCGCCACCAACCGAGACCTTGAGGCCATGATGCGGGAAGCTCGCTTCAGGGAGGATCTCTTCTACCGGTTGAACGTGGTGACGCTCCTGCTTCCGCCGCTTCGCGAGCGGCGCGACGATGTTCCCCTCCTGGTCGAGCACTTCCTCGCCAAGCATCAGGCCGACCTGGGAGAGCGGGCCGTGGCGCCCGAAGCGCTGGACCGGCTCACGGGCTACGACTGGCCGGGAAACGTCCGCGAGCTTGAGAACGTCGTTCAGCGGGCCATGGTCATGGCCACGAGTGGGGTCATTCTGCCCGAGCACCTCCCCATCGGCCCGGTCTCCGCCGCGGCTACCGTGACCGCCGACGCGACGCTGGAGGAGGTCATCCGGAAGAAGCTCTTCGAATGCGTGCGAGGGCTCCGGGACCGTCCCGGCACCAACCTCTACGCGCTGATGATCGGGCTGGTCGAAAACCCCTTGCTCCGCGCGGTGCTGCGGGAGACCGGAGGCAACCAGGTGCGGGCCGCCGCCCTCCTCGGCATCAACCGGAACACCCTCAGGAAGAAGCTCAAGGAGCACGGCATCGACCCGGACTCCCCGGAGGAGACATAGCGGCCCGCTCCGGCTTCACGGAGCGGCCGGGGGGTCGTCCGCTGTCTCCACGGCGCGCCGGGCGAAGTCCGTGTTGACCAGATCCACGTACCGGTGTCGGCGCCGGATGAAGCCGCCCGCCAGCAGGATCTCCTGGAGGTACTCGAACCCGGGCTGGCGCAGGATCGGGTCGGTCGCCCACGTCCCCTGGCGGAGGTAGCGGTCGATGGCGCGCGCGCGGATCTCGTCCGGGATCGCGGGGAAGGCCGGCGCGACGGCCTGCGCGATCGCCGCGGCGTTGCTTTCCGCGATCCACCGCTCTGCGGCGTAGACGGCGCGGGTGAAGCGGAGGATCACGTCGGGCTGCTGGCGGAGGCGCTCGGGAGTGGTCATGTAGGACGAGAAGGGGACCGGACCCGTCGCTTCGCCCATGGATAGGACGAGGTGAGCGGCGCCCTCGGCCAG
>CAYJUC010000026.1:0-15513 GCA_964372605.1 uncultured bacterium | reverse complement strand
AAGTGGACCAGGAGGCGGCCCTCGCGGTCGGCGAGGTCGAGGCTCCGCATGAGCCCGCCGAGGGCGATCTCCGCTCTCCCGTCCACCAGCGCGCGGACCGTGCCGGCCGCTTCGGTCGCGGTCTTCACGACGACGTCCAGCCCCTCGGCGGCGAAGCAACCCCGGTGAAGGGCCACGAACTGCGGCGCGTAAAAGAGGGACCGGAACGGCTCCACGACCGTCATCCGCATGGAGCCAAGTATAGCGGGACGCCGGCCGGCCTTACAAGGTACGCGGGTGGCGCCCGCCAGGCCGCGTGCTAGAATTTTCGCACCCGAACACGTGCCCGAACCACGGAGAGAAAGAAGCGGCAAAGACCATGAGGCGAGGAAGCCTGATCTGGAGCGCGGTGGTGCTGACGATCCTCATTGCGACCGTGACGGAGACGGCAGCGCAGGAGTCCTTCTTCAAAGGGAAGACGATCCGTGTCATCGTCGGGTACGCGCCGGGCGGGGGCTTCGATGCCTACAGCCGATTGATCGCCCGCCATGCGAGCCGGCACATCCCCGGCAACCCCGCCATCATCGTGGAGAACATGCCCGGGGCCGGCGGCCTCATCACGGCCAACCACCTTTACAAGGTGACCAAGGCCGATGGGCTCACCGTCGGCCACTTCATCGGCAGCCTGCTGCTGGGCCAGGTGCTCGGGCAGAAGGGGATCGAGTTCGACGCGCGGAAGTTCGAGTACATGGCGGCGCCGGTGCGGGCGTACCCGGTCTGCGCGTTCACCCGGGCGAGCGGAATCACGAAGCTGGAGCAGTGGGTGGCCGCGAAGACGCCCCCCAAGCTGGGAGGCGTGGCGCTGGGGGCGAGCAGCCCCGATAACGTCATCAAGATCTTGAAGGTCGCCCTCGGCCTCCCGTCTCAGCTCGTCTCCGGCTACAAAGGCACTGCAAACATCCGGCTCGCCGCCGAATCCGGAGAGCTGGCGGGAAGCTGCTGGCCGTGGACGAGCGTCAAGGCGACGTGGCGGAAGGCGATCGAGGGAGGAGAAGTCGTCATCGTCTTGCAGGGGGCCCCGTCCCCGCACCCGGAGCTCTCCGGGGTGCCGCTGGCGATCAGCCTCGCCAAGACCGAAGAAGCCCGGAAGATGATTCAGGTCGGCATCCACGACGACAGCGTGGCCTTTTACCAGTACGCGCTGCCCCCAGGCACTCCCAAGGATCGGGTGAAGGTCCTGAGGAAAGGCTTCCTGGACACGATGAAAGATCCGGAGTTCCTGGCCGACGCCGCAAAGGCCAGGCTCGACATCGATCCAGTCAGCGGCGAGGAGATCGAAAAGAGCGTGACCGGCCTGTTCAACCTCGACCCCCCGCTGGTGGCCAAGCTGAAGGAACTGCTTCTGCAGTAGTCGACCGCGCTCCCTGCCGAGCCGGAGCCGGTCGCTGGCCCGGGCGGGTCAGGCCAGGCGCGGGGCGACGCGCTCGGCGAAGAGCCGCATCGAGGTGAGGATCCGCTCGTGCGGGATCTGGCTTCCCGTGTTCATCCAGACCGAGAGGATCGAATAGCCGAGAGCGTCCCGTATCTCGAGCAAGCGGTCCGTCACCGCCTCCGGCGTCCCGAAGACCACCAGCTCGTCCAGGATCTCGTCGTAGGAGATGCTCGCGAGCCGCGCGGCGACTCCCTCCCGCCCGGTGCCGCCCCTGGCCAGGGCCTCGGCCTGGGAGCGGAAGAAGTGCATCGTGCTCGCCTCCGGCTCCTCGCGGGCCTGCCGGGCCGTCTCGGCCACATAGACGGGGACGGCGAGCGCGACCTCGCCCCGGCCAGGGTGCCCGGCCTCCCGCCACCCCTCGTGGTAGCCGACGATGAGGCGCTTGAGGTCGGTGATGGAGCTCGTGCGCACCGCGAGAAAGACCGGATAGCCGAGGCGCCCGACTAGCGGAAACGTCTCCTGGGTGGTCGCCGCGATGCGGATGGGCGGATGCGGCTTCTGGCAGGGCTTGGGGATCACGCACACATCGCTGAACTGGTAGTACTTCCCCACGTGCGAGAACCGCTCCTCGGTCCAGGCCTTCCGGAGGATCTCTAGCGTCTCCAGGAACCGGTCACGGCTCTCGCTGTACGGGATGTTGAAGCCCTGGTAGTGCCCGGGCAGCCCGCTCCGCCCCACGCCGAAGTCGAGCCGCCCCTTCGACAGGTGATCGACGGTGGCGACGTCCTCGGCGAGACGGAGCGGGTGGCTCAAAGGGAGGACCTGCACGGCGATGCCGATCCTCACGCGTCGCGTCCGGGCGGCGATGGCGGCAGCCACCACTAGCGGCGAGGCCAGGACGGAGCGGTCCTTCTGGAAGTGGATCTCTGCCAGCCACACGGCGTCGAAGCCCAGCTCCTCGGCCGCCGTCATCTGGGCCATGGACTCGTCGAAGGCCCGGGCCGCGCTCATTCCGGCCGGACACTGGAACTCCGTGAAGAGCCCGATCTCCATGTCAAAAGTCTCGGAGGGGGCTCGCCCCCCTTTTTCCCCCTAAGCTTGCGCGGGCCCAGCCCGCGCTCGAACCCGTGACGAAATGTGGCGTTAGGGTACGGCGCAGGTGAAACCGTGTCAAGGCGCGCGTTGCGACTTGACACCCCCAACCCCGCCCTGATAGCGTGCTCCGCGTGAAACGAGAAAGAGGGACTGCCGTGCTGCAGGCGACCACGCTCACAGGGTCCGTGGAGCTCGAGGGCCACGATATCGACCGGCTCAGGAGGAGCTTGACCGGCCAGCTTCTCCTCCCCGGTGACGATGCGTACGAGACGGCGCGCTTGATCTGGAATCGCATGATCGACAAGCGGCCTGCGCTGATCGCCCGCTGCGCCGGTGTCGGGGACATTGTCGCCGCGCTTCGCTTTGCGCGCGAACACGATCTCCTCTTGTCTGTGCGCGGGGGCGGACACAACGTCACCGGGAATTCCGTCTGCGACGGCGGCATCATGATCGACCTGTCTTCGATGAAGGGGACCCGCATCGACCCGGGCAAGCGCGTCGTGGTGGCGGAGCCGGGCCTGACCTGGGGTGAGTTTGACACGGTGACCCAGCGTTTCGGCCTGGCCACGACGGGCGGCATCGTGTCTACGACCGGCGTCGCAGGGCTCACCCTCGGGGGCGGTCAAGGCTGGCTCATGCGAAAACACGGCCTCACCTGCGACAACCTGCTCTCGGTGAACGTCATCACTGCCGACGGCCGTCTCCTGAGAGCCAGCGCCGAGGAGAATTCGGATCTCTTCTGGGGTGTGCGCGGGGGTGGTGGCAACTTCGGCATTGTCACTGCGTTTGAATTCCAGCTTCATCCCGTCAGTCGGGTGCTCAGCGGAGTTTTGCTTTATCCGATGAGCCGGGCGAAAGAAGTCCTCGAGTGTTATCGCGAGCACGTCGTTTGCGCGCCCGATGAGCTGACGGCGGATATTATCATCACCACGTGGTTCGACGGCAACCCGGTCGTCGCCATAGTCCCGTGCTACAGCGGGCCGATAGAGACCGGGGAGCGGGTGCTGCAGCCCTTTAGAAAACTGAGGGCGCCTATCGTCGACGGCGTTCGCCTCACCGCCTATGCCGAGCTCCAGACCATGTTCGACGCGACCAATCCCCCAGGAGCCTGGTACTACAAATCGGGCTATTTTGACGCCGACAAGGTCAAGGCGGATAGCGTCATCGACGTCCTGATCGACCAGTGCGACTTTCCTTTGCCCACACCTCTCTCGAGAATCGTCATCGAACATCTGGGAGGGGCCATGGCCCGCGTCGGGCCGGAGGACACGGCGTTCAGTCATCGCGCGGCCCCGTTTGATTTGATTGTCATTGCGGGCGGGTTTAAACCGGAGGAAGCTCAGAAAAACATCCAGTGGGCTCGCGGCGCCTGGGACGCGATGCGGCCGTTCCTGTCGGGCGGGATCTACGTGAACTACCTGGGGGCCGACGGAGGAGCCGAAGGGGTCAAAGCCGCCTATGGTCCCGCCTATGAACGGCTGGCGGCCTTGAAGGACAAGTACGATCCGGGCAATGTGTTCCGGCAGAACCACAACATCGGCCCGAGTCTCCGGAGGAACACCCCGGAAGGGCGGGTGGACGCAAAGCCACAAAAGTGACGGGAATGCGACGCATGAGTCGGGACGGGTGAACGCTGATGCGGGCCAACCTCCAGCAGGTCGCCAGACGGGTATGGGAAGCGCTGCCGGCGCTGCTCGTCTTCATCGCCAGCATCATCGCCTGGGAAATCAGTATAGATGTTTTCGACATCAAGGAATTCCTCGTCCCAGCACCCTCCAAGGTCTTTCGCCAACTGGTCGGCGGCAACGTCAACTGGTTCTACCACTTCTGGGTGACGGCCTACGAAACCCTTGCGGGATTCGCCGTTGCGGCGGTTTTCGGCATCGGCGTCGCGTACCTGATCGTCCACCACAAGAGGCTCAACCAGATACTGTATCCCTACATCCTGTTGGCGCAGATAGTCCCCAAGGTTGCTATCGCCCCGCTGTTCTTCATATGGTTCGGCTTTGGCGAGCTGCCGAAGGTGCTGGTCGCCTTCCTGGTCGCGTTCTTTCCGATCATCATAGACACGGTCGTGGGTCTCCACGCGGCGGATCCGGACATGCTGGATTTTATGCGGACGCTGGGAGCGTCCCCGTATAAGACGTTCATCAAGGTCAAACTCCCGGCTGCCCTCCCGCATATATTCGGGGGCTTCAAGGTGGCGATCACGCTGGCGGTTATCGGCGCGGTGATCGGCGAGTTCGTGGGAGCTGAAAGCGGCCTGGGCTACATGATCATACGAGCGCAGAGCCACTTTAAAACGGACCAGGTATTCGCGTCGCTGTTCCTGCTGAGCGTCCTGGGAATGGCCCTGTTCCTGGGCTTCGTGCTGATGGAACGGCTGGTGATTCCCTGGTACGCAAAAATGAAGAGGCTCAAGTAGGCATGGTTCTACTCGAGCCCTAATTGCTTTCGTATTTCGTACGTATATTGGGCGAATGCCGGCGAGGACTTGGTGGCAACGGTTCGCGGCCGCTCCAGGTCGATCTGCATGACGCTGCTCACCCTGCCGGGCCTGGGGGTCAGGACAATCACCTTGTCTGCCAGGAAGACGGCCTCGGAAATATCGTGCGTGACGAAGATCACGGTTTTCCTGTACTTCTCCCATATCCTGAGCAGCTCCATGCCCATGCTCTCCCGCGTGAACGCGTCGAGGGATCCGAACGGTTCATCCATCAACAGGAGCTTGGGCTTATGGATAAGGGCCCTCCCGATGGCCACCCGGGACTGCATCCCCCCCGAGAGCTCGAAGGGATAGGCGTGCTCGAAGTCGGCAAGGCCCAGCATCTGGACCAGCTCCCGGGCCTCCCTCCTGCCGTCCTCCATGTTGAGCTTCAAGATCTCGATCGGGAGAAGGATATTGGCCAGAACCGACATCCACGGCATGAGGACCGGCGTCTGGAAGACCATGCCGACGTTGACCGGCCTCTCGATCTTCTTCCCATCGACCCAGAGCTCGCCTGAGGTGGAGGAGTGCAACCCCGCCACGAGCCGTAGCAGGGTGCTCTTCCCGCATCCTGATGGCCCGACAAGAGTGACAAACTCTCCCTGATCGACGTCAAACGAGACGGCCTCCAGCGCAACGACCCTCTGGCCCTTGGTGGCCTCATAGATCTTCGTCACCGAGCGCACAGATATGAGGAGCTGGCTCACGTTCGTGAACGGAGGTCGAGACTCGCAATCCCTGTCAGGCGGCGCTGACGGCGGAAAGCCTGTCTTACCGAAGAGGCTCTGCAAATTCGTTGGTGTAGATATCCCCTGGCGTGACCGGAGACTCCAGCTTGTAGAACTCGCCGACAACGTCGATGGTCTTCTTGACCTTCTCGGGGTCCATCCACGCCAGCTGCAGCGGCGTCTTGGCCTGTTTTGCGACGGGCCCAAACATGTCGATCCCGGTTATCCATTCCCCCCACGCCTTCTCTTTATCCTGCTCCGGGTTCCGCTTCATGTAGAACTCGAAGGCCTTCTCGGGGTTCTGGAGAGCCCACTGGATCCCTTCATACGTGGCCTTCACGAACCTCCGGACCAGGTCGGGCTTTTCGCGGATGAGGTCCTGATGGACGATGAGGCCGTTGGCATACAGGTCCAGACCGTGGTCGCTAAACTTGAATAATCCCACCTCTTTCCCGAGCTTCTTGGCCTCAGCGGCAACGGTCGGGTATTCGGGCAAGAAGATTCCGCCTGAATCGACCTTGCCCGCCACGACCGCCGCTCTCGATACCGCCGCATCGGCCGGGATGTGCCTCACTTTGGTGTGGTCGAAGCCGGTTGCCCTGGCGAACGCCGGAAACATGGTCCATACCGCGTTCCCGGCCGGCGAGCTGAATGCCTTGCCCTCCAGGTCTTTCGGCTTCGTTATGCCGGAGCCTTTCATGAAGAAGATCGCGTGCGGCATCAAGTGGTGGATCATGCTGACCTGGACCACCCTCGCGCCCTTGGCCCGCAGCAGGACGAGGGTGCCCATGTCGGCAAAGCCAAACTGGACTGCCTTCTGGTCCACTTTCTGGATGGTATCGCCCGAGCCGAAGCCCCTCACCATGCTTACCGAGAGGCCATGCTTCTGGTATATACCCATTTCGAGCGCGGGGTAGTACATGACGTGCTTCCCGTACACGATCCAGTCCAGAGCGAAACTCACTTTCTCTGGCTGCTGAGCCACAACAGGTGTCACACACCATGACAACGCAACGGCGAACACGATGAGCGCGGATACCCCAACGGCACCTCTTAACCTGGACGCCATAGTGCTGACCTCCTTAAACGTCACGCTGCAATTTTGGCCAAGGAGCCCTCTCCGTATTCGCGAGCTTCCCGTCGCGGAGCAGCCGGGGCGCCGACGGCCGCGGTGCGTCTCCCTCCGAAGGTGGCGCTAGAGTACGGCGTGGATGCTACCCCTGTCAAGGCCGGTGGTGCGTCGTGGGGGCGCCTGCTATACTGCGGGCCGATGGCGAGATCGGTGAGGGGCCATGTCAGGAGGTCGTGATGAAGCTGGTGCTCTTCCAGGAAACCCCGTCGGCGGAGGCGAAGCCGGGCGTCCTCACCCCCGAGAACGGTGTCGTCTCCATCGCTCAGGAAGTCGCGCACCTCTCCGGCGAGTCGCAGCAGCGGCTGATGCAGGGGATCATCGACCACTTTGACGAGCTGCGGCCGGCGCTGGAGCGGCGCCTCGGGGACGGGAGGACGCTCCCGCTGGACTCCGTCCGCTTGCGGGCGCCGTTGCCGCGGCCCGGCAAGATCCTCTGCTGCATCGGCAACTACTGGGAGCACGCCCAGCGGGAGCCGCGCCCGCTCAACATGTTCCTCAAGAACTCCGACGCCGTCATCGGCCCGGGAGATATCGTGGCGCTGCCGGAGTTCACGGAGGCGTGGGTGTTCCACCACGAGGCGGAGCTGGCCATCGTGATCAAAGGTCCCGCGAAGAAGGTGGGCCAGGCCGACTGGCGCCGGGCGGTCTTCGGATACACCGGCCTCATCGATGTCTCGGCCCGGGGCGAGGGACGGCGGACCTGGCGCCAGGGGAGCTGGATGGGGAAGTCCTTCGACACCTTCGCCCCGCTCGGACCCTGCATCGCCACCGCCGACGAGCTGACGGAACCCAACAACGTCCGCGTGCGCTTCTGGAACAACGGTGAGATGCGCCACGATTACACCACCGACGACATGGAGCACCGGGTGCCGGAGCTCATCGAATTTGCGTCCACCATCATGACCCTCCACTCGGGAGACGTGATCGCCTGCGGCACCAACCACGAGGGCCTGGGGCCATTGCAGCACGGCGACCTCGCGGAGATCGAGATCGAGGGCATCGGCCGAATGGCCGTCCACGTGACCGACCCGCTGAGGCGCCGCTGGGAGCGGGGCGTCTACGTGGGACCCGACTCCACCAACCCCGCAGCCAGGGCTGCCAGCGGGGCGGGCTAGCGGGGCGGCTTAGTCGAGTCCCGACGGCGGGATCCGTCCGGCGATGCGGAAGCCGCTGCCGAGCGGCGTGACGACGACCAGCTCGCCCTCCGCGGGGTAGACCCCGGCGGCGGCGCCGAACGCCAGGCGCGCGGTCCACCCATCGGCGTCCTACCCGCGCCTGAGGTCGTCCGGACGGATCGGCAGCCGCCGGATGCGCTTGCCCGTGAGCGCGAAGATTGCGTTGGTGACGGCCGGCGCGACCGTGGGCACGCCGGGCTCGCCGATGCCGCCGGGCGCCTCGCCCGAGTCGAGGATGTGGACCTCGACGGGGGGCGCCTCGTCGATGCGGAGCATCGGGTAGTCGTGGAAGTTCGACTGCTTCACGCGCCCGTTCTCGATCGTGATCTCGCCGTAGAGCGCCGCCGTGAGGGCGTAGACAACGCCGCCCTCCATCTGCGCCTTCACCTGGTCGGGGTTGACCGCGAAGCCGCAGTCGATCGCGCAGACGACGCGGTGGACCCTCACCGTGCCGTCCGGGTCCACGGAGACCTCGGCGACGTGGGCCGCGTAGGAGCCGTAGGAGAACGCGACGGCGATGCCGCGCGCGCGCCCGGCCGGGAGCGGCGCGCCCCAGCTCGCCTTCTGCGCGGCCAGCTCCAGCACGCCCTTGTGGCGGCGCGCCTTGCCGAGGAGCGCCTGGCGGTACTCGAACGGGTCCTTGCCCGCCGCGTGCGCACACTCGTCGATGAACGACTCCACGATGAAGGCGTTCTGCGACGAGCCTACCGAGCGCCAGAAGCCGACGGGCACACCGAAGTCTTTCTCCTTCCACTCGACGAGAATGTTCGGGATGTCGTAGGGCATGTCGGCCGCCGCCGCGACTGCCGAGGCGTCCACCGTGCCCGGCCGCACGCGGCCCCGCTGGCTCAGGATTCCGGGGCCGACGATCCGGTGCCACCAGGCGACGGGCGTCCCGTCGGCGGCGAGCGCCGCGCGGAAGTGGTTATAGGTCGCCGGGCGGTAGAAGCCGTGACGGATGTCGTCCTCGCGCGTCCAGAAGACCTTCACCGGGGCGCCAACGGCTTTGGCCACCTCCACGGCGTCGATCACGTAGTCGACTTCGCCGCGGCGGCCGAAGCCGCCGCCGAGGAGCGGGGTGTGGACGGCGACTTTCTCGGGCGGGAGCCCCGTGAGCCGGGCGGCGGTCGCCTGGGCGTTGCCCGGGTTCTGCGTGGGCGCCCACACGGTGCACGCGTCGGCCGTGACGTGGGCGGTCGTGTTCATCGGCTCCATGCAGGCGTGCTCCAAGAACGGCACCTGGTAGATCGCCTCGAGCGTCCGGCCGCCGGTGCCCAGCGCCTGCTCGGCGTCGCCGGCCTTCCGGGCTTCCCGTCCCGGCTGCTTGACGAGCGTCTCGTACTCGCGCGTGATCTGCGCGCTGGTGAGCGTTGCCAGCGGCCCCTCGTCCCACTCGACCTTGAGCGCGCGCCGCCCCGTGAGCGCGGCCCACGAGGAGTTCGCGACGACGGCGAGGCCGTGAGTGACCTGCACGACATCCTTGACGCCCTTTACTTGCTTCGCGGCCGTGGCGTCGAAGGACTTCACCTTCGCGCCAGCCACCATGGGCGGCCGCTCGATGGACGCGTAAAGCATCCCCGGCATTTTGACATCGATGCCGAAGACGGCGCGGCCGTCGATCTTGGACGGCACGTCGAGCCGCGCGAACTCCTTGCCGATGTAGCGGAAGCGGTCCGGCGTCTTGAGCGGCGGGTTCTGGGGGACCGGTAGCTGCTGCGCCTTGTCCACGAGGGCGCCGTACGGGCGGCGCCGGCCGCTCGGCCGGTGCACGACCGCGCCCGGCTCGGTGCCCAGCTCGGCGAGCGGCACACCCCACTCGTTAGCCGCGGCCTGTTTGAGCATCTCGCGCGCGGCGGCGCCGGCCTTGCGCCACATCGCGATGTGGTCGCGGATGCCGCGGCTGCCGCCGTAGGACTGGTTTCCGGTCACCGGGTTCGCGTAGAGCTTGGGGTTCGCCGGCGCCTGCTCGACCTTCACCTTCGAGAGGTCGACATCCAGCTCGTCGGCGACGATCATCGGCATCGACGTGGAGGTGCCCTGGCCCATCTCGGGCACCGAGTTGACGATGGTCACGAGCCCGTCGCGGTCGATCCGGAGCCATTGGTTCGGCGCGAAGACGCCCGACTGCTGGGCGAGCGCCTTCCGCGGCAGGCGGAAGCCGACGACCAGCCCGGCGCCGACGGCGGCCGCGCCCTTGAGGAGCGCCCGGCGGGTGAGGGTGATCGTGCTCATCAGGCGCCTCCTTTCGCCATCAGCGCGGCGCGGTGGATCGCGGCGCGGATCCGCTGGTATGTGCCGCAGCGGCAGATGTTGCCGGCCATTGCCTGGTTGATGTCGTCGTCGGTCGGGTTCGGCGCGCGCGCGAGGAGCGCCGCCGCCGTCATGATCTGGCCCGACTGGCAGTAGCCGCACTGCGGCACCTGCTCGGCGACCCACGCGCGCTGGAGCGGGTGGTCGGCCTTCGGGTCGAGCCCCTCGATCGTCGTCACCCTGCGGCGGCCGACGGCCGACACGGGCGTGACGCACGCGCGGGCGAGCTGGCCGCCCACGTGGACGGTGCAGGCGCCGCACTGCGCGATGCCGCAGCCGTACTTGGTCCCGGTGAGACCGAGGTCGTCGCGGAGCACCCAGAGGAGCGGCGTGTCCGGCTCGACGTCCACCCCGTGCTGTCTGCCGTTGACGTAGAGCGTGATCATGAGCGCCTCCTTCTTACCGCGCGCCCTCCCCCTGACGGCGCGCGTTCACCTTCCATGCCTTTGCGTCACAGCTTGATCTCCACACCGTTGTGAATCACCCTCGCCGTGACCGGCGTGGGCTGCTTGACCGTGTTGATCGTGTGGCACCCCTTCTCGATCAGCCGGACCAGCTCCCGGATCTTCTCGGGTGGCGCGGGGCTCTTTATCTCGAACGTGTAATCGACCTCCTGAGCGCCAGGCGACACATCGGCGAGCAGCAGCTTCCCCCGGGTGTCGTAGCTCATGCGGATGTCCATTTCTGCGTCCTCGATCGGGATCTCCAGCTCTGACGCGTACCGCGCCAGTTGGCTGAACATTCAGAAGCCGATCGCCGCGACGAAGTACTGGAGCGGTGAAGGCGCTTTCCCGCCGCCCCGCCGCGCCTTCGCCTCGTCGCACAGGATGGTGTACTCGCCGACCCGCGCCTCCTTAAGTTGGTCTTCGATCAGCCGGATCTTCGCCCGCTGCACCAGCGTGTATCCCTCGGGTCCCTTGCGGGCGGCCACCTGCTGCTCCCTCGTCACCTCACGAAACTTCGCCAGATCGATTTTCCCCCGCGCGCTCATGGTCTTGCTCCGTCCTCAGTCCACGACCGCGACCATCTGGATCTCGATCAGCTGCTCCGGCTCGCCCAGCTCGAGGACCGCCATGTTGGTCGAGGTCGGCCGGTGGTTGTAGGGCTTGAAGTAAGAGTCGATGACGGCTGCCGCCCGCCCGATGTCACCCGTGCGCGGCCGGGCGCGGAAGACGAAGACGTGAACCACGTCCTTGAACGTCGCCCCGGCCGCTTGGAGCGTCCGCTTGATGCCCTCCATCGTCACCCGCGTCTGGGCTTCGAGGTCGTTCGGCAGGTGCTTCACGACGTCATCCCGCCGGTGGGGATGGTCGTGGTAGACGGGGAGCGCGGTCGTGCCGGAGAGCCACAGGATCTTTCCCCCCGTGATCTTGATGGCCGGCACGAAGGGCATGAAGACGGAGCGGTCGTAGTCGGGGTGGTGGATGACCTCCAGGTGCGGGTTCTGCGTCGCCGAAGTCGTCATGGTCTTCTCCCTGTCCTTTTTTTGCTGAGGCCGTGGGTCGAACCGGACTGCCCCGCGTGCCACTTGGCCACCTCTTCGCAGGTGGTGAACCACACGCCCCGAAACTTCCGCATGTAGCCCACCAGCTCCTCCAGCAAGCGGATGCGCGAGGCGCGGCCGCTGATGAACGGGTGGCAGGTGAGGACGAAGCAGCCGTTTTCCCGGTACATGCCGGCGAACTCCTGGCTCCACATCCCGAGCACACGGCCTGGGTCGGCGATGGCGTTGGTCGCCCCGAAGACGTGGCGGAAGAGGGGGGCGTCGTCGAGGAGCCACTGGACCGGCACCTCGACGAGGGGGCCGTGGTCGGTCGGGAGCTCGTAGGGGACGTCGTTCCCCATGAGCGAGCTGTCGTAGAGGAAGCTGTGGGCTTTCAGGATGGCGGGGGTCCAGACGTTCACGTCCCAGGAGGGTGAGCGGTAGCCGGCCGGCCGGACCCCGAGGTGGTCCTCGAGGATCCGGAGCTGGTCGCGCATGATCTTCTCCTCCTGCTCGGCGGTGAGGAGGCCGACCGCCTCGTGGACGTTCCCGTGGGCGCCGATCTCGTGGCCGGCGTCGAGGATGCGCCTGGACTCGGGCAGGTGGTGCTCGACGGTCCAGCCGGGGATGAAGAAGCTCGCGCGGAGCCGGAGGCGATCGAGCATGCGCAGGATCCGGTCCACGCCCACCCGCGGGCCGAAGCGACGCTCCTCCAGGTCGCCGAGGCTCCGCTTGGCCTTCTCGGGCTCCCGGAAGAGGAAGCCCGACTCGGCGTCGAAGTCGAAGGAAAGGACCACCGCGCACTCTCTGCCGTCGGGCCACTGGTAGCGGCGGGCGTCGCGCTTCGGCATGGTCGCCTCCGCAGTGTTTGGTTCCCTCTGTGAGCGTGGCGCTAGGCTACGGCGCGGATGAAACCCCTGTCAAGGCTCGCTGAGGATCGGGTGGGAGGCGCGGCGGTCCTCAGAACGGGTAGACGATGGGCGCGAGCAGGACAGTGATCGCCATGGCCAGGAGATCGAGGGGGATCCCGATCCTCGCGAAATCCGAGAAGCGGTACCCGCCAGGACCGTACACCATGAGGTGTGTCTGGTACCCCATCGGAGTTGCGAACCCGGCCGACGCCGCGACGGCGATCGCCACGACAAACGGCATGAAGTTCACGCCGAGCCCCACCGCCACCGCGCGCGCGATGGGAAACGCGAGGGCCGCCGCGGCGTTGTTGGTCAGGAGCTCGGTGAGGACGAGGGTAAGCGCGTAGACGCCGGCCAGGACGCCCCAGGCTCCCAGCGGCTTGAACAGGGGGAGCGCGTACCCGGCCAGCCCCGCGGCGAGCCCCGTCCGCTCCATCGCCTGGCCGATCCCGAGCGCCGCGGCGATCGCGATGAGGACCGACAGGTCCGCGCTCTTGCGCGCCTGGTCGGCGGACAGGCAGCGCGTCAGCCCCATGACCCCCGCGGCCACGAGCGCGATGGTGAAGACCCCGAGGCCGATGTAGGAGTCCGCCGCCATCGCCGCGACCATGGCCCCCATGATGGCCAGCGCGACCCAGGCCCGGTGGTGCCGCACCGGGCGCGACTCGGCGACCCCCGACACGAGGAAGAAGTCGCGGTTGTCGCAGTGCCGGTCCACGAAGCGGGGATGCGCCTGCAGGAGCAACGTGTCCCCGGATCTCAGGACGATGTCGCCGATCTTGCCCTGTATCCGCTCCCCGTTTCGGTGGACCGCGATGACGGCCGCGTCGTAGCGCGTCCTGAACTGCCCCTCCCGCACGCTCTTGCCGACCATCGGGCTCGTGTCGCTGACCACCGCTTCCACCAGGCGACGGTTGAGATGCGAGGCCGTGAGCTTGAAGATCTGGTCCGTCGCCGGCACGAGGCCGCGGATGCGCTGCAGGTCCACCACGGACTCGATGACGCCCACGAACACGAGCCGGTCGCCCGCGCGCAGCACTTGGTCAGGCTCCACGGCGACCAGCGTCTCCCCGTCCCGCTCGATCGACGCCAGGTACGCACCCGGCAGGTGGCGGAGCCCCGCCCCCTCGATGGTCTGGCGGTCGACGGGGCTGGTGGGTTCGACCAGCATCTCCACCGTGTACTGGCGCGGGTCGTCCGTGAGCTCCCGGAACGTCCGGCGGTCTGGGAGGAGCCACCGCGACACCAGGAGGATGAACATGAGCCCGGCCACCGCCACCGGGACGCCCACCGGGCTGATGGTGAACATCCCCATGATGGGCATGGTCGGGTCGGTCGCCCGGGCCTGCACCATGAGCGCGTGCACGATCAGGTTCGTACTGGTGCCGATGAGCGTGCAGACGCCGCCGAGCACCGCCGCGTAGCTCAGCGGGATGAGAAACTTGGACGGGCTCAGGCCGATCCGCTTACACCAGTCGCGCACCACCGGCAGGAACATCGCGACCACCGGCGTGTTGTTCAGGAACGCGCTGACGGCCGTGACCGGAAGCAAGAGCCGGAGCTGCGCCGTGGGGAGAGAGCGGGGGCGGCCGAGCAGCCGTTCGGTGACGAAGCCGATGCCTCCCGTCTCCGTCAGGGCCGCCGCCACCACGAACATCGCGGCCACAGTCAGGAGCCCCTCATTGCCGAAGGCGGCCCCCATCTGCTTCGCGGACGGGAAGCGATCCGACACACTGCTGAGCGTCATGAGCAGGACGGCGCCGCCCATCAGGACGACGTCGGGCCCCCACAGGTTCCGCACGAGCGCGTAGAGAATCAGGCCGACGACCAGCAGCGTGACCCAGGCTTCCCAGCTCATGTCACCCGGCGCACCTCCTGTGGCACACAGACTATGGCGCGGATGAAACTCCTGTCAAGGCAAACGCAGAGGGATGCGTGGGAAGACGGCGATGGGGCGTTCTTTGTCAACGCGAGCGGTGGGTGATCATGACGATCTGACCGCGGTCGCTGAGGAAAGAGTTGAGAAGCCAGCTCACCGCGCTCACGAGGCATGCCCCCCAAAACGCCGCCCAGAAGCCATGAACCGCAAACCCCGGCACCAAGAGAGAGGTGAGCCACAGGCACAGGGCATTCAAGACGAAGAGAAAGAGGCCCAGGGTCACCAGAGTCAACGGGAGGGTCAGGAATAAAAGGATCGGGCGGACCAAGGCGTTGACGAGCCCCAGGATGAGGCCGGCCACGAGAGCGGCGACCATCCCGCTGATTTTCATCCCCGGCACCACAGTCGCGGCCAGGAAAATCGCCAGCGCGTTCACGAGCGCCCGGATCAGGAACCCCATGGATCCAGTGTACTCCAGCCGCTAGCCCGGCGCGGGAAGGAGCGGAGGGGACGCCGTGCTACGTCTTCAGGTAAAGCTCGGAGCCCTTCTCCCTGAACTCCTCGGCCTTCTCCCTGAGGCCCGCGTCCAGCGCTCGCGCCTCGTCCAGGCCCTTCTGCCGGGCGTACTCGCGCACGTCCTGGGTGATCTTCATGGAGCAGAAGTGGGGGCCGCACATGGAGCAGAAGTGCGCGACCTTGGCGCCCTCGGCGGGGAGGGTCTCGTCGTGAAACTCACGGGCGGTCTCGGGGTCCAGAGAGAGGTTGAACTGATCCTCCCAGCGAAACTCGAAGCGGGCCTTCGAGAGGGCGTCGTCTCGCTGGCGGGCCTTCGGGTGGCCCTTGGCCAGGTCGGCGGCGTGGGCGGCGATCTTGTAGGCGATGACGCCGTCCTTGACGTCCT
>CAYJUC010000025.1:10540-20088 GCA_964372605.1 uncultured bacterium | reverse complement strand
TGGCCCTCGCCGCCCAGTGCCCCGGCGGCGCCTACTTCTCCAAGTGGATCATCGCGGTCGATGACGACATCGACCCCTCCAACATCAACCAGGTCCTCTGGGCCATGGCCACCCGCTCCAACCCCGTCGAGGACATCGACCTCCTCCGCCAGACTTGGTCCACCTGGCTCGACCCCACCCAGAATCCCCCCGAGGAGCGCCTCTACAGCTCCAAGGCCCTCATCAACGCCTGCATGGAGCACCGCTACCTCAAGCAGTTCTCCAAGCGTACCAAGCTCCGCCGGTCGGTCTACGAAAAGGTCGCCGCCAACTGGGCCCGGCTGGGCTTGCCGGGCACCCCCCCAAAGCTCTGGGCGCTGGAAGAGTAAGGAGGAATACGAGATGCGAACACGTTGGCTCATCGGTTTCCTGATCGTCGCCCTCGTTGCAACCGCCCTGCCCGGCGCCGCCACGGCGCAGTCGCTGCCCCGCTCGGTGAGCGTCGGGACCAACCCGCCGGGGACGGTCTTCTACGCCCTGGCCAGCGGGCTCGCCAAGGTGGTGAGCGGCGCGACGCCAATCCAGGTCGCGGTCCAGCCGTACACGGGAACCAGCACGTTCCTCCCGCTCGCCAACACCGGCGAGCTGGATTTCGGCGTCGTTAACGCCGTTGACATGGGGTTCGCCTACCAGGGGCCTAAGTTGAAGGCCGGAGGCCGGAATCCTTTTCCGCACACGCCTGATGTGCGGCTGGCGATGCGGGGGGCTCCGTTGCTGACAGGCCTGCTCGTCCGCAAGGACTCGCCCATCAAGACGATCTATGACATCAAGGGCAAGCGCATGACCGGAGAGTATCCGGCGCACCTGGCGGTCTGGTTCAACATGTACGCCTTCCTGGCCAATGCCGGGATGACCTGGGACGACGTGAAGGTGGTCCCCGTGCCCGCGGTGAACGAAGGGGTCGATGCCCTGGTCCAGGGACGCACCGACGTCTCCATGCACGCCCTGAACTCCGCTAAGATCAGAGAAGCTGACGCCGCTGTGGGAATCCGCCACCTCTCCCTCGACTGCTCGCCCCAGGGAGAGGAGCGGTTCAGGAAGGCCGTCCTCGGCTACTATACCCGCTGGATCAAGGCCGGGCAGGCCGCGGCCGTGGTGGAGGACACCTGCGTGAACGCCTACGACATCTACCTCCTGACCCACAAGCGCGCCACCGAACAGGTCATCACCACGGTCCTCAAGGCCATCTGGGACAACGTGGACAAGCTCCCGCCGCTGCACCCGGTCTTCAAGGAGTGGACCCGGGAGCGCTCCGTGGACCCCGAGGTGACGATCCCCTACCACCCGGCGGCGATCCAGTTCTACAAGGAGCGCGGACTCTGGACCGCTAAAATGGACGAGGCGCAGAAAAAGCTGCTCGCGCTGAACCCGTGACGCCGTTTTTCTGAGGGGACGCTATGGTCAAGGTCTTGTTCGCGTCGCCGCAGGAACTTCGCCGGCGCATCGAAGAAGAGTTCATCAACTCGCAGGCGATCCATCCCGTGGTTGGCGCCATCGTGGATGGAAAAGCGACAAAGGAGCAACTGCAAGGATTCTGCAAACAGATGTGGGCCATCCCCAAATACAACCTGGCCGTCGCCGGAGGCAAAATCTCCCAATTGCAACCGCTCCCGGACGATCCCTACGGGATGGGCGTCCCCTATGACCTGAAAGTGGTGAAGCACTTCTGCCACATCCTGATCGACGAGGCCGGGACAGAGGTGTTCCCCCACGCTCCGACGGCCGGTCACTACGAGCTCTATCTTCGATTTGCGGAGGGCGTGGGAATCTCCCGAGAGGAGATGGAGCGCGTCGATATCTTTCTGCCCAAGGTCGTCGTGGCTCTCCACTCGTGGGTGGATATGGCGAGAAGTCTTCCCCTGATCGAATCCGCCATCGGCATGAACTGGATCAACGAAACGCGGTTCAGCCGAATCTGCACTCTCCTGGATCCGGCGCTGCAGAAACACTACGGGCTCTCTAGGGAAGCCGCCGAGTTCTTCTCGGCCCACGGCGAACAGGATAAGCAGCACAGCAGCATCGGTCCGTATTTGATCGAACGATATGCGACCAGGCCGGAGATCCGGGAGCGAGTCTGGATCGCGGCGAAGCGCGGGGTGGGCGTGTGGATGAGTATCCTCGATGCGACTTGGGAAGCGTACTTCCCAAGCAACGGCCCGAAACGAGGGTAGCGCCCATGCGCGCGGGACGACTCCCGGCAAGAATTTTCCTCCTGTGGATTGCGGCGGCGGTCCTGATTACTCCGGCCCGCGTCCAGGCCCAAGCGTTTCCCCGCTCGGTGACCGTTGGAGCGAACCCGCCCGGCACGGGCTTCTACGCGGTGGCCAGCGGCTTATCCAAAGTCCTCAGCGGGGTCGTTCCCTTCGAGCTGGTCGTCCAGCCGTACACCGGCTCGAGCACGTTTCTCCCGTTGCTGGACTCGGGAGAGCTCGATTTCGGAATCAACAACGCCGTGGATATGGCGCTGGCATATCGCGGGCCGAACTTCAAGATCGGCGGCCGCAACCCCTTCCCCCACACGCCCAACGCCCGCCTGGCAGTGCGGGGCCACGCGCTGACCGTGGGCCTGCTCGTGCGGAAGGACTCCCCCATCAAGACGATCTACGACATCAGGGGCAAACGGTTCACGGGAGAGTACCCCGCCCACCTGGCGGTCTGGTACAACATGTTCGGGTACCTGGCCGGTGCCGGGATGACCTGGGATGACGTCCGGGTCGTCCCCGTCCCCGCGGTGAACGAGGGGGTGGACGCGCTGGTCCAGGGGCGCGCGGATGTGAGCCTCCACGCCCTGAACACGGCCAAGGTGAAGGAAGCCGACGCCGCCGTCGGCGTCCGCCACCTCTCCGCGGACTGTTCCGCCCAGGCGGAGGAGCGCTTGCGGAAAGCGGTCCCGGGCTACTATTTTCGCTGGGCCAAAGGCGGCAGCGCCACGGCCGTGCTGGAGGACACCTGCGTGATCGCCTACGACGTCTACCTGACGGTCTCGAAGAAAGTCACCGACGCCGTCGTGGGGACCATGCTCAAGGGTGTCTGGGACAACTTCGAGAAGCTCCACCCCATCCACCCGCACCTCAAGGAGTGGACCCGGCAGCGCGCGGTCACCGCGGACGTGACCATCCCCTATCACCCCGGGGCGATCCAGTTCTACAAGGAGCGCGGCGTCTGGACTAGAGAGCTGGACCAGGCCCAGGAGAAGCTTCTGGCCGTGAACCGGTAACGCCTGGCGCGCTTCGCGTCTCGCGGGAGGCACGATGGCTCGGGAGGACACCAAGGCCTCATCAGCAGAAGGGGACGAGGGGGAGCACTACGAGCGGATCGCGCGGCAGGGCTTCTCCCAGATCGGCATCTTCGATCACGTGCCGGTGATGGGCTACCGGGAGTACTGGTATCCGGCCGTCATCGCGAGGAAGGTCGGAACGAAGCCCGTGCAGGTGAAGCTGCTGGGCGAGGAGCTCGTCTTTTTCCGTGGAAAGCGCGGAAGGGTCGTCGCCTTCTGGGACCGCTGCCCCCACCGCGGCGCCCTGCTCTCCTTCGGCAGGTGCGAGTTCGAGGGCACGCTCTCCTGTCCCTACCACGGTTACACCTTTGACGAGACGGGAACATGCGTCGCGGCGCTGACCGAGGGGCCCGATTCCGGGCTGACCGGCAAGCTCCGGGCGCGCGCGTTTCCCACCGCAGAAGTGCGGGGGATTGTCTTCGTGTGGACGGGGCAGACCGAGCCCGTGCCGATCGAAGAGGACGTGCCCGAGGAGTTCTTCGACCCGGCGTGGGTGGTGAACGTCTACGTGCGGAACTGGCCCATCAACTGGGCGGTGACCATCGAGAACAACGCCGACTCGCACAACTCCTACATCCATCGATTCAGAATCCGGCGGTTTTTCAACCTGGACAACTTCCGCCGGATTCCCGCCTATTGGTCGGGCACCAGGGTCGTCGAGGAGGGGGAGAAGCACATCGGCATCATGCCCGTCATTCACGCGCCTCAACAGGCGTACTATCCGTTGCTGGGCGAGAAGTGGCCGCAGCACGTGTGGTGGCGGTTCCTGTCGGGGCAGTGGCGGGGTGTGCGGACGCTGACCGGCAAGCCCTACAGCAATCAGTACCGGCTCCCTTCCATTATCCGGGTCGACCTTCAGAACCGGCTGCACATGCGGTGGGCCGTGCCCCTCGACAAGGAGAGCTGCCGCATGTTTTCCTTTGGACTGTACCGGGCGCCGGGGCGGTGGCGGCGACTCTGGGCCGGGCTGAACTTTCACACCATTCACCGCTACTTCTTGATCAAGGGCACGAACGAGCTGGAAGACCTCCCGGTCCAGCGCGCGGGCAGGCTGGATCCCTTCGCGCCCCAGAAGCTGGGTGTCAACGACCGGGCGATCATCTTCTGGCGCCGGCGCATGCCGTGGAAGTCGCGTGACGCCCGCCGCCTCTGGAAAAAAGAGGAGCGCGGAAGAGGCATAATCACAGAGCGGGTAGTGGAGGCCGAAGAGCTGGAAACAACCCCGGGAACACCCCGGGGTTAATCTCGGGGAGACCACGACATGCGTGTACGGTGGCTCGCGCTTGCCTTCCTGATCGCGCTTTTCACCCTTTCCCTGCTCCCCCCTGGTCCCGCCCGGGCGCAGCAGCTTCCCCGCGCCGTGACCCTCGGGACCAACCCGCCAGGATCAGTCTTCTACGCCCTGGCCAGCGGGCTGGCCAAAGTCGTGAGTGGGGCCACCCCGATCCAGGTTTCGGTTCAACCGTACACGGGGACCACCGCCTTCCTCCCGCTCATCAACAGCGGGGAGCTGGATTTCGGTGTCAACAACGCCGTGGACTTGGCGCTGTGCTACCAGGGGCCGCAGCGCTTGAAGATCGCCGGCCGGAATCCCTTCCCGCATACCCCCAATGTTCGCCTGGTGATGCGGGGGTCCCCCCTGATGGTGAGTCTGCTCGTGAGAAAGGATTCCCCCATCAAGACGATCCAGGACATCCGGGGCAAACGGGTCACGGGAGAGTACCCCGCCCAGCTGGCAGTCTGGTACAACGTGTTCGCTTCCCTCTCCAGCGCTGGCATGACCTGGGATGAGGTGAAGGTGGTCCCAGTCCCCGCCGGGAACGAGGGGGTGGATGCCCTGGTCCAGGGACGCGCCGACGTCAGCGTTCACGCGATCGGCTCTGCCAAGGTCAGAGAGGCTGACGCGGCGGTGGGGGTCCGCCACCTCTCCATCGACTGCTCCCCCCAGGGAGAGGAGCGGCAGCGAAAAGCCGTCCCCGGTTACTATCCCCGCTGGGTCAAGCCCGGGCAGGCCCCCGCAGTGGTGGAAGACACCTGCGTGAACGCGTACGACATCTATCTGACGACTTACAAGGGCGCGACCGAGCAGTTGGTCACGACGATCCTCAAAGCCATCTGGGAGAACGTGGACAAGCTCCCGCCTTTCCACCCGCTCTTCAAGGAGTGGACCCGGGAGCGGGCCGTGGACGCTGACGTGACCATCCCGTATCATCCGGGAGCGGTTCAGTTCTACAAAGAGCGCGGAGTCTGGTCGCCCAAGATGGACGAGGCGCAGCGGAAGCTCCTCGCGCAGAACCCATAATGCCTCGTAGCCACACCACCCCTGGGAGGCACCTATGACAGACGATGCTGCCCCGGCCACGAAGTTCAGGTCCCTCAGCGGACCCTCCAGTACCTTGATGGCGGGGCTCCTTTTCGCCCTGACACTGCTGGGCGCCCTCTGGGCCATGGAGATCCATCACTACCTGGCGTGGGCCTTCTTCAAGGAGCAGTACCTGGGACTCTTCCTGGCCCTGGGGCTCGGGAGCGTCTTCCTCGGCGTCAAGGCCCGGAAAAAGGAGCCCGGCGACCGCGTGCCCTGGCACGACTGGCTCCTCGCGGCGGCGGGTCTGGCCGTGGGCTTCTACGTGGTGGTGATGTATCCGACGATCGCCTATCGGCTGGGGATCCTCTCCCCGGACCGATGGATCCTGGGCGGGCTGGCCATTCTGCTGATCCTCGAAGCAACCCGCCGGCTCGTGGGGTGGATGCTGGTGTGGCTGGCCGTGGTCTTCATCCTCTACACCAAGTTCGCGTACCTCCTTCCCGGACTCCTGTACGCGAAGGGGTCCTCCTGGGAGCGGATCGCCAGCTACCTCTACCTGGACGCGAGCGGCCTCTTCGGCTTCCCCCTGGCCGTGACCGCCAGCATCATCGTCGCATTCATCTTCTTCGGCCAGGCCCTCTACGCGGTCGGCGGGGACAAGTTCCTCACCGACGTGGCGCTCTGCGCCATGGGGCGCTATCGGGGCGGGCCCGCGAAAGTCGCCGTGGTCTCCTCCAGCCTCTTCGGCACCGTCTCGGGGAGCGCCGTTTCCAATGTCGTCGTGGACGGCGCGATCACCATCCCGATGATGAAGCGCACCGGCTACCCCTCCCACCTGGCTGCCGCCGTTGAGGCCGTGGCCTCAACGGGCGGTCAGATCATGCCGCCGGTCATGGGGGTGGCGGCCTTCCTCATCGCCGAGTACCTGGCCATCCCCTACGGCGAGGTGGCCCTCGCCGCGGCGATCCCCGCATGTCTCTACTATCTGGCCCTCTTCACCCAGGTGGATCTGGAGGCCGCCAAATACGGCCTGACCGGACTCCCCAGGGAGCAGCTCCCGAAATTCTGGATCGTGATGCGGCGGGGGTGGGTCTTCCTGGTCCCCCTCCTCGTCTTGATCTACACGCTCATCATCGACAACTGGCAGGCGGGGAAAGCCGGGATGGCCGCTGTCATCGCCACCTTCCTCGTCGGCGTCCTTCAGAAAGAGACCCGGCCGACGCTCCGCCAATTCCTGGCCTCGATCCTTGACACGGGCCGGACTCTCCTGGATCTCGTGGTGATCACCGGGATTGCCGGGATCGTGATCGGATCGCTCCAGCTCTCGGGGCTCGGCTTCAAGCTCTCGCTGATGCTGGTCACCGTGGCCGGGGAAAACGCCCTGATCCTCCTTGTCCTCACCGCCGCCGTCTGTATCCTCCTGGGGATGGGGATGCCGACCGCGATCATCTACGTCATGCTGGCCGTCCTGGTCGGGCCTGCTCTGGTCCAGCTCGGGATCGTTCCGCTCGCCGCTCATCTCTTCATCTTCTACTTCGGCATGCTCTCCATGATCACCCCGCCGGTCTGCCTGGCCACCTACGCGGCGGCCTCCATCGCCCGCTCGGATTTCTGGAAGACCGGCTGGGCCGGGGTGCGGCTGGGGATCGTTGCCTACATCGTTCCGTTCATCTTTGCCTTCCACCCTGCCCTGATCTTCAAGGGAACGGCCGGAGAGATCATCCTGGCCCTGGTCACCGCGGCCATCGGGGTGATGCTCCTCGGGGTGGGCCTGGCGGGCTACCTCTTCCGCCCCGCGGGCTGGGGAATGCGCGTGCTGGCAGGTTTGGCGGGTCTCTTTCTGATCCCGCCTGTGTCGAGCGTCGTGTGGCTCGTGGTCAACGTCGTTGGTCTCGCGCTGGGTCTGCTCGTCGTCCTGTGGCAACGGAACGGCAGGGCTCTCCAGCGAGCGCCGATGCCTCAACCGAATCGCAGCGCATCGTGAACGCATCGCCAGTGATCTGGCGCGCCCGAATCCGGGGCTCCAAAAGGGGGATTCCATGAAGATCGACGTTTTTCCCCACATTTTTCCGCGGAAGTTCTATGATCGGATGCTCCAGGTCCCGGCGGGCGCCTACATGCAGAAACGGATGCGGGGCATCCCGGTGCTGACAGATCTGGAGCTGCGCCTTCGGATCATGGATCGCTACGAGGGGTACGTCCAGGTCCTGACGCTGGCGTCCCCTCCCGTCGAAGCCCTGGGCGGGCCGGATGTCACCCCTGAGCTGGCCAGCCTGGCCAACGACGGCATGGCCGAGATCGTGGCCAAGCACCCGGACCGCTTCCCCGGCTTCGTGGCCTCGCTCCCCATGAACAACCCGGACGCGACGCTCAAGGAGATCGACCGCGCGATCAACGACCTCCACGCCACCGGAATCCAGATCTTCTCCAACGTCAACGGCCGCCCGCTGGATGGGCCGGAGTACCGGCAGATCTTCGACCGCATGGCAAGCTACGGGCTCCCCATCTGGCTTCACCCGGCTCGACCGGCGTCGTTCCCCGACTACCTGGACGAGAAGCGATCCAAGTACGACCTCTGGTGGGCCTTCGGCTGGCCCTACGAGACCACCATCGCCATGGGGCGACTGGTCTTCTCGGGCCTCTTCGACCGCCATCCGGACATCAAGATCATCACCCACCACATGGGCGCCATGCTCCCCTACTTCGAAGGGCGGGCAGCTCACGGGCTCGATCAGCTCGGGAGCCGCACCGACGATCCCGACGACGGCGGAGCCCTGAAGCGCCTGAAGCGGCGCCCCCTCGACTACTTCAAGATGTTCTACGGGGACACCGCCGTCTTCGGGGCGCACCCCGCCATGGAGTGCGGCCTGGCCTTCTTCGGCGCCGATCGGGTGCTGTTCGGCACCGACATGCCCTTCGACCCGGAGAAGGGGCCGGGGTTCATCCGGGAGACGATCGCCGCCATGGAGCGGATGCGCGCGACCCCCGAGGAGAAGACCAGGATCTACGAGGGCAATGCCCGCCGGATGCTGAAGCTTCGGCTCAAGTAAGCTCGGCGAGAAGACGCGATGACCAAACCAGCGAAGTACTACGACATCTCCCTGAACCTCTCGTCGGAAACGGTCCGCTGGGTCACCTCGCCGCCTTTCGAGCTTGTCGAGCGCCGCCGCATGAGCCGGGGTGATCACAACAACACCTCGGCGTTCAGCGCGAGCGTCCACTCCGGCACGCACGTCGACGCCCCGTTTCATTTCGTCCCAGACGGGGGCGCCATCGATTCGCTTCCGCTGGAGATCTTCTGGGGTCCCGCCCTGGTGCACGCCGTGGACGCGGACCGGCTCATCACTGAGGAGCACGTGAACGCCATCGCCCTTCGCGGCGAGACCCGGGTCCTCTTCAAAACGCGGAATTCGCAATTGCTCAAGAAACCCGAGTACGACCCCGATTTTGTCGCCTTCTCCGTGGAGGCGGCGCGCGCGCTGGTGGCTCGTGGCGTCAAGCTGGTCGGGCTGGATTACCTCTCCGTGGCCCACGCGGACTCGCAAGTCCCGGTTCACCGGGCCTTCCTGGACCACGAGGTGGTCCTCCTCGAGGGCGTGGACCTGTCGGAGATCGCGCCCGGACGCTACGAGCTGATCTGCTTTCCCATCCGGCTACGCGGCTCTGACGGCGCCCCGTGCCGCGCCGTGCTACGGGATCTCCCCTCACCCTGACCCTCTCCCCCGTCGGGGGCGAGGGAACCGATGGGGCTCCCTCTCCCTGCTGAGGGAGAGGGCAGGGGTGAGGGTAACGAACGCGGACGCGAATAATCCTGCTTAACCCGGACGGGCGTGGCGAAGCCCGGGGGCCCGGCCTGCTTAAAGGAGAGACACGATGACGAAACAGGTAGTCGTGGAGAGCGCCGCGGAGGCGTATCTCGAGCTGCTC
>CAYJUC010000025.1:2072-10440 GCA_964372605.1 uncultured bacterium | reverse complement strand
GATGACGAAACAGGTAGTCGTGGAGAGCGCCGCGGAGGCGTATCTCGAGCTGCTCGCGGCCCGGGGTGTGGAGTACCTCTTTGCCAACGCGGGGACAGACTTCGCCCCGCTCCTCGAGGCCTACGCCAAGCGCGAGGCCCAGGCGCAGGCGCTCCCCCGCCCCGTCACCGTCCCCCACGAGACCACGGCCACCGCCATGGCCTACGGCTACACCATGGTCACGGGACGCCCCCAGGTGGTGATGGTCCACGTGATCGTGGGCGCGGCCAATGCGCTGGGCGGGATCATCAACGCGGCCCGGGCCAACGTCCCGATCCTCTTCACCGCGGGGCGGACTCCCCTGACCGAGGCGGGCTTCAGGGGAAGCCGGAACGTGCACATCCACTGGGCCCAGGAGTCCTTCGATCAGGCCGGCATGGCCCGCGAGTTTGTCAAGTGGGACTATGAGCTGAGAAATTTTGCTCAGCTCGAGACCGTGGTGGACCGCGCGCTGGCCCTGGCGCAGGCCGAGCCCCAGGGGCCTGTATACCTCACGCTGCCTCGGGAAGTCCTGGCAGAGCGGCACGAGCGCTTCGAGTACGCCGATCCCACCCGTGCCCCGAAGCCGAGCCCGTCGCTCCCGGCGCCAGAGTCGGTGGCCGAGGCGGCACGGCTTCTGGCCGCCGCCCGGAACCCGATCATCATCGCCAAAGCTTCCGGACGGGACCCGAAAGCCGTCCCGGCCCTCGTGAGCCTCGCGGAGGCGCTCGGCGCGCCGGTCTTCGACCAGAACAACCTCTACGTCAACTTCCCCCAGAACCATCCGCTTCATATGGGCTTCGACGCCACGCCCCACCTGGAGGCCGCGGACGTCCTCCTCGTGGTGGAGTCTGACGTGCCCTGGTTTCCCCACCTCAAGGAGCCGCGTGCAGAAGCAAAAGTGATCCAGGTCGCGGTGGACCCGCTCTTCTCCCGCTACCCGATCCGTGGCTTCCCCGCTGACGTCGCGCTGGCCGGGACTCCGCGGCTCACCCTCGGGGCGCTGGCAGAGGCCACCGCCCGGCTTATCGACGCCAGAGCCGTGGCCGAGCGGCGAAAACTCTGGGCAACCGAGCACTCCAGGCTGAGGGAGGCGTGGGCCGCGAAGGCCCGCGCCGTCCAGTCGGACCGGCCCATCGACATGGCCTGGGTCTCCCGCTGCCTCGGCGAGGTCATGGACGACCGGACCATCGTCGTCAACGAATACGACCTGGATCCGACGCAGGCGTGCTTCCGGATTCCGGGGAGCTTCTTCACCACCTCGCCGGCCGGGGGGTTGGGCTGGGGGCTGGGCGCGGCGCTCGGCGCCAAGCTGGCCGCTCCGGACAAGACCGTGATCGCAACGGTTGGCGACGGCTCCTACATCTTCGGCGTGCCCATCGCGGCCCACTTCGTGTCCAGGGCCGCTCAGCTCCCGATCCTCGTCGTGGTCTTCAACAATCAGGCATGGAACGCGGTCAAGCGCGCCACCCTCTCGGTCACGCCCGACGGGTGGGCCGCGCGGACCGCCGTGCCGCTCTACGAGCTGGACCCGAGCCCGGACTACGAGCTGATCTGTCGCGCGGCGGGCGGCCACGGCGAGCGGGTGGAAGATCCGGAGGCCCTACCCGAGGCCCTGGCGCGCGCCCTCAAGGTGGTCAACGAGGAACGGCGCCAGGCCCTCCTGAACGTCATCTGCAAAAAACCGTAGATCTCTCGGAGGGGGGCACGCCCCCCTTCCGAACCTCCCCCCGGAGGGCTTGCGCGGGCTTCGCCCGCGCTCGAATCGTCGAACCGACCGGGAGACGTGACATCGTTAGAGTTTTTCAGCATCCTGTTGCTAGTGGGTGAAGAGACCAGGAGGGGTTTATGAAGGGCCTCACGTTCGTCGATGCCGACGCGCACGTGGAGGAGTGCGAGGACATCTGGAATTTCATGGATCCGGAGTACCAGCCGCGGCGACCCGTCGCCGTCACGCTGGATCAAGCCCCGGGTCGGGGGAACCTCAATGCGTTCTGGTTGATCGACGGCAAAGCGCTGCCCCAACCGGTCGGGAGCGGAGCGTCGTTCCTCGGCACGCCGACCTCGTGCACTCTGAGCAGCCAGCAGAAATCCTTCTCGCGCGGAAGCCAGGAGCTCACCGATATCGCCGCGCGCCTCCGCGACATGGATAAGATGGGAATCGACATCCAGGTCATCTTCCCGACGCTCTTCAACGGCCACCTGACCGATGACCCAGAGCTCGAGGCCGCCCTCGCCAAGAGCTATAACTCCTGGATGGCGGAGGCGTGTGGCCGGGCCTCCGATCGGCTCAAGTGGAACGCGGTGATGCCCCTCCGGGCCCCGGAAGCGGCCGCGAAGGAGGCGCGACGGGCCAAAGGGCTCGGGGCCGTCGGGGTCATGGTGTACGGCACGGCGGGCGAGAAGCTCCTGAATCACCCAAGCCTGGACCCCTTTTACGCGGCGCTTCTCGAGACCCGCCTGCCGCTCTGCGTTCACGTGGGCTGGAGCTTCCCTCCGCTGAATCGGGCGTGCGACAACCCTTACGCGGCGTTGACCGTCAGCTTCGCGCTGCCCTACCTGATGGGATTCTTCGCCATCGTCGGCGGGGTGCTGGACCGCTTTCCGGACCTGCGCGTGGGCTTCTTCGAGGGAGGCTCCGAGTGGGTTCCGTTCTGGGTCGACCGGATGGATCAGTATTACGAGATCGTCACCAAGCTCGGCTGGGGCCCCTTGCCGAAGAAGGCGCCGAGCCGTTATCTCCAGGACGGGAACCTCTACCTCACGTGCGAAGCGGAAGATCGCCTGCTCCCCCAAATGCTGGCGATGTGGGGTGAAGACCGGGTGATGCTGTCCTCGGATATGCCCCACGCGGAACTGCGCGACAGCGCGAAGGACGAGCTCGGGCGGCGAGGAGACCTCGCCGAGAGCACGAAGCGCAAGATCCTGGTGGACAACGCGTTGCGATTCTACGACCTCGGATAGCCGTCTTCGATGCGATTCGGGCTCTACTTCGAGATGCAGACCCCCCCTGGAAAGGACCACTACCAGGTCTACTGGGAGGTGGTGAGCCAGGTCGAAGCGGCCGAGCGCCTCGGCTTCGACGTCGTTTCGCTCGTGGAGCACCACTGCCAGGAGCAGTTCTCCATCTCGGCCAACCCGCTCGCCTTTTTCACAGCCGTCGCGCAGCGCGCGCAGCGCCTCCGCTTTCGAACCGCGCTCCACGTCCTTCCTGTCCACAACCCGATTCGTCTGGCGGGGGAGATCGCCGCCGCCGACATCCTCACCAACGGGCGAATCGAGTGCGGCATCGGCCGGGGCCATCCCTGGATCCTCATCTCGGCCGGCGTTCCGATGGAGGAGAGCAAGGAGCGGTTCGACGAGGTGCTGGCGATCCTGGAGCAGGCGTGGACCCAGCCCAGGGTGAACTTCGAGGGGAAGTTCTACACGATCCGGGACCAGGTGGTGGTCCCCCGGCCCGTCCAGAAACCGCACCCAAAGTTCTTCGCCACGATCCGCGACGCGCGCGCCGCCCGCCGCGGCTGGGGGGTCCTGGTTCCGCCCGTTTATCCCACCTCGGAGATGAAGGAGCAGATCACCGCGCACGCGGCCGACTGCGGCGCGCACGGGCACACCCCCGACGTCGTGTACATCCGCGCGACCTACCTGGACGACGATCCCGACCGGGCGCGGCGGGAGGCCGGGCCTTTTCTCCACAACTTCTTCGCATACAACGCGAGCCCCATGGCCTCGCTGCCGCCCAAAGAAGAACTGGAGCGCAAGGGGTACGGCTACTACACCGAGGGCAGGCTTGAGCGGCTGGCGCGTCTCAGCGTGGACGAAATCCTGGAGCGCGAGATCGCGTTCGTCGGAACCCCCGAGCAGGTGGCGGAGCAAATCGACCGCGTCCGAAAGATCTCCGGGGTCACGGAGTTTGCCATGATCGTCAACTTCGGCGGCCTCGAGCACTGGAAGGTGCTCAGGACACTGGATCTATTTGCGCGCCGGGTCGTGCCGGCGCTGGGGTACTCGGAGGGGGGCAGTGCCCCCCTTCCGAACCTCCCCCCCGAGGGGTTGCGCGGGCAAAGCCCGCGCTCGAACAGGAGATCAGCGTGAACTCTCCGACGGGTTCCAAGGCTGGGGATGGAGGGGAACTCGTGTAGACAGCGAGACCGCGGATCGTCGACCTGACTCTCCCCGCCCGGAGCGGCATGCCCGGCATCCCGAACATCGCGTTTTACGACAAGCACCCCGTCAGCGTCCAGGCCGTCACGGTCGTCAACGAGGAACAGCGCGCGCTGCTCCTGGCCGGCGGCGTCGACGTGACCCCGGACGCCGAGGTCCGCGGGACGATGAACACGGTGCTCACGATCAGCAGCCACGTGGGCACCCACATCGACGCTCCCCGGCATTTCTATACGGACGGCGCGCCCATCGACGAGGTTCCGCTCGACCGGATCGTGATGCGGGAGGCCGTCGTCCTCGACGTCGGCCCCAAGGACTCCCGGTCGGCCGTGACCGGAGACGATCTGGAGCGGACCGGCGTCAGACCTGAGCCCCACCAGATCGCCGTCATCAAGACGCGCTGGACCGACCGGGCGTGGGGGACGCCCGACTTCTGGCCCGAGATGGTCTATCTCGACCCGAGCGTGGGGGACTGGATCCTCGCCCGCAGCGTTTCGGCGGTGGCGATGGACTGCTTCCCGGAAAAGCCGTTCTGGCGCATGACGGTGACCCCTGAAGAGCGCGGGATCAACCACAAGAAGTGGCTGAAGGCCGGAATCCTCATGATCCAGTTCCTGACCAACCTGGACAGCATCGGAAACCGCTTCACGCTCGTTGCGCTCCCCCTCCGCCTCAGGGGGATGGACGGCTCTCCGGCGCGCGTAGTGGGCATCGAAAACCGACCCTGAGACGACGATGCAGCCTGCCGTCCTGGGGCAACTGGAGCGGCGCCGCCAGCGGGCACTGGAAGAGATCAAGCGGGTGATCCCCCGTCGAGGACATCCGGTTTTCACCTCGTTCGAGGTGGTATCTGCCTCTGGACGAACCTACCGGGTCCAGATCCGCTCCCTCACCGAGCTCAGAAACAGCTGCACCTGCCCCGACTACCGGACGAACCTGCTCGGCAGCTGCAAGCACATTGAGGGGGTCCTGCTCCACCTGAAGCGGCGCTGGGGGCGGCGCCTGGCCTCCATTGCCGCACGGGGCTCAGTCCCAGCCCAGATCTACCTGGATTACGCTCAGGAACCTCCAGCCGTCCGCGTCTCCCTGCCGCTGCCGCGCGACGGCGCCTTGCGAAGCCTCCTGAGCCGGGCGTTCGACGCTGAGGGCATGCTCCAGGGGCCGCCGGGCGGCGCCCTCCCATCGCTTCTGGATGCCGCCGAAAAGCTCCCGTCCCGTCTCCAGGCCGGCCTCCAGGTGGAGGACGCTGTGAGGGAGCACCTGGATCTTCTTCAGGATCGGGAGGCGGTCGAGAAGCAGAAGGAGTGGTTCCGCGAGCAGGTCGCGCGGGGCGCCCGCTCCCTCGATGTGATCGGCACCAGGCTCTACCCCTACCAGGAGGCAGGGACCCTGTACCTGGCCTTCGGCCGGCGGGTCATGCTGGCGGACGACATGGGTCTCGGGAAGACTGTCCAGGCGATTGCTGCCTGCGCGCTCCTGCACGAGCTGCGGGACGTCCGGCGTGTGCTGGTCATCTGTCCGGCCTCCCTGAAGCACCAGTGGGAGCGGGAGATCCGGAAGCTGACCGCGCTCCCCGTCACCGTCGTCGAAGGCGCGCGACCTCTCCGCCGTGACCTCTACGCCCGCTCGTCGTTCTTTACCGTGCTCAACTACGAGCTGGTGCTTCGGGAAGGGCCGATTCTGGAGCGAATACGGCCCGACATCATCATCCTCGACGAGGCCCAACGCATCAAGAACTGGCGCGCCAAGACCGCGGATGCGGTCAAGCGTCTCCAGAGCCGCTACGCCTTCGTCCTCACGGGGACGCCGCTGGAGAACCGCCTGGACGAGCTCTACAGCATCCTCCAGTTCCTCGACCCGAGAATCCTGGGCCCCCTCTGGAAATTCAACGAGCGTTACTTCCATCTGGAGCGGCGCAAAGATGGCTCTCACAAGGTGCTGGGCTACAAGAACCTCGACGAGCTACGGGCCCGGATCGCGCCCGTGGCGCTGCGCCGGACGCGGGATGAAGTCCTCCGCGAGTTGCCGCCGAGGGTGGACAACAATTTCTTCGTCGACCTGACCCCTCCCCAACGCGAAGCGTACGAGGGCTACGCGGCCGTGGTTGCCAAGCTCTTCTCGATCGCCCAGCGTCGCCCGCTCACGCCGAAAGAGCGGGACATCCTGCTCAAGTCGCTCATCAAGATGCGGATCATCTGTAACGCCCTCGCGCTCCACGACCTCACGCTCCCGCCCCGGGAGCGAGAGCGCACCGCGCCGAAGCTCGCCGAACTTCGAAGCATCCTGGAAGAGCAGGTAGCCGGGAACGGGGCCAAGGCCCTCGTCTTCAGCCAGTGGGCGGGGATGCTGGCGCTGGCGGAGCCGGGGCTCAGGCGCATGGGCCTGGGCTACGTGAAGCTCACGGGCAGCGTCCCCTCGTCCCGGCGGGGGCAGCTCATCGAGCGGTTCTTTGAGGATGACGGCTGCCGGGTCTTTCTCTCCACCGATGCCGGCGGGGTGGGGCTGAACCTCCAGGCCGCGAGCCTGGTGGTCAACCTCGACCTCCCGTGGAACCCGGCGGTCCTGGACCAGCGCGTCTCCCGGGCGCATCGTCACGGCCAGCCGAGGCCCGTCAACGTTGTCAACCTCATCGCGCGGGACACCATCGAGGAACGGATGCTTGATACGCTGGCGGCCAAGCGTCACGTCTTCGAAGGGGTCTTCGGGACCGAGGAAGCGCCCTCCGCCATCAGCTTCCGGGACACCGGGCAGGACCTGCTCCGTCGCCTGGCCGACCTCCTGGAGCCGCCGGCCAGACCGGAACCTCTCGGGGAGATCGCCGCGGTCGAAGAAGAAGGCCCTTCGAGCGCGCCAGCGCCGACCGTACGCGGGTTCTCCGACAAGCTCGTGTCCCGGTTTCCGGGGCGAATCCTGCTCGTGCGCCGGGCCCCGCGCATCGGAGCTCCGGCAGCCGATCGGATCCTGGTCATCGTGGACCGGGAGCCCGCCGATCTGCGACCGCCGATTGAGGCGCTGCTGCGGGAGCACTTCAGGGAGGGGGCGGCGCCCGAGCTTCACCTGATGGAGCGGGAGGGATACCGCACACTCCTGGCCCTCGGGGGCGAGCCCGGACGCCAGGACGACGACGAGGAGAGCTATCGCGCGCCGTCGCTTCCACCCACCTTCGTAGAGGAGGCGCGCGAGCGCAGGCTCAGGCGGGCGCGCGAGGCGTTGGAGCACGCGGCCAGGCGTCTCCGCTTTGCCGAGGTCGTTGCGGCTGGCGGGTTTCCAGAAGAAGCGCTGCGCCCCATTCGAGACACGCTCGGCTGGGGGCTCAGCGCGGGCCTCGCGCTGAGCAAAGACCGGGAGCCGGGACCAGACCTCCCCTCACCCAGGGAGGTGCAGAACGAGCTGGTGGAGACCGGGCGACTGCGGGAAGAGCTAGTCATGCGCCTCTCCCGGGTCCGCGAACTGACCGAGCCGCCCGCGGGCGACCCTCCATCCACGCCTCCATCCGGAAAGACGGTCGCAACGCTGGCGACGGCGGCGCGCGAGCTCATCGAGACTCTGGAGCGGCAGGTGGTGGCCGCACATCTCTGACAGGCTCATGGCCCATTGTGGAATTTTGCGCGAGGAAGCTTGACACAGTCCAGCTCAATGCTGAAAATCGCGGAAGATGGTTGGTCCAAGGGCTGAAGCTGCTTTCGGAAATAGACTGCACGAACTGGGGCCGCAGCCTCAGTAGTTATGCGATCGATCGCGCCCGACGGAGAGGAAGGAGATGGGGAACATGATTCGAGCCGTTGAGGTTCGGCCGCTACCGAACTACCGGATCTGGCTGCGGTACGCGGACGGCACTGAGGGAGAGGTTGACCTTTCGCATCTGGCGGGCCAGGGGGTGTTCGTGGTGTGGCAAGAGGAGGGGGTGTTCGCCAAGGTGAGGCTCGGCCCTCACGGAGAAATCGAGTGGCCTGGCGATGTGGACTTGTGCCCGGACGCTCTCTACCTGAGGGTAACGGGCAAGAAGGCAGAGGAGATCTTTCCGGCTCTTCACGGACCGCGGGTGGATGCCTGAGATCTGCCGGGGCTGGGTCTTCCCGCTGTGCCGAAGCGTAGGCTGGCGGCAATGGGACTGAACCCGTGAAGATCTTCGTCACCGGGCCCATGGGCCCCATCGAGGAGCTGGCGCCCCTCACGGAGGCCGGCC
>CAYJUC010000025.1:0-1972 GCA_964372605.1 uncultured bacterium | reverse complement strand
GTCACCGGGCCCATGGGCCCCATCGAGGAGCTGGCGCCCCTCACGGAGGCCGGCCACGAGCTGATCGTGGGCCGGCCCATGGATCTGCCCGGGCGGAAGCCGTACACCGAGGAGGAGCTGATCGAAGTAGGGCGCGACGCCGACGTCATCCTCGCCTCCCTGGACACGATCACCCGGGGGGTGATGGAGCTGGCCCTACGGCTCAGGCTCGTGGTGGTGCCGTTCATCGGCACCGACAGGATCGACGTGGCCGCCGCCACCGAGCTGGGAGTGCTGGTGGCCAACTCTCCCACGCCCCAGAACTTCATCGCGGTGGCCGAGGCCACGATCGGGCTCAGCCTCATGCTCCTGAAGCGCGTCATGCACAACGAGGCCAAGCTGCGCCGGGGTGAGTGGGGCCAGCGGCAGGATCGCGGCTTTCTCCTGTGGGGGAAGACCGTGGGGCTGGTGGGGCTCGGCCGGGTTGGCGCTCACGTGGCCCGGCGTCTGGGACCGTGGGAGGCGCGGCTCCTGGCCCATGACCCGTACGCCTCGCGTGAGCGCGCCCGGGCGCTCAACGTGACGCTGGTGGATCTCGGCACACTTCTGGCCGAATCGGACATTGTGAGCCTCCACGCCGTCCTCACCCATGAGACTCGCGGGATGATCGGCGAGCCGGAGCTCAAGGCGATGAAGCCCACCGCTTTCCTCGTGAACACGGCGCGGGGCGAGCTGGTGGACGAGGCGGCGCTGGCCAGGGCCGTGGAGGACGGGTGGATCGCGGGCGCGGCGCTGGACACCTTCGAGGAGGAGCCGCTCCCGCTCGGAAGCCGGCTCCGCTCGCTGGACCCGGAGCGGGTGATCCTGACCCCCCACAACGTGAGCCATAGCGAAGCAGGACGCCGGGCGAATCTCGACCTGGCGCTCAAGTCCATTCTGACGGCCTTGAACGGAGAGGTGCCGGAGCACGTGGTGAATCCAAAGGCCGTGCCCCGCTGGCGGGCCCGGCTCCTCAACCTCGGGACAGGAGGGAACGCGCCATGACGAAACTCCCGGTGATCGATGCGGACGGCCATGTGACCGAGACCAACGAGCAGATCGCCAAGTACCTGGAGGAGCCGTTCCGGCGGCGCCCCCTCGCCAACTTCTCTCTCTATCCGTCGGACGGATGGGACCGGCGGCTCCTTGGAACCCTGGGACAGTGGGCCAGCGACGCCAAGTCCTGGCTCGAGGCGATGGATGAGAGCGGCCTGGAGACTACCGTACTCTACCCCACCCTGGGGCTCTTCATCGGCTTCGTGAAGGACGCAGAGTGGGCGGTGGCACTCTGCCGCGCCTACAACAGCTTCCTCCACGAGGAGTTCATCCGCGTGAGCCCGCGACTCAAGGCCGTGGCGCTCCTCCCGGTCCAGGCGCCTCAGGAGGCCGCGGCAGAGCTGCGGCGGGCTGTAAAGGAGCTGGGGCTCTCGGGCGCGATGCTGACCGCCGACGGAAGCCATCTCCTCGGCGATTCCCGCTTCCTGCCCGTCTACGAGGAAGCCCAACGGCTCGACACTCCGCTGGCCGTTCACGCCACCGGATCCCATCTGGGTGGAGCCGGCGTTGACCTCTTCCCCAAGTTCATCCAGGCGCACACCGTCTCGCACCCCTTCGGCCAGATGCGCCAACTCACCTCCATTGTCTTTGAGGGGATCCCCGAGCGATTTCCCGGCCTCCGGCTGGCGTTTCTCGAGGCGGGGGTGAGCTGGGTCCCCTACTGGATGTGGCGCATGGACGAGGAGTACGAAAAGCGCGGGGCGACGGAGGCCCGGGCGCTCAAGCGGAAGCCCAGCGAGTACATCACCGGCGGGTCCATCTACTTTTCCTGCGAGTCCGAGGAACCGCTCCTTCCCGAGGCCGTCCGGCTCGTGGGGGAGAACCAGATCATGTACGCCTCCGACTACCCGCACTGGGACCACAGCTTCCCCCGCTCGATCAAGGAGCTCGAGGAGCG
>CAYJUC010000024.1:0-20144 GCA_964372605.1 uncultured bacterium | reverse complement strand
TTGATTTCACCTTAGCATCGGTTTCCGGGGGTTGTCAACTCGTGAGGCGCGCAAGGGCAAATCTATACACTGCCCAGACGGGAACTTCTGTGCCAAACGGCCCAAGCGCGCCCGGACGCTCGGCTTATGACCGGCTCAAGAGCCTCTCTGCGTGAACTTCCGCGTTCTTCCCGTCGCCGTCCCACACGAGGGGGGGCTTCACCTCGAACCGCTGCTCGAGCCGCGCCCGCCGTTCCTTCCACCCCTCCTGGTACTCCAGCTCGTCCTCGTGGAGGGTGGCCGGTTGCTTGATCCCGTGAGCCGTCCTGAACTGGACCGCCAGCTCCGAGGCGCGCTGCCTGACGTAATCCCACGGCGTCCCCAGCGCGAATTGGTCCGAGATGGCCCCGATGCGCCCGGTGTGGATGTTCACCGAGAGGGTCACGGCGGAGAGGATGGGTCCTGACCAGTAGGAGGTCTGCCAGTTGATCGGCACGGGCAGGATGTGGAGGTAGTGGCTGCCCCGGCAGTCCCCGGCTACCAAGGGGCATGCGGCCCAGGGCGAGGTGATCTCTCCCGGAGCCGGCCAGTCTCCCTGGGCGAACGCCACGAGCACCGGGTCGTCTTTCCCTCCGTAAGTGAATCCCTTCTTGGTTTTGATGTTGTGGAGCCGCTCGGCCGAGACCACGTAGCCCAGCGTGTCCTTCTCCCCTTTTTCGTTCCGGCTCCAGATCCGGGCGACGACGAAGCGTGAGGAGCGGCAGAGCCCCTCGATGTCGTAGAGATCCTCCGGCGCGCGGAGGCTGATCACCTTCTCCTGGAGCCCCTTGGCCAGCTCCTCCATTTTCACGTCCAGCCCCCGCTGGTCCCGCGGGTGAGCGCCGGCCTCGATAGCCTGCGCTTTGGTGTCCAGGTCCACGATCTCCATGATGTAACCCCGCTTCATCTTGGAGGCGGCGATGACCAGCCCTGAGTTGAAGCGCGGCAGGAGGTAGGCGCCGGTGGCGTAGTAGTTGAACGCCATGGGTTCGGTCTTGTCGGCAAAGGAGAGGAGGACGGTCTGGGACGGGTTGTCCGGGCGCACCGGAAGCGGCAGCACCACCGTGGCCGGACCGGTGCCCCGAAGGTTTCCGGTGAACGCGTCAGCCACCAGGTCCTGCCCCGGGCCGTACAGCCCCAGCTCGGCGGCCTTATCGGCGCCCACGTGAAACGCGTCCCACAGGAGCTCGTCCACGACCGGCATCGGGATCTCATCATGCATGATCCCGGTCACGGCCACATCGTCCCCGGTGTGCGTCACTATCAGCGACGAGAAGATCAGCTCGCCCTGGAACGAGTTGTTTTCGAGGACGAACTTGGCAATGGCCGACTTGACCTCGTCCGCGGCCACGACGTGGCCGCCCACGCCCCCCACGTCGGCCTTGGTGGCCTTGATGAACCGGCGGACCAGCTCGGGCTTCTTGGCAAAGACGTACGACTTGTAGGAGAAGATGTTCGGCGTGTTGGTGACGGGAATCTGCGCGGCCGTGGTCTGCGGGAGCCCCTCCAGGTTGTCCTTGGATTGGTGGTAGTCGGCCAGCGAGAGCCATGCGCCGCCGTTCCCGGGTCCGTATCGCTTCTGGTTCGCCATGGGTTGCCTCCTTTTGGGCAGGCGAAAGTTTTTTGGTGACAACATCCACCATAATGCGATAGAATTCCTGGTGTCAAGCAAAAAGTTTTATGATGTGAATTTTTTTTCACAGATGGCGAGCCGCGATCTCGGAAGCGCCACGGAGCTCAGGCAGATGGTTCAATGCCTGGAGCTCTACTATCATCAGCAGAAGCACCAGAAGGAGATCGCCAAAGCCCTGGGGCTCTCCTCGTCGAAGGTCTCGCGGCTCCTCAAGCGCGCCTTCGATCAGGGGCTCTTCAGGGTGGAGTTGGACCTGCCGCAGAACCCCCGGCTTTCAGCCGTGTTGGTGGAGCGCTTTGGGCTCCGCGACGCGGTGGTGGTCCCCGCGGGGGGCCGGAGCGAGATCAAGGGAGAGCTAGGGGCGGCAGCGGCTGCCTACTTCGAGAAAGTGGCCGCCAATGGGATTCAGGTGGGGCTTTCCTGCGGGTTTACGCTCTATCATACCATCCGCCACCTGCGTGAGCGGCGGTTTAAGGATTTAGCCCTCTACCCGCTTTCGGGCGAATCGATGCTGAAGCAGGTGGATCTGTTCCCCAATACACTGGTGGGGATGATGGCAGTCAAGTACCGCCCCCATGTGGTGGCCTACGCCCTTCCCGTCCAGCGAGCCACCTCGCTGGCGGAGAGCCTGCGCGAGCGCCGGCGGCTACTCCGGGACCCGGAGGTCCGCCGCATCTTCGAGGCGGCCCAGGCCGTGGACATCGCGCTGGTGGGGATCGGAATGATCGGCGAGCAGACCCCGGGCTTTTGCTCTCTAGCTGAATCGCATGGCGTGAGCGTAGAGAAGCTGAAGAAGCTCGGGGCAGTTGGCGAAATTAACTATCAGCCGTTCGACGCTGCCGGGCAGGTGATAGATCGAAAGGAACTACGCTTCCTAACCCAACGGGTGCTTTGCGTCACGGCGGACCGGCTAAGGGCGCTCTCCCAGGCTTACGGCAAGTACGTGATCGCGGTGGCAGGGGGCCGGCAGAAGCTGGGAGCGATCCGCGGAGCCCTCAAGGGGCGCTTCATGAACGTCCTCGTGACCGACGAGGACACTGCCCTGGCCCTCGTCGGCTCAAAGTAATCGCCCCCTCACCTTAATCCTCTCCCCCTTCGAGGGGGAGAGGGGAGGGTGAGGGGGCGACGTTACGCGACCTCCTCGAAGACGCCCATCCGCCTGAACTTCTCGTAGCGCTCCCGGAGCAGCTCGTCTGGAGACTTGGACTTGAGCGCCCGGAGGTGGTCGCGCACCGCCCGGCGCAGATGCATCGCGGTTTCCTCCCAGTTGCGATGGGCGCCGCCAACAGGCTCGGGGATGATCTCGTCGATAATGCCGAGGCGCAGCAGGTCGGGAGCGGTCAGGCGGAGCAGTTCCGCCGCCTCCGGCGCTTTCGACGCATCCCCCCAGAGAATGGCCGCGCATCCCTCGGGAGAGATGACCGAGTAGATCGCGTGCTCCAGCATCAGCACTCGGTCCCCGACGCCGATGGCCAGCGCCCCGCCGCTCCCTCCCTCCCCGGTCACGACCGCGACGATCGGGATCCGGAGGGCTGCCATCTCCCGGAGGTTCCGGGCGATCGCCTCCGCCTGCCCCCGTTCTTCGGCGCCGATGCCCGGATAAGCCCCGGGGGTGTCAATGAAGGTAAACAGCGGCTTGCCAAATTTCTCGGCGAACTTCATCAGGCGGAGCGCCTTCCGATACCCCTCCGGGTGCGGCATCCCGAAGTTTCGCTGGATATTCTCACGCGTATCCCGGCCTTTCTGCTGGCCCACGACGACCACAGACTGCCCGTCGAAGCGCGCCAGCCCTCCCACCAGCGCCTTGTCGTCGCCGTAGAGGCGGTCGCCGTGCAGCTCGATGAAGTCCTCCATGAGGAGCTTGATGAGATCCAGGGTGTGAGGGCGCTTGGGATGGCGGGCAAGCTGGGCGCGCTGCCAGGGAGTCAGGTTGGCGTAGACTTTTTCTTGAAGCCGGCGTAGCCGTTCTTCCAGGCGGGAGATCTCGTCCCGGGCCGGCAGCGGGTCGGCGGACGCCCGGAGCTCGGCGATTTTCGCTTCCAGCTCGAGAAGCGGTTTCTCGAACTCAAGCCCGTTCGGCATATTCGACGAGTATACTTCCCTGCCCCAGGAGCGCCTCCACTTTCGCCACGAGGTCCGCGGTGGGACGGACGGAGAGCGCCCTTGCCCGAATCACGATCTCCCGTTCCGGGAAGAGCAGGTGGACGAACAGCGGGACCTTTCCCCGATGCTCGTCGCAAACTTCCTTGATCGACTGGAAGAGCTCCCTGACGGCGCCAGAGCCGGAGGCCAGGATCCGACACGTCTTGGCCGCGAGCTCCTGCTCGAATGGATCGACAGCGGGCGACCTCGCGGGTGGAGTAGACGCGCCCTCGGCGCTCTCCAGAGGCCTGATCTCTTCCGCCAGCACCTTTCTCCCCTCTTCCGCCCCGTCCACTCGCCCGCGCACCAGGATCGGCTGGCCTGAGCGGAGGTAAGCCCCCCCGAGTCTGAACGGCTCGGGGAAGACCGTCACCTCTACGCTCCCGCCCATGTCCTCCAGCGTGGCGAAGGCCATCCGGTCGCCGCTCTTCGTGGAGATTTCTTTCAGGGCGGTAACCTGGCCGAAGAGGACGACGCGCGAGCCGTCGCTCTTGGCGGCGAGCTGGCCGATCGGGACCGCGCCGAGCCGCTCGGCGGTGGGAGCGAGGCGGGCCAATGGGTGCCCCGAGAGGTAAAAGCCGAGCACTTCTTTCTCGTAGGCGAGGAGCTGATCGGATTCCCACTCCAGCACCGGAGGCTCCGCCTCTGTTTGATCAGCGACGGGCCCCCGGGCTTCGCCGCGCCCGTCGCCGTCGCTGGTCAAATCAAACAGCGACGCCTGCCCCTGCACACGGTCCCGCTGGTGGCGCTGGCCGGCTTCCATCGCCTCGTCCAAAGAGGCGAGGAGGCGCCCGCGTGTCACCCCGAGAGAGTCGAAGGCTCCGGCCTTGATGAGGCTCTCGATGACCCGCCGATTGACGAGGCGGAGGTCCACCCGCCGGCAGAAGTCGGAGAGCGAAACGAACGCTCCCTTCTCCTTTCGGGTCTCCAGGATGGACTGGATGGCGGCCTCTCCCACGTTCTTGATGGCCGCCAGGCCGAAGCGGATCGTCTCCCCAACAACGCTGAATTGGACTCCGGACAGGTTCACGTCGGGAGGGAGGACCTGGATCCCCATCGTCCGGCATTCCTCGATGTACTTGACGATCTTGTCCGTGTCCCCCATTTCCGAGGTGAGGAGAGCGGCCATGAACTCCACCGGGTAGTTGGCCTTGAGGAAGGCGGTCTGGTACGCCACGAGGGCGTACGCCGCCGCGTGCGAGTTATGGACGACAATGCCGTTGGCGATAAAGTTCCTGGCCCCCGGGACCTCGAAGTCGTAGGTTGGCTCCGAACCCTCCAGGACGAACCCGCGCGGCCTCGACCAGCCGATGGCGGACTCGGCGAGCGCTTGAAGCTGGGGGGAATCGAGGCGGTCGGCCAGATACTTGAGCGTATCCCGCCGGATTCCCCGTTTCCGTCCATCGGTGAACAGGAGTCGGTACGCGATCCCGAGCGCCCGGCATCCAGCCTTGAGGCTCGGGTAGTGCTTTCGGACCGCCTCTCGGAGCGGTTCCTGACAGAGCGACTCGGGGAGCACGTCTACGGTGCCACGCGCGAGCAGCGCTTTCATGCCCCGGTAGGACGCCACCAGCGTGGCGAGCGCTACCCGTCGCTTGCCGACGAGATGGGGTCCCACGAGATTCTGAAATCGGGCGTACGCCGAGCGGCCCCCCAGGAGGTTCACCGTATAGCCCACCCGGCGCTCTCCCCGGTAGGCAAACGTCTTTCGATGGATCGTGGAGAGGATGCCGAGCTTCAGGAGGAGCCGGCGCACGTCCTTGGCCAGGGCCACCGACGACGTAGCATAAAAAATGGATCGCGTTTTTACATGAATGCATCCATCGCCTTGAAACAGTTTCCCCACGAGAACCGCAATGGCCGTCCGATTCCACCCATCGACGATGGGCGGCACCCGCTTGGCCAACGCGCCTTTTCCCTGGAGCCCGCACTCTTTGAAGAGAAACTCCACAGCCCCGGATGGGGCCTTCCGGTCTAGTCGGACGGGGCGGATCGACCGCGTTTTACTGTCAGTCCGATGCTCAATCCGGGTCGCCGTGTTCGTGAAGGCCGATAGGATCCGCCGCATATCCTCGATCTCATCCGGACCGGTGGAGTAAAGATACAAATGGCTGTCGTATCCCAGGCTTCCTTCAGAGAGTGCATAGCCGAGGAGGCCCGGAAGATGCTCGGGTACCGTCCGAGACCCACACGGGAGCTCTCGCGCGACAGCCACGAAGTCATCTCTGGTGAGGTCCTCCGCGTTTACCCAGCCGCGCTGGGTAAAGACCGGATGATCAGGGGTACAGCGTACGGTCATGCCGTTGGCGAGCAGAAGCTGGCCGACCCGTCGGACTCCGCTCGGTCGGACGCCGAGAGCCCTGAAAGGGCCATCCTTGGTCAGCACTAAGTTGCCGGCGCTCACCTCGGCAACGGGCTTCTGGGTGCCGTCGGCCATTTCGATCTGCGTGTCGCCGGTCAGGCACTTGTTGAAGGCGTAGCCGGCGAAGGGCGCCATGAGGTCGAAAATCTTCTCGGCCTTTTTCTCGGAAACGTCCCGGGCTTTGGCGCCCTGGACGAACTTGGCTCGCTGCTGAGCCATCATCTCCCGATCCTTCTTGCCCATGGCCCGCCGGAGAATGTCGGCCTCCCCCATGCTGAAGCCGGCCATCTCAGAGGCGATCTGCATGACCTGTTCCTGGTAGACCATGATGCCGTGGGTCTCGTGGAGGTACTTTTCCATGAGCGGGTGCTCGTAGGTCAGCTTGGCTCTCCCGTGCTTCCGGTTGATGAAGTCCGGGAGCATCTCCATGGGGCCCGGGCGGTACAGGGCCACCATGGCGATCACATCCTCCAGGCGCTCGGGCCGGAGACTCCGGAGCGCATCCCGCATCCCCGAGGATTCCAGCTGGAAGACCCCGAAGGTTCTCGCCTCAGAGAGGAGCTGGTAGGCCCGCGCATCGTCGAGGGGGATCGTGTCTATGTCGAGCGTGACCGCGCGCGATTCCGCGACCAGCTTGATCGTGTTGGCGATGACCGTCAGGGTCCTGAGCCCCAGGAAATCCATTTTGAGAAGGCCGATCTTCTCGATCGGCCCCATGGGGTAGCCGGTGATCAGCTCCGGCCGTTTCGGATCCTTGTAGAGCGGGATGTGCTCCGTGAGCGGCTCGTCCGAGATCACCACGCCGGCGGCGTGAGTGGAAGCGTGTCGTGTCATCCCCTCCAGGGATTTGGCGACCTCCCAGAGCTCGCCCACGTCCGGCCGGCTGCGCACTGCCTCAGCCAGCGGGGGGGATTTTGAAAGCGCGTCGTCCAGGGTGATGTTCAGGATGTTCGGAACAAGCTTGGCGAGCCGGTCCACCTCGTTGTAGGGCATCCCGAGCACGCGGCCCACATCCCGGATCACCGCCTTGGCCCCCATGGTTCCGAAGGTGATGATCTGGGCCACGTTCTCCCTGCCGTATTTCCGCGCCACGTACTCGATGACCTCGTCCCGCCGGTCGTCGGAAAAGTCGATGTCCATGTCGGGCATCGTGATCCGCTCGGGGTTCAGAAAGCGCTCGAACAGAAGCCCGTAACGGATCGGATCGACGTTGGTAATCCCGAGCGAGTACGCCACCAGCGAGCCGGCGGACGACCCCCGCCCGGGCCCCACGGCGATCCCCTGCTCTTTCGCGTAGCGGATGAAGTCCCACACCACCAGGAAGTAGCTGGCGAAGCCCATTTTTGTGATGGTGGCTAGCTCCTGAACCAGCCGTTCGGCCACGGCCTCCGGCAGCGCCGGGCCGTAGCGCCGTCTCAGACCCTCCCAGGCCAGGTGCTCCAGGTAACTTTCCTGGGTGAAGCCGGCCGGGACCAGGTACTGCGGGAGATGGAACTGGCCGAAGGTCAGGTCGAGGTTGCAACGCTCGGCCACCGCCAGGGTGTTTTTGGTTGCGTCAGGAATGTCCGCGAACACCTGCCGCATCTCCTCGGCGGATTTCAAATAGAACTGGTCGGAGGCAAATCGCCAGCGGTTCGGATCCTTGACCGTGGTTCCGGTCTGGATGCAGAGGAGCACCTCGTGAGCCCGCGCGTGCATCGCCTCCAGGTAGTGGGCGTCGTTGGTGCCGGTAATGGGAATGTCCAGGGCTTTGCCGATCCGGAGCGCCCCCTGGGTGGCCTCTCGCTGCTGATCGAGGCCGTGAGACTGGATCTCCAGGAAGTAGAACTCCTTGCCGAACACCTCCTGGTACCACCCGGCCGCCTGCCGCGCCTTGTCCAGGTCGCCCTGGAGAAGCAGCCGGGAGACCTCGGAGTTCAGGCATCCGGAGAGGACCAGAAGGCCGTCGGCGTGCTGGGCTAACAGCTCCTTGTCCACACGGGGCTTGTAGTAGAACCCGTCAAGGAACCCTTTGGAAACGAGCTTGATGAGGTTCCTGTACCCCTGCGTGGTTCGGGCCAGCACGGTCAAGTGGTTGGCCCCCTCGTAGGAGCCGTCCACGTTCGACTTCTCAATGCGGCTCCCGGGGCTCACATAGAGCTCGCAGCCGAGAATGGGCTTCACTCCGGCTTTCTGGCAGGCCAGGTAGAAGTCGATGGCGCCGAAGAGATTGCCGTGGTCGGTGAGGGCGATGGCGGGAAAGCGGAGCTCCTTGGCCCGGGCGACCAGCTTCTCCAGGTGGGCCGCTCCGTCGAGCAGGCTGTACTCGGAGTGGACGTGGAGGTGGACGAAGTCAGCGTGTTCGCGCATGGGCCCCTCTCACAGGGGATCGCCGGGTTGTGATCCCGATTGGCCTACTCCCACTCGATGGTGCTCGGGGGCTTGGAGGAGATGTCGAAGACGACGCGGTTCACCCCCTTCACCTCGTTGATGATGCGGCTCGAGATTCTGCCGAGCAGCTCGTACGGGAGACGCGCCCAATCGGCGGTCATGGCGTCCTGGCTCATGACGGCGCGAAGGGCGATGACCTGGGCGTAGGTTCGAAAATCCCCCATGACGCCTACGGTCTTGACGGGAAGCAACACGGCGAAGGCCTGCCACAGCTCTCGCCCGAGGCCGGCCTTCTTCACCTCCTCCTGGACCACGGCATCCGCCTCGCGGAGGAGCGTGAGCCGCTCCTCGGTGACCTCGCCGAGGACTCGGATCGCCAGCCCGGGTCCGGGGAACGGCTGCCGCCAGACAATCTCGGGGGGGAGCCCCAGCAGCTCGCCCAGCTGCCTGACCTCGTCCTTGAAGAGTTCCCTGAGCGGCTCCAGCAACCTGAACTGCATGGACGCCGGAAGGCCGCCCACGTTGTGATGCGTCTTGATGACCGCCGACGGTCCCTTGGACGAGACCGACTCGATGACGTCAGGGTAGAGAGTCCCCTGCGCGAGCCAGGGGATCTCCCCCAGCCGCACGGCCTCCTCTTCGAACACGGCGATGAACTCCGCGCCGATGCGCTTGCGCTTCAACTCGGGATCCGTGACGCCACGGAGCTGGTCCAGGAATCGCCGGCGCCCGTCTACGTGGATCAGGTTGATCTTGAAGCTGTCCCTGAACGTGTGAACGACCGAGGCGGCTTCCCCCTTTCGCAGGAGCCCGTTATCCACGAAGACGCAGGTCAGCTGATCCCCAACCGCCCGATGAACGAGCACCGCCACCACCGACGAATCCACCCCTCCGGAGAGCGCGCAGAGCACCCGGTCCGTTCCTACGGTCGTGCGAATCTCCTCGACCGTCGAATCGATGAAAGAGGCCATGGACCAGGTGGGGTTGGCCTCGCACAGCGCCAGAAAGTTCTGAAGAATCGTTCGTCCCTGGGGGGTGTGGGCCACTTCGGGGTGAAACTGCACCGCGTAGAGCTTGCGGCCCGGGTCCGCCATGGCGGCCACCGGGCAGTTCTCCGTGGTGGCGATCCGGACGAAGCCCCTGGGCGGCTTCATGACGGTGTCGCCGTGGCTCATCCAGACGGTGATGCGGTTCCCCCGTTCCGGAGTCACGCCGTCAAAAAGCCCTTCGCTCCCCTCGATCGTCAGCTCCGCCGCGCCGTACTCCCGCCGCTCGGCCGGGATCACGTGCCCGCCGAGGAGATACCCCATCGCCTGCATCCCGTAGCAGATCCCCAGCACCGGGATCCCGGCCTCGAAGAGCTCCCTGGGCGGAAGCGGCGCCCCGTCTTCATAGACGCTCGCCGGACCGCCGGAGAGGATGATCCCCCTGTAGCCGCCCTTGAGGATCTCCTCCACGGGATGGGTGCAGGGAAGGATCTCGGAATAGACGTGCGCGTCGCGGATGCGACGGGCGATCAGCTGAGTGTACTGGGAGCCGAAATCCAGGACCGCGAGCTTATCCATTCTTGGAAGAGATCGTCGGACGGCTGTGTCCGACGCGCCAGCAACACGTCAGGGAGGGAGGCATTCCCCCCCTCGGATCACTACTTGGGTTGCCCCAGTTTCTGGGCGCGCTGGAAGACTTTGCCCTCGGTCTTGATGGCCGGAGCGATGATGAGCTCGGTCAGCTGGAGCTGGCGGATGTTCCTGGCCCCAACGGAGCCCATGCAGGTCCGGATGGCGCCGACCAAGTTGAGGGTGCCGTCTTCGGTGAAGGCCGGACCGAAGAGGACCTGCTCCAGCGAACCCATCACTCCCACCCGGATACGGGTGCCGCGGGGGAGGTTCTGGTGGGGGGTCGCCATCCCCCAGTGGTAGCCGCGGCCGGGCGCCTCCAGCGTCCGGGCGAAGGCCGAGCCGATCATCACGGCGTCGGCACCGCAGGCCAGGGCCTTGCAGATGTCGCCGCCCGTGGTCATCCCGCCGTCAGTGATAATGGGCACGTACCGACCGGTCTGCTTGTAAAAGAAATCCCGCGCCGCCGCCGAATCTGCCGTGGCTGTCACCTGGGGCACGCCCAGCCCGAGCACCTCGCGGCTGGTGCAGGCGGCGCCCGGCCCGACCCCGATCAGCAACGCGTCCACGCCGCACTCCATGAGCTCCAGACACGCCTCGTAGGTGACGCAGTTGCCGACGATGAGCGGGATCGAGAGGTGCTTCTTGAGACGTCTGAAATCGAGCGGCGTGTACTCGGTGGCGATGTGGCGGGCTGTGGTGACGGTGGACTGGACCACGAAGATGTCCGCCCCGGCCTCCTCGGCGATCTTGGCAAAGCGCTCGGCGCGCTGGGGGATCGAGGAAACCACGGCTGGGCCGCCGCCCTTCTTGATCTCCGTGATTCGCTTGTGGATCAGCTCCTCCTTGATGGGCGCGGCGTAGATGGACTGGATGATCCGCGTGGCCTCCTCCAGGCTCGCCGAAATGATCCGCTCCAGCACCTCCTCGGGGTGTTCGTACCGGCTCTGGACCCCTTCGAGGTTCAGGACGGCCATGCCGCCCAGCCGGCCCATCTCGATGGCGAACTTGGGATCGACCACGCCGTCCATGGCGGCGGCGATGATCGGGATTTCGAAGCGCCGGCCGCAGAGCTCCCAGGAGATATCGACCTCGTTCGGGTTGACGGTTACCCCCCCAGGCACGAGCGCGATGTCGTCAAACCCGTAGGCAATTCTGGCTTTCCGCCCTCGCCCCACCCACATGCCCATGGCTCTCCCCCTCCTTCCCCCGGGCCAAAAACCCCTCTATATAGTGATAGCCGGCCGAAACGCTACTAGATTTTGAGGTAGTATACCGGGCCGGCCGGGGGCCTGTCAAGGGCCGGAGCCCGGATTAGCTGGTGTGAGGTGCGCCCGTTCATAGATGAGGCGGAGCCCCTCCAGGGTGAGGTCCGGGTTCACATGCTGGATGGCTCTGGAGACTTCATGGATCAGGCCGGCCAGGCCCCCCGTGGCGACCACCACGGGATTCCCTTCCATCTCCGCCCGGATCCGTTCCACCATGCCGTCCACGAGAGCGGCGTAGCCGTAGAGGAGCCCGGACTGGATCGCCGACGCGGTGCTCCGGCCGATCACCTCCTTGGGACGGACGATTTCGACTCTGAAGAGGCGGGCCGCCTTGCTGAAGAGGGCTTCGGCCGCCGTAATGATCCCCGGGGTGATGGCGCCGCCGAGGAACTCCCCCCGTGGCGAAATGCAGTCGAAGGTGGTGGCCGTGCCGAAGTCCACGATGATCAGGGGGGTCCCGTAGAGCGCCACGGCCCCCACCGCGTTCACGATCCGATCTGATCCCACCTCTCTCGGGTTTTCCAGCAAGACGGGCATGGACACGTTGACCCCGGGCTCCACCACGAAGGGATGGATGCCCCAATACTTCACGCACATCTCTTCCAGGGCCTGGAGGACCGGAGGCACGACGGTGGAGATGCAAACGGCAGTGATCGCCGAGGGCTCGATGCCGCGGGTCTCGAGGAGCGTCTGAATAAAGACCCCGTATTCGTCCGACGTCTGCTCCCGCCGGCTGGTGAGGCGCCAGTTCGCGATGAGGCGGGCGCCGTCGTAGATCCCGAGCACCGTGTTGGTGTTGCCGACATCCATGACGAGCAGCATCGGTTCCTCCTTACTGAATCTCTCCCGCGACGACCCGTTTCAGGACCCCGGAGGCGGTGCTCACCACGAGGGCGCCGTCCGCGTCCAGATCCACCGCGGTGCCCGCGATCTCCGGCCCGCTCGCCACCCACTCCCCCAGGGTCGCCGAGTTCCGGCGCCAGGCGGAGCGCACGGGGCCGAAGCCGGTCTCGAGGTAGGCCGCGTACCAGCGGTTCAGCGCCGCGAGGAGCGCCTCCAGAAGCGGTTCTCTCTCCAGAGGGGAGCCGGTGGCCAGCGCCAGGGAGGTCGCGCGCTCGCGGATCTCCTCATGGAACGCGGTTTGGTTCACGTTGAGCCCGATGCCGGCCACCACGTGGAGGAGCCCCTGACCGCCCGAGGCCGCCTCGGTCAGAATCCCCGCCACTTTCCTCCCGCCGAGCATCAGGTCATTGGGCCATCGGATTCGGAGCGGCAGGCCGGTCTGGGCCTCGATGGCCTCGCGCGAGGCGGTAGCCACCAGGAGGGAGAGCTGCGGGGTGCGCGCGACGGGGATCGGAGGACGGAACAGGACCGACACCAGAAGGTTGGCTCCGGGCTCGGCAAGCCAGCTTCGCCCTGCCCGTCCTCGCCCCTGGGTCTGGTGGTCGGCCACCACCACGGTCCCCTCGGGAGCGCCGTCGGCCGCAAGCTCCCTGGCGAGATTCTGTGTGGAGTCAACAGAGCGGAAGGGATAGAAGGTCCGGCCCATGATCCCGATGGGAAGGCGGGTCGCCAGGCGTGGGTAGGCGGAGTGGTCGAGGAGCGCGTGATCAAACGGGCGAAGAGTCATGGATCCGTCCGAGGCTTTCTTCGAGCTTGGCCCGAATGGCCTCCTGCTCGGCGAGGCGCCGCTCGTCCCGCTCCACCACCTCGGCAGGGGCCTTGGCGCGGTACTCGGACCGGGAAAGCTTCCCCTTGAGGAAGGCGATCTCGTCGTCCGCCTTCCGGATCTCCTTGGCAAGGCGCTGGCGCTCCGCTTCCAGATCCACCGCTCCCCCGAGGGGGATGTAACACTCAACCTCCCCTGCCAGAGCCATGGCCGAAGCCGGGGGGCGCACAGCGGCAGGATCCAGCGTGACCTCGGCCCGAGCCAGGGCGCGGATCTGCGCCATCTGGTGTTCCAGTCTCTCAGCCACATCTTGGCCGGCGGGTCTGAGAATGGCCGTCAGGGTCACGGACGGCGGGATCCGCATCTCCCCCCGGATGTTCCGGATGGCGGTGACGATTTCCATGAAGAGCGCCATGTCCCGCTCGGCGTCCGGGTCCAGATGCTTGCGGGAACCCCTGGGAAACCGGGCGATCATAATGGAGCCGTCGGCCTGCCCCTGGCTCAGGACCGGCGCGAGACGCTGCCAGATCTCTTCGGTGATGAACGGCATGAAGGGATGGAGCAGGCGCAGGGTCGCTTCGAGGACTTCGGCGAGCGTCCGCCGGGTATGGGCCCGGGCGGCGGGATCCTCGCTCCTGTAGAGCGTGAGCTTCGAGCACTCGAGGTACCAGTCGCAAAACTCGTGCCAGAGGAACTGGTAGACGGCGCTCGCCGCATCGTTGAAACGGTAGGCGGCCAGCGAGCGGCGCACCGTGTCCACCGTGCGGGCCAGCCGGCTCCGGATCCACCTGTCGGCCAGCGTCGGGGAGGCCTTCTTCGCGGCACGCGGATCGTACCCCTCCAGGTTGGTCAGGACGAAACGCGCGGCGTTCCAGATCTTGTTGGCGAAGTTCCGGTACCCTTCCACCCGTTCCTCCGAGAGGCGGATGTCGCGGCCCTGAGCGGCCAGGGCCGCCAGGGTGAAGCGGAACGCGTCCGTACCGTACTTGTCCATGACCATCAACGGGTCGATGACGTTCCCCTTCGATTTGGACATCTTCTGCCCTTCGGCGTCGCGCACGAGGGCGTGGATGTACACGTCGCGGAACGGAACGTCACCCATGAACCGGAGCCCCAGCATGCTCATCCGGGCCACCCAGAAGAACAGGATGTCGAAGCCCGTGACCAGGCAGGAGGTGGGGTAGAAGGTTCGGAGTTCGGGCGTCTCCTCGGGCCAGCCGAGGGTCGAGAACGGCCAGAGCGCCGACGAGAACCAGGTGTCCAGCACGTCCGTCTCCTGCCGGAGCGGTCCCGCGCAGGTCGGGCACCGGGCGAGATCGACGCGGGACACGTGGGTGGCCTGGCAGGCGTCGCAGTACCAGACCGGGAGCCGGTGGCCCCACCAGATCTGGCGGGAAATGCACCAGTCCCTGATGTTCTCCATCCAGGCGTGATAGGTCTTGGTCCAGCCCCGCGGAATGATCCGGGTCCGCCCTTCGCGAACCGCTTTGATCGCGGGTTCGGCCAGCGGCTTGGTCCTGACGAACCATTGTTTCGAGACCAGCGGTTCGACGACCGTCTTGCACCGGTAGCACACCCCCACCCGATGGTGATACGGTTCGATCTTCTCGATCAACCCCAGTCGTTCCATGTCCTCGACGATCTTCGCCCGACACTCGAACCGATCCAGCCCCGCGTACTTCCCGGCCCGCTGGTTCATCCGGCCGTCAAAGCCGATGACCTGGCGGGCCTCCAGCCCGTGGCGCAGGCCGATCTCGAAGTCGGCGGGGTCGTGAGCGGGAGTGACCTTGACCACCCCGGTGCCGAACTTCGGATCCACGGCGGCATCCGCCACCACCCGCATGGTGATCGGCCCCTCCACCGACGTGATGGTCAGGGTCGAGCCCACGTACCTGGCGTAGCGCTTGTCCTTCGGGTGGACCGCGAGGGCCGTGTCGCCCAGCTTGGTTTCCGGCCGCACCGTGGCCAGCGTGAGCGGGCCGTACTTGATGTAGTAGAGCTGCGCGTCGCGCTCCTCGTATTCCACCTCGAGGTCCGAAAGCGCGGTCCGGCAGCGGGGGCACCAGTTGACGATGTAGTCACCCTGGTAGATGAACCCTTCCTCCCAGAGGCGGACGAAGACCTCCCGGACGGCTCGGGAGAGGCCGGGGTCCATGGTGAAGCGCTCCCGCGGCCAGTCGCAGGAGCAGCCGAGACGCTTGAGCTGGTGGATGATGACCCCGCCCGACCGCTCCTTCCACTCCCACACCCGCCGGATGAACGCCTCTCGCCCCAGGTCCTCTTTGGTTTTCCCCTCCTCGGCGAGTTGCCGTTCCACCACATTCTGGGTGGCGATGCCGGCGTGATCGGTGCCCGGCATCCAGAGGACGTTGAACCCCTCCATGCGCTTCCAGCGGATCAAGATGTCCTGAAGCGTGTTGTTGAGGGCGTGACCCATGTGAAGCGAGCCGGTGACGTTGGGCGGCGGGATCACGATCGAGTAGGGCTTTTTCGGCGAGGCGGGATCGGCGTGAAAGTGACCGCGCTCCTCCCAGAGACGGTACCAGCGCGGCTCCACCTGAGTCGGGTCGTAGCGGTCGGAGATTCCGGTCACTGATCGGCGTTCCTGGAAATGTATTGTAGCACAACGGTTTTCGGTTCCCTCACTCGGCTGGCGCTATATCCACCAGGCGCCAGCCGTCCGGAAGCCGGCGGAAGCGGAGGTCCCAAACGCGCCGCTCGGCGGGCGCAACGGCGGCAACGCGGGCCTCCGAAGGGGGAGCGTCACCGGGCGCGTCGCAGGCCGGGTCCGGGAGAAGTCGATCGGGAAGCCGCGCGCGCACCGCGGGCGCCGGAACGAGTTCGGCCAGGGCCCGGCGGTCTGCCCCGGCCAGCGCGCGAAGCAACCGGGAGACGGCGGCCGAGTGAAGCTCGCGATGCCATCCGTTGATCGTCCGGCGCCGGACGAGCGCGACCCCGTCCTTATCGGGCAGAGACCGATAGAGATCCTCCAGCTCGGTCTGCCCCTCGCAGCCGGGCTTCCATCCCGGGTATCGGACCTCGTACCGGATCGTCACGCTCGGCCCGCGAACGTCGAATTTGGTGGCGAGAAGCTCATCATGGAAGAGGGTCGCGGTGCTCCAGGCGATACGGAGCGTTCCTCCCTCCTGCTTCCAGAGCTCGACCCGCAGGGCGAAGCTCCCGCGGTTGGATTGGGGCCCGGCCCAGACCAGGAAGAACCGAGCGGCGCCGGACCGAGCCCGCGGCAGCTCGAACAGCATGGGCACTCCGGGCCTGTGCACCACCCTCACCAGCACGAAGCCATTCCCGTTCCGCGCATAGATCCGCACACTGTTCCCGTGGCCGCCGCTTGTGAGCTGGAAGACACCAACAGTCAAGCCGGTACCGGCCGGCGTCAGCACCCGAAAGGCGCTCCCGCCCCACACCTCGCTGAACGCGTCGAGTCGTTCCTGGAGAAACTCCGCGGAAGCAAACAGGGGGCCGCTGTTCAGGTTTTCTAGCAGCTCCTCGTCCAGAAGCGCGTAGATTTCCTCGAGGCCATCGCCCGACGGATCCGGCCCGCGGAGCTCCAGGGACGCCAACCGGGACCCGGCGAGCTGGCGGAACCGGTCGAGCCGGTCTCCTCCTCCCCGAAGCGCCTCTCCGCGCTGACGCGCCTCCAGGGGCGGCCGGGCGGGGCCGGCTGCCGCCGATCCGGGAAATACCGCCAGCGCGAAGCAGAGAAGCAGGAAGAACCGGGTTCGCGGTTTCACGAGGCTATGGTACAACAAACATAAGGCCGCGATGTTCCAGACCCTCGACCGGTACGTCATCAAAGAGCTGGCTCCCCCGTTTGGGCTGGCTGTCGCCCTGTTCACGTTCTTCCTCCTCATCGACCGGATTTTTCAACTTGCCGAGCTCATCGTCAGCAAAGGGCTCCCGTTTCCCCTGGTGCTGCAGCTCCTCCTGCTGCTGCTCCCCGCGTTCCTTTCCCTCACGCTTCCCATGGCCCTCCTGGTGGCCATCCTGTTGGTTACCGGTCGAATGGCCGGTGATCTGGAGGTCGTTGCGCTCAAAGCGGCCGGGACGAGCCCCCTCCGCCTCTTTCGCCCGTTCCTCTACTTCGCCCTGGCCGTGTCACTGCTCACCGCCCTCCTGAGCTTGCAGGTGGCGCCGCGGGCAAACAACTCGGTCGCCCAGCACCTGTTCCGCATGCTCCAGGCCCGGGTCGCCGCGGGGATCAGCGAGCGGGTGTTCAACACAACCTTCGGGCGGATCACCATTTATGTGGAGGAGGTGTCCATCTCTCAGGTCGGGCTCCGGGGAGTTTTGGTGTCGGACGAGCGCGATCGCAAGGTCTGGCGGATCATCACGGCGCGAGAAGGGCGGCTGCTGGCCGACGAAGAGAAGCGGAGGGCGACGCTCCGGCTCATCGACGGCACCGTCGGGGAGTCCGACGTGGGAGACCCGACCCGGTATCGCCATACGGCCTTCGGGCTCTACGACATGAATCTTCCGTTCGATACTCCGCTGATCGGCGCTTCCCGGGACGAAAAGCCGGAGAAGGCGATGAGCCTCGGCCAGCTCCTGGAGAGCGTCCGGTCCCTCCAGGAACAAGGGCAAAACTACGCCCCCTTCCTGGTGGAGTTCCACAAGCGATTCGCCGTTCCCGTGGCCGGCCTGGTCTTTGCGGCCATCGGCTTCTGCCTCGGAATCCGCTCACACCGGGGTGGCCGCGCCGTGGCCCTGGTGGGGAGCCTGGCCGTTCTGCTCGCCTATTACTTTCTCCTCACCCGCCTGGAGGGCATCGCCCTGAACCGCCGGATCCCGGCCTGGTTGGCGATGTGGACCCCCAACATCCTGGGAGGGTGCGCGGGAGCCCTGCTGCTGCGCGCCACGGTGAGCGGGGTTCCCGCGCCGCGGCTCACGGCGCTCTGGCGTCTCAGGGAGCTTCGCTCGCGGGCGGGATCCCGGGAGGCGCGCGCTCAGGGTGGGCGATGGGGGCGCAGCCGGGGGCGGCGGGAGTCTACCCATATCCTCGACCGCTACCTGGTCAGGGAGTTCTTCACGTACCTGGCCTACGGCCTTGGCCTGGGATCCGCGCTCTTCATCGTTGTCGATCTGCTCCAAAATTTAGACCGGTTCATCCGGATCAAGCCTCCCTTGTCGTACATCCTCGAGCACGTTCTCTACCGTCTCCCTGCCAACCTCTACCAGGGGCTCCCGGTCATCATCCTCGTCGCCACCGTCTTCCTGTTCCTGACGCTCACCCGCCAGCACGAGCTCACGGCGCTCAAGGCGGCGGGCGTGAGCCTCTACCGCGTGAGTTTCCCCATCCTCCTGGTCGCCGCCGGCATCAGCCTGAGCGGCGTCGTCTTCCAGGAAACGCTCCTCCCCTCGATCAACGCGAAGGGTGAGGAGGTCGATCGGATTAAAATCCGCGGCGACCTTCCCCGCCACCTCCAGACGCGGACGGAGATCTGGTTTCGAAGTTCGAACACGCGGTTTTTTCACATGGATCTGCTCAGCCCGGTCAGCGAGGAGCTGTACGGCGTGACGATCCTGGACATTGACCAGAACTACCGTCTCGTGGACCGGCTGGACGCGAAGCGGGCCCAGTGGACGAAAGCGGGGTGGAGGTTCGAGGACGGGATCTTCCGGGAATTCGACGCCAACCGAGAGGGGCGGGTGATCCCGTTTTCCGCGGCGACCATCGAGTTGCCCGAGGCCATGGAGGACTTCACCCAGCTCCAGAGACCTCCCGACACCATGAGTTTTCTGGAGCTCAGGGAGTACCTCGCCAAGCTTCAGGAGAGCGGCCACCGGGTCGGGAAGTATTTCGCCCAGTTGTACGGGAAGATCGCCTTCCCCCTGGTTCACGTGATCATGGCGCTGGTCGCGATCCCCTTTGCCCTGCAGTCGCCCCGGGGAGGACGCATGATCGGGATTGGCGTGGCCGTCTTGATTGCCCTCGGGTACTGGATCGTGCACTCGGTGGCCATCGCCCTGGGCAAGGTGGATCTGCTCCCGCCCCTGGTGGCCGCCTGGAGCGCCAATGTCGTCTTCGCCGGGCTCGGGCTCTTCTTCTTCCTGCGCGCGCGAACCTAGGTCTCAGGAAAGCGCCCGCTACGTCTCACGGCCCGGTGGCTCCGGAAAGTCGTCCGGCCTGAACTCGGCCCGGCGCCGCCGGATCTCCGCCTCGACCTCAGCCTCCGGGCGCCCCAGGCTTGTCAGCGTCCAACGGACGATCTCCATTCCGGCTTCGAACTCGGGCATCACCACCTCGGTGGCCCCGACACCGCGGATCCGCTCGAGCTCCATCCGGCTGTGCGCGCGGGCAATCACCTTGAGGGACGGGTTCAGCGCGACCACCTCTCGGATCGTTTCCGCCGAGGCTGTCGCATCGTGCTGAGTGATGACCAGGAGTCTGGCCCGCGTGATGCCCGTGGACTGGAGGATGCGGAAGTTCCGGGCATCGCCGTAGAAGCAGGGCACGCCCTGTCGACGCAACTCCTCGACACGCAATGGGTTCAGCTCGATCACCACATAGGGGATGCCGTGCGATCCGAGCGAAGCGACCAGCTCGCCCCGACTCGCCCTGCGCCGCAGACGACCACATGGTCGCGAAGCTCTGTGCCCCCGTGCTCTTCTTGACCCTCTTGCGAGAGGTCCTCAGCCGATCGCCGCCTCTGCCGTTCCAGCCAGCGGCTCGAGGTCGAAACCAGAAGCGGGTTCACCAGGATCGAGATCAGGGCCGCCCCCAGGACGAGGCCGTAGAGGTCGTCCGTGATGAAGCCGGAGTTGACGGCCGTCCGCGCAAGCACGAACGAGAGCTCCCCCACGTGGGCCAGCAGGACGGCCGACAGGAGGGCGCTCGGCGCCGGCCAGCCGAAGGCTCGCACTACCAGCCCCGTCGTCACGCTCTTGATGACAACGATGACCACCAGAAGAACCCCGACGGTGGCCGGGTGCCGCCAGAGGAGCAGCGGATCCACCAGCATCCCCACGGATACGAAAAACAGGCTGGTGAACAGATCCCGGCTCGGAGACAGTTCGGCGAGCACGTGCCGGCTGTACGGCGAACGGA
>CAYJUC010000023.1:0-20334 GCA_964372605.1 uncultured bacterium | reverse complement strand
GGCGACATAGAGGGTTCCGTCCTTCCAGTACTCCCGGGGGCTCTTCTTGCCGCCGGCGAACCGCGGGCGCGCCCCCTCAAGCTGGTGAAACGCGTGCGGCAGCCACCCCGCGCCGGCTTCGAGGAACGCCACGGTGAGCCGCGGAAACTCGTCGAGGACGCCACAGGAGAGGAGGCTGAAAAACCCCATGACGACCGGGAGCACGCCGGCCGCGAAGCGCGAGGTTCCCACCGTCTGGAAGAGGTCTGTCAGGCCCGGCGCCCCCCAGCCGAAGTGGACGCAGACGGGGAGATCGAGCCGGCAGGCCTCTTCGTAAAATGGGAAGAAGTCCTTGTTGCCCAGCTCCTTGTCCCAGACGATCCCGGGTGTCATCACCGCCACGGCGCCCATCCCTTTGGCCCGCCGGAGCTCGCGCACCGACTCGGCCACATCCCGGAGCGGCACGACCGCGGCGAACCTGAGCCGGTTCCCGCTTTGCGCGCAGTTCCGCGCCATCCAGCTGTTGTAGCTGCGGCAGAGCGCCGCTTCCAGGGCGACGTCGTCGGCGAGAGTGACGAGAAAGAGCGTCGGGAAGACGACCTGGCAGTCGATCCCGAGCCGGTCCAGGTCGGCCAGGCGGCCCTTGATGTCGGTCAGGCTCTGGGCGCCGACCGCGATGGGCTTGCTCCTGGCGTACAGGGAGATGGGCGGGGTCGCGAAGGTGTGGAGCCCGCGGCCGGCCAGCTTGGGGAAGACCTTCCCTTCGATGAGCCAGACCGCATTGTTCCTTCCGTAAGGGGTATCCGGATCGATCAGGATCGGCAGCGGCCGCTGCTGATGGAAGTCCGCATCCAGGAAGCTCCAGGTCTCCGCGCATTCCTCCACGTGCGCATCCGCGTCGATCACCTTCATCCTGCCCTCCTCAGCACCCTCACCCCACCCCTCTCCCTCAGGAAGGGAGAGGGAGCCCTTTCGGTTCCCTCGCCCCGGTAGGGGAGAGGCTCAGGGTGAGGGGTGCCCCGCTATCGCGCGGCGGTCTCCGCCTGCTGGAATCCCCGCAACGACTCTTCCCGCAACGTGCTCCAGACCTGGGCCACCAGCTTTCCGAACCGGTCCGAGGCGATGATCGAGGAGTCCCGGGGTCGGGGCAGGTCGATCTGAAACGTCTCCTTGATGCGGCCCGGCCGCGCCGTCATCACCACCACCCGGTCGGAGAGCTGCACCGCTTCGTTGATGTTGTGGGTCACGAACAGGATGGTCTGCCCCAGCTTGTCCCGGATCCGCAGCAGCTCCTCTCCCAGGATGATGCGCGTCTGCTCGTCCAGGGCGCCGAACGGCTCGTCCATCAGCAGGATCTTCGGCTCCATCACCAGCGCGCGCGCGATGGCGACCCGCTGCTTCATGCCGCCCGATAGCTCCGACGGGTAGCGGTCCGCGAAGCCCGAGAGCCCGACGAGCCGGATCATCTCCTGCGCCTTCCGCTCCCGTTCTTCCTTTCGGACCCCCTGCATCTCCAGGCCGAACCCCACGTTCCCGAGCGAGGTGCGCCAGGGGAAGGTAGACTCCTCCTGGAAGACGATGCCGATGGCCCGATGGGGACCCTGGACCCGCTCCCCCCTCACGAAGATTTCGCCGTCGTAGCCCGCGACCAACCCGCCGACGATCCCCAGGAAGGTGGACTTGCCGCATCCCGACGGGCCGATGATGGAGACGAACTCTCCCTCCCTGACTTCCAGGGAGACGTCCTCGAGGGCCCGCACTATGTGCGCGGCGTTTTCGGGAGACCCAAAGGTCTTGCCGATGCCGCGGGCGAGCAGCATCTCACCCGTTGCCGTAGAGGCGCTGGGCGGTGTCCGAGAGGATCTGGCGCTTTGTCTCCTCCGAGATGTCCTGCCGCTTCTGCATCTCGTGGATGTTCTCGGGGAACCCGTTGTCCCAGTGGGGCCAGTCCGAGGCGTAGAAGATTCCCGCATCCCTCAGCGCCTCTTTGGTGGGGCCGAGGAGCCACTCGCTGGCTTCCGCGGGGTAGAAGACCCGGTCTGTGGTCAGGTACTCGCTGGGCCTTCGCTTGCAGCGCGGCGCCTCCAGCTTCCCACGCTTCTCCCACTCCTCGTCCATCCGTCCCAGCCAGTAGGGGACCCAAGTGCACCCCGCCTCCAGAAAGGCCACCTTGAGCCGGGGGAACGCCTCGAAGACCCCTTGGAACGCCAGGCTCGTCATCTGGATCATCTGGGCGAATGGGTGCGAGAGCGTGTGGACCTCGACGAAGCGGTCGAAGAGATCGGCGCCGTAGAAGTGGGGACCACGCACCGTGGCATGAACCCCCACCATCAGTCCGAGACGCTCGGCCTCCGCGTAGATCGGCCAGAAATCGTCGTGCCCCAGCGGCTTCCGGAGCCCGACCGCGGGCAGCATAGCGCCCACGAACCCCAGATCCTTCGCCCGCCGCAGCTCCTTGACGGCCTCCGGCGCCTCCTGGAGGGGAAGGAGCGCCACCCCTTTGAGCCGGGGGCTCTTCAGCATGATTTCCTGATGGAGGAAGTCGTTGTAGGCGCGGCAGAGCGCTACAGCGAAGTCGGGCTCCCGAACCCAGCCGATCCCCAGCCCGCTGGTGGGGTAGAGGACCGCTGAGGCGAGCCCGCCGCGATCCATCGCCTCGAGCCACGCCTTGGCGTCGCCAGCCGGCTCTCCCAGGGTCCCCCTGACGGATCGGTCCCAGGCGTCGCTCGGGTAGTAACCCCTGTGCCCCGGCATTGCCCCATATTCCCGGTACGCCGGATCGATGTACGCGGCCAGCTGCTCCGTGGGCTCAATGATGTGACCGTCAGCGTCTATGACCTCGATCTTCCCCATGTCCCCCTCCTCACCCTCGTCGTTTTTCCAATGTCTCTCGGTGCTTATGGCATTTCTGTAGCACGAACCCCGGAGGCTGTCCAGCGCAATTTGCCGGACCTCGTGTTCAACGGTATCGCTCCCAGAGCTTGAGCAGGTGAACGCCGATGCCCCCGCGGGCGTACATCACGGACGCGACGAAGAATGCGCCGAGAATGAGGAGCCAGCGTTCGGGCGCCAGGATATTCGCGAAATACTCGACCAGCACGATGACCGCGGCTCCGATCAGGGACCCGAAGAGGGTTCCGGGGCCACCGATGATGACCATGAGCGAGACGAGGGCCGAGTTCAACACGCCGAGGTGCGCCGGGACCATGATGCCGGTATGGTACGCGAACAGCACGCCGGCCACTCCGGCAAACACTCCCGCAACGATGAAGGCGACGTATTTGTAGAGCCACGTGTTGTACCCAAGGCACTCTGCCCGGAGCTCGCGTTCCCGGATACCGATCAGCGCGCGCCCGAAGGGCGACTGGATGATCCGGTGTAACGCCCAGGAGCAGAGGCCGAATATCAGAAAGACGAAATAGTAAAACGCCGTCGAGCTCCACCTGAACCCCGGCACTCCCAGATCGGGCCGTCCGATCCCGGGAATGCCGTCCGACCCCCCCGTCATCGACACCCATTTCCACGCGACGCTGAACAGCAACTGCCCCATCGCGAAGGTGACGAGCAGGAAATAGGCGTGCGAGACCCGAAGCGCGATGAATCCCAGAACGGGCGCGAGGACTGCGGCCGCCAGAATGCCGCACGGCGCCGTGATCCAGAAGCTCTGGATCCCGTAGTTGACCATCATGATGCCGGTGACGTACCCGGCCGTCCCGAAGAACGCCGCGTGCCCGAGCGAAAACAGCCCAGCGTAGCCGACGAGAATATCCAGGCTCATCGCAAAAATCGAAAAAATGAGGATCTTGGTCATCACGCTTTGCAGGGGTGTGGAGAGAAACGGAGGCAGAACCGTGAGGATCAGCCCACCGGCGATGGGCAGGCCGTAGATCGCGCGCCTCAGCATTGCCGCCTTCAAATCGGCCGGCCGAGCAGGCCGGACGGCCGTATGAGCAGCACGATGATCATCGCCAGGTAGATCATGAACATGGCGAAGTCGGGGAACAGGACCGTACCGACGGAATCGATCAGCCCGATCAGGATGCCGCCCACCAGCGCCCCCTGAATCGATCCCATGCCGCCGATGATCACCACGACGATGGCCAGGAGCAAAATGTCGAAGCTCAGGTCCAGGTTCACGCCCAACAGCTGCGCTCCGATCACTCCGGAAGCCCCGGCGACAAACGCTCCCAGGGAAAACACGACGGCGTAGACGCGTTCGATCTGCACGCCGATCCCTTCGGCCATTTCCTCGTCGTCGATCCCCGCCCGGACAATGGCGCCCAGCCGGGTCCTGTCCTGCAACCACCACAGCACGATGGCCAGAACCACCCCCACGGCGATGATCGCGACCCGGGCGCGCGGATAATCCCACCCGGCGATCTGAACCGACCCGGAGAGCATGGGCGAGGTGAAGGGCGGGCGGGCCATCGGACCCCAGATCCACTGGCACGCGTTCGTCAGGATGTACACGAAACCCAGCGTGAGCAGGATCTGGTCGTTCAACTCGTGGTGGAGCTTGCGCAGGAATCCACGCTCCATCACCAGGCCGATCGCGCCTGAGACGATTCCGGCCGTCAGACTTGCCAGCCAGAAGTTGAGGCCGTAATGGACGACGAGTGACCACCCCACGTACGCGCCCACCATGTACAGGGCGCCGTGCGCCATGTTGAGGATTCGCATGAGGCCGAGCGTCAGCGACAACCCGGACGCCAGCAGGAACAAGACGGTGCCGAACGAGACTCCGTTGAGCACCAGCAGCAGGAAATCCGCGAACGAGAGCCGGAGCATGGGACGGCGCGGGGGAAGTTACAGGGTCATCGGTGGAGCCAGGAGGGATGGGCTGGAATCGGTTTCACACCGACGCCGGCAGGTGTCCTTCCCGAAGTGGAAGAACACCCGCCCGGCACGATCGGCGCGGAACGCGGAGTCTTACTCTCCCGGCTCGCGGACCTGGGGATACTTCTTCACCGGCACCCATGCGTACTCATCGCCCACCTTCTTCACTTCAACGACGTAGGTATCTCTCACGGCCACTCCCGCAGGCGTGAACGATACCGGGCCAAGAGCCGTTTCATATCTCAGCTTGAGGATGGCCGAGCGCAGTTTCTCCGGGTCGGTATCCCCCTTCGTGGCTTCCAGCGCCGTAAGAATCACGGAAGCCGCCTCGTATCCTGTCGCGTGAGTCTTCTCGGACTTGATCCCGTACTTGCGCTCGAAGGCCGGGACGAATGTCTTGTCCAATTGCTTCACATAATCGTTCGTGCCGACGAAGCCCAGGGTGACATCACCGAGCTCCCCCAGGCGCCTGTCTTCCAGCACCGTGGTGGTCGGCACGAGCACCCGCATCTTCTTTTTCTTCAAGCCGAATTCCCCGTATTGTTTGACGAACCGGAACATATCCGGGCCGGCCAGGAACGCCACCAGCGCGTCGGCCTCCCGCATGCCGACGATGTATGGGCCGAGATCGGCCGTGCCGAGCGGCGCCCACTGCTGCTGGATCACCGTTCCGCCCTTTTCCTTGAATCCCTGGACGAAGGCCTCGGTGTAGCCGCGGCCGGCCACGAAGTCAGTGGCGAGCGTCGTCGCGCTCTTCAGGCCGAGTTGTTCTGACGCATACAGCCCCAGGGGGTACGGAACCTGGAAGAAGGTCCCCCGCAGGAAAATAGTCCAGCCGAATTTTTTCGCCGCGGGCGTGTGATTCGTCAGGGTCAGGCTGGGGATCCGGTTCTGGGCGAAGTACGGCTCGACGGCCAGGCGCGGCCCGGAGACGAAAGGCCCGATCACCACGTGTACTTTGTCGTGCTCGACCAGTTTCTTGCCCTGATCGAGCGCCATCGCGGGCTGGGCCGCGGAGTCGGCGACGATGAGCTTGATCGGTCTCCCGGCGACCTTCCATCCGGCCTCTTCCAAACGGAACTCGACGGCGGGTCTGGCCGCGATTCCGAATTCGGCCAGCCCTCCGGTCAGGGGCACGAGCAGGCCGATTCGAATCGGTTCCCCGGTCTGCGCGAGCGCGGTACCGCCGGCGCCGAGAACACCCACCAGCAACACCACTCCCACCAATGCTTTCATCGTCCTGTTCCTTTCACCTGTGGGCCAGTCAACCTACGCCACGCGTTTGAGCATGGAAGGATAAAGCCCTTTCTCGGTGCTTCCCCTCCCCTCAGGACGGCCGGGGCGCCCGCGGCCTCCACCGGGCCCACCCTAGGGTCACCGGCGCGGATGGAGGATACTGCCGGGAAGGCGAGCGCCGTTATCCTGCGGCGGCCGGTTGCAGGGCAACGGTTCGCGCCATGAACTCGTTGGCGATCATGACGTCCGCGGTGGAAACGGACAGGATGACCAGGGTCGCGCGGTGCACCTCGTCCGCAGACATCGCGCCCTGCCCGACGTCCGGATAGTCGAAGGTCGCCGTCGCGTCGGAGAGGAACACCACCTTGTAGTCGCGGAACAGGGCGTCCCGGGCCGTGGCGTGGCAGCAGTTCTCGGTGGTCACGCCGGTGATCACCACCGTGTCGGCGCCGAGCCCGCGCAGCACGATCTCCAGATCGGTGCCGTAAAAGCCGCTGTAGCGGTGCTTCTTGATGACGATGTCGTTGCCGCGCGGGGCGATGTCGGGATAGATATCGATGCCGGGCTCACCGTCGACCAGCCCTGCGCGGCTCGCGATTGGCGGCCACAGGTCGCCGAAGAGGCCCATATCGCAGCCGTCGCGCCGGTGGGCGTGCGTCGTGTAGATGACCCGGATGCCGACCTCCCGGCAGAAGCTGATCACCCGCTGGAGCGTCGGCAGCATCTTCCGCCCCGCTGGCGTCTCCATCGGGGCCCCCGAGGCGATGAAGTCGTTCTCCATGTCCACAACGATGAGTGCGGTCTTGCTGGGTTCGATTCGCTCGATCCGATACGGCATGAGACCACTCCTTTCCTCGATCGAGGCTGATGCCCCATCGACGGATCCCGACGGACAGCGGCGGACGAGCCAGCGCCCTGGCGCGAGGACGGCCGCGGCGCCCCCGGCATGACAAAGCCGCTACGCCTTCGCGCCGGCAGGCAGGCGCTCGAGCTCGGCGATCACCTCGTCGATCGAAGACACCTGCGCGAAGCACATGGCGAGCACGGTCAGCGCGACCCTCTGCACCTCATCGGCCGAAACGGGCCCGAAGCCGACATCCGGCCAGTCGCCGGCGGCGTTGCCGTCGCTCAGGAAGATGACCTTGTAGTCGCGCGAGAAGGCGTCGCGGGCAGTCGACTCGCAACACACATCAGTAACGGTGCCGCTGATGATGAGGGTGTCGAACCCCTTGCTGCGAAGGATCGCCTCGAGGTCCGTTCCGTGGAACGCGCTGTACCGGGGCTTCGCGACCAGCAGGTCGCCGGCGTGCGGCTTGAGCGCGTCATAGATCTCGACATTCTCGGTCCCGGCAATGATGGCCTTGCTGTTCCGCACCGCTTCGTGGTGGTCTGCGAGTCGTCCGGCGTCGATGTCGCCACCCCGGATGACGTGATGGATATAGATGACGAGAATGTTGTGCTCGCGGCAGGCGTTCAACAAGCGGTTGAGGCGGGGCACCATGTCTCGCGCTCGCGGAATCTCGATCGGCGCCCCCTCCTTGACGAAGTCGTTCTGCATGTCCACGACGATCATCGCTGTCTTCTCGGGGACGATGGGATAGCTGACTTTCATGGTTTTCCTCCTTGTTGATCGCGGGCAGATATGTTGTGGGACGATCGGGAATCGAGCCGCTTTGAGCGGTGGGAGTATAACTGGCGCGAATCACCAGTGTCAAGCCAACTTTTCCCCGGAAACTGACTCTGCAATGTTCGAGCGCCGGCTTTGCCGGCGCAACCGGGGGGAGGTTCGGAAGGGGGGCATGCCCCCCTCCGAGTAAGCTAGTACTCCTCGATGGAGGCGCGGTTGGCGCCGATCTGATTGATCACCCCCGCCAGATCGCGATACTTGACCCGGAGGGGGCCGGCCGCGGGAACGGCAGACGCGCCCACCTCTTCCGAGAACGGACCGGCCAGCTCACCCCCGATCACTCGCTCCACCGGAGGCAGCTCGATCGTCTCGTCATGCATGCCGACGCTGACGATGGCGTCGGCGCGGGGTGACACGACGGTCAGCGATCCTTCGACGCGGCGGTCCGTGCCGTGGGTCCACACCACGATCGTGGTTTTGACGCCCATCTCCTCCAGGGCCTCGCACGTCGCCATGAGGTCGCTCTCGGGGATTCCGCCCGCCACCTTGGTGAGGAGCGCCCCATCCGCGCGGAGCGCTGTCTTGACGAGATTAGAGGCCAACAGGACCGATCGCCGGCGCTCGACCTCTCTGACGTGGGCCACTGTGACGACGACGCCGGCGAAGTCGAGGGTTGTTCCGTGCCGGCGGTACAGCTCGAGCACGATGGGATGGTTCTGGATGAAGTAGGTCTCAGTGCCGAAGTTCCAGAACGGGCAGAGAACGGCTCCGTCCAGCAGTTCGTTCGGGTGGAGGATCGTCGGCAGCAGGTAGCGAACGTTGTCCCCGTAGAGCACGGGTTCATCCGGATGGGTGGGCCGCTGCTGGGAGGCCAGCATGTAGACGTAGGCGACGCGGGGCCTGGGCGGAGGCGCCGCAGCCCGGTCGTCCAGATCGTAGGTCTCGGCGGTGTGGACCGGCGCGTCGCCGACCGAGCGGGCGAGAAAGACGCCAGCCTTGAGCATGGCTTCTTTCAGCGCCCGGTAGTACACGGGGCGCTCGACGCCTGGCGCCGGCTCTGCCCCCACGCAGATGTTCGCGGTCCGCCCGTAGGGGATGAGGTCGGCTCCGGGCCCGGCCATGTCGATGATGGTGTTGTAACGCTCGTACAGTCCGTTCAGCGCTACCACAGCCGCGCCGCGCAGTACCCTGGTTCGCCCCGTGCCCACCCGGGCGATCGGCTCGATGGCTCCGGGGAAGTTCGGTCCCCCTTCGACCTTGACCCTCGGCTCGGCGACATCGAACATGTTGATGATGCGGCAGGGCTCGCCTGGATTGGCGGCCTGCACGTCGACCGCCTGAAGCCGCAGATCCGCGGCGAGGAGCGCGCGCAGCTCCTCCCGGTCAACCGTCAACACGCCATCGCGGAAACCGCCTCGGGTCCCGAAGACCACACGGTCTACGGTGTGGACGTCATACTGTAATCGCATCTGGACAGCCCTCCTTCCCTGAGCCCACCGGCGGGAGTGTCAAGAAATTTTACACCCCGCCCGAGCCCAAAATGGGGCCGAGAACGACGTAAGGACGGATTCGACCCTTCATCGGAGTGGTCGAACTTGACAGGACATTTTTGATTGACCATAATAGTCATAGTTTTAGCCAGAGGGGATATCAATGAAGATCGCCGCGGTATCGAAGCTTAAAGCATCGCTCAGCGAATATCTAAGACGCGTCAAAGCGGGGGAAGAAGTGTTAGTGACCGAGCACGGGCGGCCCATCGCGAAGCTGACGCCGGTTGTAACCTCGCTCACGCTGCCGGAGCACCTGGTCGAAATGGAGAAGCGGGGGCTCATCAAAGTCGGGTCCGGGAAGTTGCCCAAAGGGTTCTGGGACCTTGCCAGACCCAAGGACCCGAAGGGGCTCATTGTCAAGGCCGTACTCCAGGAAAGAGAGGAGGGTTGGTGAAGTTCTGGGACACCTCGGCGATCGTCGCCCTCTGCGTGCAGGAGCCCCGTTCCAAAACGGTGAAGTCCATTCTTGGCAAAGATCCCTCCCTGGTGGTCTGGTGGGCCACACGAACCGAATGCATCTCGGCGCTCGTTCGACAAACTCGTCAGGGAGACTTGACCGTGGCGGGCGAGAGGCAGGCCCGCCAGGTGCTGGAGACGCTCGCGAACACCTGGATTGAGCTCCAGCCGACTGACAGCCTGCGGGGGACGGCCGAGCGGTTGCTGGCGGTCCACCCCCTGAGGGCGGCTGATGCTTTTCAGCTGGCCGCGGCGTTGCAGGGGTGCCGGGGCCAGCCCAAGGACATGGTCCTCGTGTCCTTTGACGTCCGCCTGCGCGCCGCCGCTTACAGGGAGGGATTCTCCCTCCTCCCTGCCGAGTAGCATCGACCGAAGGCGCGGATCCGAGGCGAGGAGCGCACGAAGTTCCCTCCGGTCAACCGTCAGCACGCCATCGCGGAAACCGCCCGGAGTGCCGAAGACCACTGGGCGGGAGCGTTTGGATGCGGAAGCGCCGGAAGTAGCCGCCAACCCTCACCCCGGCCCTCTCCCTCGGGAGGGAGAGGGAGCCTCAGGGCTAGCCGAGGATGTCGTCAACGGTGAGCGTGTAGTCGGGGAATGCCTCAGGAGCAAGTCGTTGGCCACGTCCTAGCGTGCGGACGTCCCGATACCCCTCGCGAGTCGGCGCCCGGTACACTTCGATGGTCTGAGCGGGGAGATTTACAAGCCAGGCCTCACGGACGCCGGCCCGAGCGTACAGTGGAATCTTCCGCGCCCGATCATGGTCGACAGTCGTGTCCGCGACCTCGATGACCAAGAGGACATCGTCAGGACCGGGATGCGCGTCAGCGTATCGTGTCAGAGGCGGTCGGATAACGGCCACGTCCGGTTGGGGCTCGGAATCTGGACTGAGTCGGATTGGGCTCTGGACCCACACGACAGCCATGCCGCGCAGCGACACCGCGAAGTGGTCGGTCAAGCGAGCAACGCAAAACGAATGCCGCGGGCCGATAGGAGTCATCTCGATGATCGCTCCCTCGATGAGCTCCACGCGGTCGTCCTCTTTGAGGATCCCCGCCCGGACCATCCGGTGGTACTCCTCCACTGAAAACCGACGCGTGCGCACCCCGATCGCCATACCGAGCCTCCCAACCTCCCAACCTATCCGCCTTATGATACTCGATTCGGCCGGGGGATTCGACTCTTACCGGAGGGTTTTTTTGTGCTAAAATCCGGCTCGACGGCGAGAAAGACCAGGGGGAGTCGGGCGATGAGCGGTCTTCAAGTTGTCCACTACGTCAATCAGTTCTTCGGCCAGCTCGGCGGCGAGGAGTATGCGGGCGCCGCGCCCGAGATCCGTCCGGGCGCCGTCGGGCCCGGTCAACTGCTTCAAAAGCTCCTGGGTGACAAGGCGACCATCGTCGCCACCGTCATCTGCGGAGACAACAGGTTCGCCGACTCCCCGGAGGAGACCGCCGCCGAAATCGTCGCGATGCTGCGGGGGCACGCCGCCCAGCTCCTCGTGGCAGGCCCGGCGTTCAATTCGGGCCGGTACGGAGCCGCGTGCGCTCACCTTTGCGCGGCCGCGGAGGAGCAGCTAGGGATCCCGGCCGTGACCGGGATGTTTGAAGAAAACCCCGCGGTGGAGCTGTTTCGGGACCGAGTCCTGATCGCCCGCACCGGCGCCGCGGTCGGCTCTATGGCCGAGGCCCTGAACCATCTCGCCAGACTGGTTGCGCGCCTCGGCAGCGGCGAGCGGATCAACCGCCCGGCCGACGCAGGATGCTTCCCGCGCGGACTCAAGCGGTCAGTGCTCATGGCGGAGCCGGCCGCCCGCCGCGCGGTCGACCTCCTCCTCAGAAAGCTGGCTGGCACCCCGTACCGGAGCGAGATCAGTATCCCGAAATTCGATCGGGTGGAGCATGCGCCCGCGCCTGCCGACCTCTCCCGGGCCGTGGTCGCTGTGGTGACCGACGGCGGGCTCATTCGAGCGGGCAACCCGGACGGGATGCCGGCGGGGTTTACGGATCGGAGCTGCGCCGTTTCTGTGGCCGGGCGCGCCCGCCTGGATACCGAGGCGTACGACGTCCATCACGGCGGTTACGACAACAGATTTGTGAAGGCGGATCCCAATCGTCTCGTCCCCATCGACGCGCTCCGCGAGCTGGAAGCCGAGGGGGTGATCGGCCGGTTGTTCGACACGGTCTATTCGACGGCCGGGCTGGGGGCGTCGCTGACCCACGCGCGCCGCCTCGGGCGGGAGATCGCGGGGAACCTCAAGCGGGACGGGGTCGAGGCGGTGATCCTCACCTCCACCTGAGGGACCAGCACTCGCTGCGGCGCAGCGATGGCGAAGGAAATCGAACGGGCCGGGATTCCGACCGTCCAGATCTGCTCAATGATCGAAGTTGCCCGCTCGGTGGGCTCCCCGCGGATCGTGACCGGCGGGAGCGTCCTTCACCCGACCGGCGACCCGGCGCTTCCCGCCGAGGCCGAACGCGCCAAGCGCCGCGCGGTGGTCACCGAAGCCCTCCACGCCCTCTGCCCATCAGCCTGACCCTCTCCCCCTCACCCTTGCCCTCTCCCCCGCCGGGGGCGAGGGAACTGAAGGGGCTCCCTCTCCCCCGCTGAGGGAGAGGGATGGGGTGAGGGTGCCGAGCTAGCGCCGGAGCAGGCTGCCGAAGCCGGGCAGGGGGTCTTTCACCCCGGCCGTCCGGAGCGCGGCCCAGAGGGTCGCCTGGTTGCTCGAGGTCACGGGCTTTCCAAGCTCCGCTTCGAGAGTTTCGATAAGCTCCAGGGTCCGCCAGTTCGTGCAGGAGAGGAAGATCCCGTCGCACTCTCTACTGTTGACGTCGAGCGCGGTGCGGCGGACCTCCTCGGGCGGGATCCGCGCCATCTCGCCTCCCGTGCAGCCAAGCCCCTTCATCCCGAGCACCTCCACGCCGCTGCCGCGGAAGAATCGCTCCTCCATCTGGTTCACCTGGTCGGTATAGGGGGTCCCGAGCCCGATCTTCCGCATCCCGAGCGCCTCGAAGGCCTTGAGGACCGCCCCCGATGTGGCCACCGCGGGGATCCCGGTCCTGGCCTCGATCCGGCTCACGATCTCCTTGTCCTGCCCCGGCCCCCGGTAGACGCTGGCGGCGGTGCAGGCAAAGGCGATGACGTCCACGCCGGCATCGGCCAGACGCTCCGCGGCGTCCGGGCCTTCAGCCTCCATGCGCGCCAGCTCTTCAGGGTCTCCGCTTCGCATGCGCGCCCGCGTGAAATGCAGCTCCACCCCGTCCGGGACGACCCGTGAGAGTTCGGGCTCCAGAACAGTGTTCACCGAAACGACGATGATCCCGATCCGAACCTTTTGCCCCATCATCATTCCACCCCTTTCAAGTACTGATGGCGCCGGGCGGCGCGAAGAGCTTCCGTCCTCTCCCAGTCGATCTCCAGGGCTTCGGGGCGGATGGCGACGCCGTACTCCCGCTCGGCGTGTCCGACCGATATCTTTCCGTCGCGGACGTCTGCCAGCACCCTGGCCGGGTCACGGTCCAGTGGGTTTCCCCATCCCCCCGCGCCAGCGGTCTGGTGCTGGATCCAGTCGCCGCGTCTGAGCGTCGTCTGGAACTTGGACGGCATCTCCCGGATTTCGTTCTGGGCAGAAAGGATATTTCGAGCGGGAGGCCCCGGTTTGCCGCCCTCCAGGCCATACGGGAGGAACTTCATCCGGTCGGCCCTCACGTGGAGCTTGGCCTCGTCGGCGCCCACCAACCGCCATCTGCGGGTCGCTGCCAGGCCTCCCCGGAACCTGCCGGGCCCTCCGGTGTCGGGGACGAGCGCGTACTCCTCCACCATGAGCGGCGATTCCACCTCGATCACTTCCACGGGGGTGTTGGAAAAGTTTGAGCACAGAGAGGCGTGATGATCGATGCCGTCCTTGTTCGGGCGCGCCCCCCACGATCCGAAGAGCCAGTCAAGCTGGGCGAACGGAGTCCGATCGGAATAATATCCCGAAACATTGATGTTGCTGTCTCCGGCCACGCCGCACGCGAGCACCCGATCCGGCAGCATCTGGGCCAGCGCGCCAAGGAGGGCGTCGCACACGCGAAACGCCGTGAGCACCCGGGAAGCCACCGGAGCCGGAGGCAACGCGTCGACGACCGTCCCGGGGGTCGTCACGACGTTCAGAGGACGAAAGAATCCTTCGTTATTCGGGATGTCGGCGTCCAGGACGCAGCGCACGGCGAAGTAGACGCTCGACAGCGTGAAGGACCGGGTCATGTTGATGGCGCCCTTAACTTGAGGCGAGGTCCCGGCGAAATCGACGGTCAGCTCGTCCCCCCGCTTTTCCAGGGTCACGCAGATCGGGATGGGCGCCTGGGTCAGGCCGTCGTCGTCCAGGTGGTCGGTGAAGGAGAACTCGCCGTCCGGCAGGCTCCGGATGGCCCGGCGGGTCCGCTCCTCGCTGTAATCCAGAAGGTCTCGCAGATACCGCTCTGCGGTTTCGACCCCGTACTCCCGGACCAGCTTGAGCAATCCCTCTTCGCCCTCGGCGCAGGCGGCCATCTGCGCGTGAAGGTCGCCCATCACCGTGTCGGGAACCCTGACGTTCCGGCGGATCAGTGTCCAGAGGGTTTCGTTGGGCTTCCCCCGGTCGAACAGCTTGAGGGGAGGGATGCAGAGCCCCTCCTGGTAGATCTCGGTGGCCGCCGACGAGATGCCGCCGGCGGCGATGCCGCCGATGTCCGCATGGTGCATGACGGTAGAGGAGAACCCCAGGAGGTTCTCTCCGACGAAGACGGGCTTGAACATGTAGATGTCCGGGAGGTGGGCCCCGCCCTCGTAGGGATCGTTGAGCGCGTACACGTCGCCCGGCTGGAACTCGCCGCGGAAGTGCTTCAGCACCGTCGCCATGGCGGGCGGGATGCTCCCGAACATGAGCGGAAGGCAGAGCCCGACGGCGACCATCTCGCCGTCGGCATTGCAGAGAGCCGTGGAGAAGTCCATCACTTCCTTGGCTATCGTGGACCGGGCTGTCCGCACCACGGTGACCGCCATCTGATCGGCGACGGCGGAAACGGCGTGCTGGATCAGCTCGAACGTGATCGGATCGCGCTTGAAGACTTTGGGCATCTCTTCCTTTCTCATTCCCCGCGGGTCTCGACGACGATGTTCCCCCACTCGTCTCTTCTGACCCGGCAGCGGGGCGGAACGACGGTCGTGGAATCGTACTCCTCGATGATCACCGGCCCGTCCCGGAACGCGGCGTCGAGCCCGGCGCGGCCCACCACCGGCGTGTCCGTCCACCCGAGCGCCGGACCGAAGTAAGCGGAGCGGCTGCCGGCTCCGGACGACACGGGAGCGGCGCGATCGGCGGAGATCGCCAGGCCCTGAAAACCCCTCGGCGTCTCCCGAAGACCCCGGGCGACGATCCTCAGGTTGACGAACTGCACCGGCCCCTCGGGAGAGCGGTAGCCGTAGGTGGTCTCGTGTTCCGCTTCGAAGGCCTCCCGGAGCGCGGCGAGGCTGTCCAGCTTGAGCGAGCCGTCGGGGAGGGGGATGCCGAGGTCGGAGTTTTGACCGACGTAGCGAATGTCGGCGGCGACCTCCACGCGCACGACTTCTTCGGTGTACCCCTCCCGCTCCAGCTCCCGGTACGCCTCCGCCGCCATCTGGGCCAGCGCCTGGTTGACCTCCTCCACCGTGACCTCGGAAAACTTTCGCCAGAACGTCCGGACGTAGTGGTGCTCCAGCTCCGAAAAGAGAAGGCCGAAGGAGCTGAAGAGCCCCGGCGCCGGCGGGACCACCACCTGGCCCATCTCCATCTCCTGAGCCAGGTGCGCCGCGTGGACCGGGCCGCTCCCCCCGAAGGCGAAGAGGGCGAAGAGCCGCGGATCGCGCCCCCGCTCGATGGAGACCGCCCGCAGCGCCCGCACCATGGTCGCGTTGGAGATGCGATGAATGCCGTAGGCCGCCTCCATCAGGTCGAGACCCAGCGGGCGGGCGATCCGGTCGTGCAGCGCGCGGCGCGCGGCTTCGGCGTTCAGCGTCAGGGTCCCTCCCGCCAGAGAGTCGGGGTTCAGGTAGCCGAGGGCGACGTTGGCGTCTGTCACCGTGGGCGCCGTTCCACCGTGGTCGTAAGAGACTGGTCCGGGGCTGGCCCCGGCGCTCTGCGGTCCCACCTTCAGGAGCCCTCCCTCGGCGATCCAGGCGATGCTCCCGCCTCCGGCGCCGACTTCGGCGATGTCCAGGATGGGCACCCGCACCAGGTGGCCGCCGCCTCGCAAGAGACGGTGGCCGACGTTGAGCCCGGCCCCGACCTCATACTCCGTCGCCTTGGTCACCTGGCCTTTCTCGACGATGCAGGCTTTCGCAGTCGTGCCGCCCATGTCGAAGCTGATCAGGTTCTCCATCCCGATCTGCCGGGCCACGAAGAGCGTGCCGATCACCCCAGCCGCCGGACCCGATTCGATGATGTGGATCGGCTTTTCGGCGGCTCTGGCGGCGCCGACCACTCCGCCGTTGGACTGCATGAGGAGCAGGGGAGAGTCGATGGAGGCGCTCTGGAGCCGCTGGGCGAAGCGCTCCAGATACCGTTTCACGATGGGCTGGATGTACGCGTTGACGACCGTGGTGCTCGTGCGTTCGAATTCCTTGATCTCGGGCAGCACGTCCTTGGAGAGGCTGACAAAGAGATCCAGGGCCTTCTCCGCCAGGTAGCGGCCGATCAGCTCCTCGTGCTGCGGGCTCTGGTACGAGTTGATCAGGCAGACCGCGATGGATTCGACCTTCGCTTCGAGGAGAGCTTCCACCGCGCGGGCGACGCTCGCCATGTCCAGGGGTGTGAGCACTTCGCCCGTGGATGCGATGCGCTCATCCACCTCCGCGCGGAGGTAACGGGGGACCAGGGGAGACGGCTTTTCCCACCCCATGTCGTAGAGGCGGGGCATCCGGATGCGCGCGAACTCCAGGACGTCCCGGAATCCCCGCGTGGTGATGAGGCCCGTCCGCGCGCCTGAGTTGGTGAGGATCGCGTTGGTGGCGACGGTGGTGCCGTGGATCACGGCGTCGATTTGCCGCCCCGTCAATCCGCGCGCGCGCATCAGAGAGTGGATGGCCTCCAGGATCCCCTCGCTGTAGTCGTGGGGGGTGGACAGGACCTTTTTCACGGTCAGCTCGCCTCGCTCGTCCATGAGGACGAGGTCGGTGAAGGTGCCCCCCACATCGACTCCCAATCGAGCGCGCGTCATGGTCACGTGCGCATTTCTGATAACACGAACCCCCGAGGCTGTCCAGGACATTTTCGGCTCTTCTCCAGAAATGTTCGTGCCACCTCTAACCTGGTCGATCCCGAAGCCCCGCACGGCCTTGAGCAGCGACCGAGGCACGCCTTCCAGGGGCCAAGACGCGGGATAGACGAAGTCGCCCTGGCTGACACGTAGATGCAGCGGGCGCCAGCAGCTTTGCCCCCCGGATAGCGCCCGTGACTTAGGGGTCGCCGGCCCAGCGCGACGACCCATTCCCCGGGACCTCCTGAACAAGGCTATTGACCGTACATGCCCGTCTGCATACCATTGTGGTATGCTAGGCGCCAGGGTGTACTGGACGCTGGTTTTCACGGCGGCCAGCCTTGAGCACTTGGCAGAACGGAATATCGAGGCAGCGGATGTTGCGGACGCCGTGTACGGCCGGAACGGGTCGGCACGCGTACGCCGGGCGGGTCGCGGTGCCCGGCAACGCTGGTTCGTGACGGCTCCACTGGACAGCGGCGGACTCCTGACGTGCGTGTTCCGGGCAGCGCTTCCGCGGGACCTCAACGCGGAGGGCGTGTTCGTTATTTCGAGCGCAGGGCGAGCGGAACTTCCGGGCAAGTTTGATTCATCGATGCGCCTATGCATCAGTGCTCGGGTGTCCGATGAGGACGAGGTCAGAAGCTATCGCCGCTGGCGGGGAGGAAAGGGAGGTCGCTAGTGCATACAGTAGCTGCAAAGAAGGGCAGGATTCCAGCCTTCCGAAGCGATCGAGAAGAGCGTGACTTTTGGGCGCGTCACAGCGTGGAGAAGTTTGCAAAGGATCTAGAGGATCTCGACGTCGAGATTCGTCCTCCCCGCACGGAGCAGATCGCGTTGCGCCTTCACAAGGAAGACCTTCAGGTCCTCCGCTCTCTTGCGGCTGAGCGCGGAGTAGGACATACCACGTTAGCGAGAACTGTCCTCGAAGGGTGGCTCGCGCGTTCGCGTGGCAGGAGCAAGAAGGGGCCGCGTCACCACCCGGTCCGCCGCTCGACCTCGACTTGATGGTGAGCTGCGCCGCCCGGAGGGTCAGCCCTGACTCTCACGGTGTCCAGGAAACCGGGTGGCGTACGATCACGAGGTCGGCCTTTGCCCCCTGAAGAGCGTTCTGTTTGGCGGAAAGCGGGTTGATCCGGCGGGCCGTCCACGCCTATAATGGCCTCGCTCAATTTCGAGAACGCGACCAACGACGGAGGAGTCAGCGATGCCGGCTACCGCAACGATCCAGGCCCAGACGTTTCGGCTTCGCACCCAGCTTCTGGAGAAGGGGCGGACCCACGACATCCTGGCTGCGACCAAGGGGCTCCACGTGGTCATCAAGTGCTACGCCACCGGCGGCGAGAACGAGTTTCACACTCACACCCGCGAGGATCACACCTTCGTGGTGCTGCAGGGCCAGGCGCGCTTCCACCAGCCCGACTGCGAGCCAGAGCTGCTGGGCAAGCACGACGGAATCCTGATGCCAGCCGGCGCCTACTACAAGTTCGAGAGCTGCGGCGCGGAGCCGCTGGTGATGCTGCGGGTCGGCGCCTCTTCCGGTAGAAGCAACGACGACCGGATGGATGAGGAGGGCAAACCGATCCCGCCGATGTCGGCCGCCAACAAGCACGAGGATCCGGTCGGCATCCCCGGGAAGTTCTTCGAGTAGCGGCCCATGGCCAAAACGTCGGAAGTCGAAGGGCAGCGCGCCGTCGCCACCGACCTGAGGGGATGGATCGACGCGGTGCGAGGGCTCGGAAAGCTCCAGGAGGTCAGGGGCGCGACCTGGAAGCTCGAGATCGGGGCCCTGACCGACCTGAACGCCAAGGGGCCCAAGTGGACCCTTCTCTTCGACGAGATCGAGGGCCACCTGCCGGGCTATCGGCTCCTGACCGGCAGCTTGCTGGACGCGCGCCGGGTCGCCCTCACCTTCGGGCTCAACCCACGCCTGACCGATCGCGAGCTGGTGGAATCGCTGCGGGGGCGGCTCTCCGGGGTGCGTGAGAAGCTCCCTCAGTACCGCGCGGTCCGCGTCAAAGAGAGCCCGCTCTTCGAGAACGCCGCCGAAGGGGCCGGCGTGGACGTCACGCGCTTTCCCGCTCCCCTCTGGCACGAGCACGACGGCGGGCGCTATCTCGGAACGGCGGACGCCGTCGTGACGCGCGACCCGGAGACGGGGTGGGTCAACGTCGGGACCTACCGCAGCATGGTCCACGCGCGCGACCGCCTGGGCGTCTTCATCAACGTCTCCCATCACGGCCGCCTGCACGCGGAAAAGTACTGGCAGCGCGGAGAGAAGTGCCCGGTCGCGGTCTCCTTCGGCCACCACCCGCTCATCTTCGCCCTCGCCGGGCTGGAAGTCCCCGCCGGGTTCTCTGAGTTCGACTACGCCGGCGCGCTCGCGGAACGGCCGTACTCCGTGGTCGAGGGGCCCGTGACGGGACTGCCGATCCCCGCCGACAGCGAGGTGGCGATCGAGGGGTACATCAGCGCGGAGCTCAAATCGGAGGGTCCCTACGGAGAGTTCCTCGGCTACTACGCTGGCGGCGCCATGCAGAACCCCGTGATCGAGGTCGCGGCCGTCTACCACAGGGATCAGCCGATTATCCTCGGGACAGACGCCGGGCGCCCGCCGTACGACTACTCCTACTTCCGCTGCCCGGTCAGGTCGGCGATGCTCTGGAACGCCCTGGAGAGCGCGGGTGTCCGCGGCATCCAGGGGGTGTGGTGTCACGAAGCGGGTTACTCGCGCGCCTTCACAGTCGTCTCCATCAAGCAAACGCACGCCGGACACGCGGTCCAGGTTGCCCACCTGGCGGCGCAGCTTCCCGAGGCCGTCTTCGGCGGGAAGTATGTGGTGGTGGTCGATGAGGACATCGACCCGACCAGCCTCGAGGACGTGGTGTGGGCGATCTGTTCCCGGACGGACCCTGTCAAGAGCATCGCGTTCATTCCGGACGCCTCGGGCATCAACCTGGATCCCATGGTGGAACACGGCGAGGAGACGCGGCTGGAGGAGCTCCGGATGTCCCGCGGGCTGATCTACGCCTGCCGCCCCATGGACCGGCTGCTCGGGGGGACCTTTCCCCGCGTCGTGGAGTCGAGCCCCGAGGTCCGCGAGTCGGTCCGCAAGAAGTGGAGCGCTCTCCTCGAGGGGAACGCCTAGATAGTTTCTGTAGCGAAACTGGGTTTTGTGAGCAAATCTCACGGCATTTTCGCACACAAACCCGTGCTGGTGGTTACTGGTGTGGTCGAGGGGGAAGAGAAATCGGGCCGTGAGCAGGCCCACGGTGCCTCGGTGATCACGTCTGCGATCGCGTGCGGCGCGTGCTCGCCGGCGAGGGGGACGACCTCGCTGTTGCGCGTTCCGCGAGGCGCGCCGCTACGCGGCGCGTCGCCGGCGGGCGGCACG
>CAYJUC010000022.1:18533-21097 GCA_964372605.1 uncultured bacterium | reverse complement strand
GGCGTATCCGGGGAAGATGCGGCGGACGGACTCCGGAGAGTTGGTGAGGAGGAGCGTGGGGATCAAGCTCCGGGAATAGACGCGGCTCGCGGCGAAGATGATCTCGGCTGAGGCGAGCCGCCCGCCCACGGCGGTGAAGACGCCGGTCTCCGTCTTCCAGAAGTGCCCCTTCCGATCGACGCGCGTCACCAGATCGCGCCGTCCCAGCGCCACGAGCGGCTCTCCGAACGGGTGGCCCGGCCGCTCCAGGGTCACCCGGATCTCCGTGGTCATCCCTGCCTCCCCCGAGGTGAGCGCCCCGAGCCACCAGGCCGTCTCGTCCAGGAGCACGGTGAAGAGCGCCGTCGCCAGGGATCCGTCATCGGTCCGGTAGTCTTCCCGCGGCTGATACTCGCTCCACACCCACTGCTCGTTGAAGCGAAGAACGACCTGAAGGCCCGAGGCGTTCTCGACCCCGCAGGCCAGGCACCCGCGGGAGGTGGGGAGCTCAAACCCGCTCGCTCCGGTCACGTCGCCCTCGCCGTTCCGCGCCGGGTGGAGAGCCGGCGTCGCGGGGGAGATGGTTCCATTCACGAGGAGGCGTCCCTCGAACTCCAGGGTGAGGGCCACATCCGGACCGGAGGGGACCGCCGTAAGGGAGAGCGGGGTTTCGAGGGGGACGCTCCGCTGGATCCGGGCCGCGATCAGCCGCGGGATGCTCCTGCCCACCCACGGGCTGGCCGTGAGGTCCAGCGCGGCCAGCACCGCGCCTCCGTGGGCCAGATCGGGGAAGCCTTGGAACGACCGGGGGAGAATTAGGCGCGTTCCCCCGTCAGCCGTCGCCTGGAGAGAGCGCCGGAGCCGCGTGTCGATCCCTGACACGGCGCCCGGCACTATGGATCTGAGCAGTCGCGGGTGTAGCCGCAGCGGGGGCAGATGATCTTGCAGTGGATCTCGCGCATCCGCTCGCCGCAGACGCTGCAGAACTGTTCCTGGTCGGCCATCCGCGCCCCCGCGTGCTATACTTACTTTGCCGCGTCATTTTACTGCTGATGCTTCACAGAAATCAACGCTGGCCCTCGACTCGATTCCCGGAACACCGCTCGTGACTTCACCCCAGCGCCCGGTGCTCTCCCCGCCGTTCCTTCGGGCAGCGGTCGCGAATTTTCTTTTTTTCTCAAACATCGCTTCCTTCAACCTCCTCCCGCTTTACATTAAGCAGCTCGGGGGCAGTGATGTGGAGATCGGGCTCATCATGGGGATATATAGCGTCTCGGCGATTTTCGCTCAGCCGTTGCTGGGGGAGTGGGTGGACCGGCTGGGACGCCGGCCGTTCCTGCTGTTCGGCGCGAGCCTGGCAGTTCTCATTTCCCTGGTCTTCATCTTCACCTCGTCCCTGAGCCCGCTCTTCCTGCTTCTCCGAGTCTTTCAGGGGATCGCCTTCTCCGCCTTCTTCATTGCCAACTACACCTATGTCATGGGCCTGGTGCCGGCTGAGCGGCGAGGATGGGCGCTGGGGATCTTCGGCCTCTCCGGGCTCCTTTCCACGGCGCTTTCCCCGTTGCTCGGAGAGCGGATGATTCGGGGCTTCGGTTACCGCGTCTTCTTTTTGGAGTCGGCAGTGCTGGGGCTCGGGGCCCTACCCCTGGTCTGGCGCGTTCGGGAGCCTCGAATGCCCCCACCGATCCAGCCCCAGGGGTTCAGGGCTCTGGCCGAAGGGGTGAAGGAGGTGTTCCGTCTTCATATGGCCCTCGCGTTCTTCTTCGGCCTCGGAACGGGGACGGTCACCACGTTCGTCCCCACCCTGGCCGAATCGCTGGGCGTCCTGAACCTCTCCCTCTTCTATACCGCGTATGCTGGCTCTGCGCTCCTGATCCGGCTTGTTGGAGGCGGATTGGCTGACCGCCTGGGGCGCCGCGCGGTGATCGTTCCCTCCATGTTTGTCCAGGCCGTCGGGTCGGCGATTCTCGCCATACTGGGGTTTCTGGCAAGCGCGCATCGGCGGATCCCGGCGCTTCCAGTCCTTTCCCTCTCCGGACTCTTGACGGGTGGCGCCCATGGCCTCCTCTTTCCGGCGCTTTCGGCGCTGGTGATGGACCTGGCCCCGGAAGGCCAGCGGGGGCGGGTGGTGGCGATCTATAGCTCAGTCTTCCTGACGGGTAACGCCCTGGGCGCGATGATCTTCGGCTATGTGGCCCATGGGCTGGGCTACGGCGTCATGTTCAGCGCCCTCACCGCCCTGCTCGCTGCGGGGTTCGTGCTGAGCATCCGCCTCCCCCGACGATGATCGGTGGCCCTCAACTTTGGACCCGCGCCGGATAGAAAGAGGCCCACACCTTGGACCCCCGCCGAAGGCGGGGCAGAGAGATGTTGGCCAGTCCTCTACGGGCACCCACGAAGTGGGTTGGTTGACTTCACCCGTTTCCCGATTGATACTGGCCCGGCAGCCGGCCCTCGCCGCCGGCCAGAGGGAGGAAGCGTGATGGACAGGCTCGCGCGGTTCGGCGTCGTCGGGATCCTGGGCGTGGCCCTGTTCGGAGGGATCGGGGCGAAAGAGACGGAGGAAGTGTCGCCCCCCCGGGGCA
>CAYJUC010000022.1:10023-18433 GCA_964372605.1 uncultured bacterium | reverse complement strand
CTGTTCGGAGGGATCGGGGCGAAAGAGACGGAGGAAGTGTCGCCCCCCCGGGGCACCGGACCGCAGGAGGCGGAGGTGATGGGCGTCGTCCTCGACCCGCACACGCAGCAGCCCTCTGTCATCCTTCAGGGAAAACGCGACAAGCGCTACTTCGCCATGGCCATCGGGCTGGCGGAGGCCAACGGGATCGCCATCCCGCTCCAGGGCGTGAACCCCCCGCGCCCGCTGACTCACGATCTCTTTCTCACGCTCTTCGGCCGCCTCAAGGTGAGCCTCACCCGAGTGGTGATCACCGACCTGAAGGACAATATCTACTACGCCGTGGTCTACTTGAGCGCGGGCGGGTCCGAGATGACGCTGGACTCCAGACCCTCTGATGCCATCGCGCTGGCGATCCGCGCCAGGGCGCCCATCCTGGTGGAAGACCGGGTCTTCGACAAGTCAGAGACCCTCCAGCCTCACTCCGCTCCGACCCCCCACATCTAGTCCATGCCGAAAAACGCTAGCGCTCTCACGTCCCGTGGTCGGCTCTACGGTTCGAGCGCGGGCTTCGCCCGCGCAACCCCCGGGGGGGAGGTTCGGAAGGGGGGCTGGCCCCCCTCCGAGTGAAAGATGGAGTCCACCGAGCAGCAGTGGGCCATTAAGCGGCGCCTCGAGGACGTCTTCGTCAAGCTCGGGGAGAAGTACGGCGACCTCACCGGGCGCGTGGAGCTCCTGTTCCAGCCCGACGTTCCCTTCGAGCAGTTGGGAGGACTGGAGGCCGCCAAGGCCACCCTGCGGGGGTTCTCGGCGGCGCTCACGACGCCGGAGCTCTACCGGCAATGGGGAATCACGCCTCCCAAAGGGGTCCTGCTCTACGGCCCGCCCGGGACCGGGAAATCACTCCTGGCCAAGGCCGTGGCCACCGTGGCCGGGGCCATCTTCTACCACCTGAAGTGCATGAACCTGACCTCCAAGTTCGGCCCCAACACGGGGGAAATCCTGCAGGAGATCCTGGGAATCGCAGTGCAGGAGGGGAACGCGGTGATCTTCTTGGACGAGGCCGACGCCCTGGCCCTCGAACACCTCTTGTCACCTCCCCAGGCGCGGGAGGCCAGCGCCCGGCTCTTCGCCGCTCTGGCCGAGCGCCTGGACGGGATCGCGGACTTCTCCAGGGTGATCGTCATCGCCGCCACCAACCGGACCGACGCCGTGGATCCCACGCTGGTGGCCCCGGGGCGCCTGGACCGGCTCATCGAAGTCCCCCTCCCCGACTCAGCGGCCCAGCAGGAGATTCTCGAAATCCACCGGGCGCGGGCCGAGGCGGCCGCCGGCCGCCGTCTCTTCGTGGAGCTGGACTATAGCTCGCTGCTCCCGCCCATGGGGGGGATGAGCGGCGCGGACATCGCCGAGGTGGTCCGGCGCGCTCTCGAATCCAAGGTCCACCGCGTCGTCGCGGGCGAGGAAGCGGATCTCGTCTCCACCCCGGATCTGCTGAGGGAGATGGACGGCTACCGGCGGATCCGGGAGGTGGTTGAGAAGATCCGCTACGGCCAGTATCTCTAATCCCGGGGACCGGGGTCCGGGAGCCGGGGCCCGACCCCCGAGAACTTATATCTTATGCTATCCGAGACGCCGATCCGAGTGCGGTACGCCGAGACGGACACCATGGGGATTGTCTACTACGCCAACTACCTGGTCTACATGGAGGTGGGGCGCGTGGAGTACCTGCGGCAGCACGGCCACGCCATGTCGGACGTGGACGAGAAAATTCGCATGCCGGTGGTGGAGTCTACCGTGAAGTACGTGAAGCCCGCGAGGCTCGACGACCTCCTGGTGGTGAAGACGCGGGCCGGGGAGCTCAGACGGGCCTCCTTCAGCTTCAGTTACGAGATCACTCGTGCGGAAACCGGAGAGCTCATTGCGACCGGCCTGACCCGCCACGCATGCTGGGACCCGAAGACCGGCAAGATGGTGTCCCTCCCGGACTGGCTCCGGGCGGTCCTGGCGGCCGACACCGGGCGCTGACCCCCGTGGCCCTCGACGGCTTGTGCTATAGTAAAAGTCGTCGATGATCCAGGTCGATCGCCTCACCAAGTACTACGGCCAGATTCCCGCCCTCCAAGCCGTCTCCTTCAGCGTGGAGAAGGGAGAGATCGTGGGGTTTCTCGGTCCCAACGGCGCCGGGAAGACCACGACCATGCGAATTCTCGCCGGCTTCATGCCGGCCACCGCCGGGACGGCCAGGGTGGCCGGATACGACGTGTTTTCCGAGTCGCTCGAGGTCAGGCGGCGGATCGGCTATCTCCCTGAAAATGTCCCCCTCTACCCCGACCTCCCCGTGGCGGCGTATCTGGACTTCGTGGCCGAGGTCAAAGGGGTCGGACGCGCCGAGCGAAAGCGCTGCGTGGCCGACGTCATGGAGCGCTGCCTCATCACCGATGTGGAACATCGGCTCATCGGGAAGCTCTCCAAAGGCTACCGGCAGCGGGTCGGATTGGCTCAGGCCCTGGTCAGCGATCCGGAGGTGTTGATCCTCGACGAGCCCACCATCGGGCTGGATCCGAAGCAGATCACGGAAATTCGTTCGCTCATCAAATCGCTGGCCGGGCAGCATACGGTCATCCTTTCGACACATATCCTTCCCGAGGTCTCGATGGTCTGTTCGAGGGTGCTCATCATTCATCAGGGCCAGCTCGTGGCCGGCGACACGCCCGAGAACCTGACCGCCAGGCTTTCCCGGTCGACCCGGATCCAGGTGCAGGTGGAGGGGCCCGCCGAGGCGGTGGCGGCCGAGATCCGGCGGCTCCCCGGAGTCGGCTCGGTTGAGCTGAAGATCGCGGGGGACGGCAGCAGCACCTTGGTCGTGGAGACCGCCCTGGACCGTGACGTCCGCCGGGACCTCTCCCGGGCGCTGGTGGGGAAGGGGTGGGGGCTCCTGGAGCTTCGCCCGCTGGGCATGACGCTCGAAGACATCTTCCTGAAGCTCGTCACCGAGGAGGAGCCCGCCCCGGAAGCCCAGGAAGAGCCGGGCGAAGGAACCCCATGAAGGTCTGGCCCATCTTCAAGAAGGAGATGCGCCTCTACTTCACCTCGCCGGTGGCCTACGTGGTTCTCTTCATCTTCCTCCTGATCTCCGGGTACTTTTTTTCGTCCCTGTTCGCCTTTTTCAGCCTGATCTCCTTTCAGTCGGCCATGAACCCCGCGCTGGCCCGGGATCTGAGCGTGACGGAAGGGGTGATTCGGCCCCTCTTCTCTAACGTCAGCGTGATTCTGCTCTTCCTCATGCCCATGCTCACCATGCGGCTCCTCGCCGAGGAGAAGAAGAGCGGGACCATCGAGCTGCTCCTGACATATCCGATCCGGGATGGCGAGGTTCTCATCGGGAAATACGCCGCCGCCCTGACCCTCTACGCGATCATGCTGGGCCTGACCGCGCTCTTTCCCGGCATGGTGGCCGCCTTCGCGAGGCTCGAGCTGGGGCCGCTCCTCACCGGCTACCTGGGCCTCTTCCTCCTGGGGGCCGCGTTCCTGGCCGTCGGCGTCCTGACCTCCTCCCTCACCGAGAACCAGATCGTGGCGGCTTTCGCCAACTTCGGCGTCCTCCTGGTCTTCTGGATGATCGGCTGGAGCGCGGACCTCGCCGGACCGGCGTGGGGAAAACTGCTCTCCCACCTCTCGATTCTGGAGCACTTCGACAATTTCGCGAAGGGTGTCATCGACACGAAGGACGTGATCTACTACCTGAACTTCACCGTCCTGTGCCTGTTCTTAACGCTCAGGACGCTGGAGTCGAAGCGCTGGAGGGGGTAGCGTGAAGAAGAAGCTGGGGGACCGGGCGGGCGCGCTCGGAGCGCTCCTGCTGCTGGTGGCGGGCGCGCTCTACCTCGGCAAGCCCGAGTGGGAGACCGCCAGGGCCGCGCTCGCCCTCGCCGGCGCCGTCGGCCTGCTGGTGGCGGTCTACACCAACTTCGACCGGGTGCGTGCCCTCTTCGCCCGGCGCTCTGCCCGGTACGGGGTGAACGCCCTGGCGATCAGCGTGCTGCTCTTTGGAATCATCGCTCTCGTGGAGGCGATGTCCTACCGCCACAGCTACCGGCTGGACCTCACGGAAAACCGGCGTCACAGCCTCTCCCCGCAGACCATCAAGGTCCTCCGGTCTCTCCAGACCGACGTCGCGGCCACGGGTTTCTTCCGATCCGACCTGCCGGGCAAGCGCGCCGCCGAGGATCTCCTCAGGCAGTTCGAGTCCTACTCGAAGGGGAAACTCAAGTGGAAGATCGCGGATCCGGATCGCGAGCCGGGGCTCGCCAAACGCTACGGCGTGGAGAGCTACGGCACCGTGGTGCTGGACACCAAAGCCAAGTCGGAGAAGGTGCAGGACGTCTCGGAGGAGAAGCTCACCAACGGCCTGGTCAAAGTCACCCGCGAAGGCAAGCGCGTCGTCTATGTGGTGAAGGGTCACGGGGAGCCCGATCTGTCGAGCACGGAACGATCCGGCTTCAGCGAGGCCAAGGCGGCGCTGGAAAAGGCCAATTACGAGGTGAAAGAGCTCTTGCTGGTTCGGGAACCGAAGATCCCGGACGACGCGGCTGTCCTCATCCTGCCCGGCCCGAAGAACGACCTCTTCCCGCCGGAGATCGCGTCGCTGGACGGGTACATCGCCCGTGGCGGGAAAATCTTCTTCATGGTGAACCCCCACCAGTCGGAGGGGCTCCGGGCCTATCTGGCCAAGTACGGGATCACCCTCGGCGAGGACCTCGTCATCGACCGCCTCTCCCGCGCCTTCGGCGGGGACTTTGTGGTGCCGGCGATCTTTCAGTACGAACCTCACCCCATCACCAGAGACTTCGGCAACACGCTCACCTTCTTTCCGCTCACGCGATCCGTGGATGTCCAGGCCAGGCCCCCGCAGGGAGTCACCGCTCAGGTTCTGGCCAAGTCCGGTCCCGGAAGCTGGGGGGAAACCAGCCGGAGCGAGCTCGATCGGGGGGAGGTGACCATGGACGCCAAGGACCGGCCGGGTCCGGTGCCGGTGGCCGCCGCGGCGACGATCGACGCTCAGAATCCCCCGGAAGGCAAGAAGGACGTCAAGGCGCGGGTCGTGGCCTTCGGCACTTCGGCCCTGGCGGCCAACCAGTTCCTGAACGTCCAGGGGAACCGGGACTTCTTCCTGAACACGGTGAGCTGGCTTGCCGAGGATGAAGATCTGATCGCCATCCGCCCGAGGGACGCGAGGCAAACCCCGGTGTTTCTCACCGCCGCCCAGGGACGGCTGGTCTTCTGGATTCCGGTGGTGCTGCTCCCGACGGCGGCGCTGGTGGGCGGGATCAGCGTGGCCACCCGCAAGCGACGCCAACAGTAGCCAGCGATGCGGTGGAAGACCACCGTTCTCCTCGCCCTGCTCCTCCTCGCCCTCGGAACCTTCTACTATGTGTACGAGATCCGCCTCGCCCCGGGTCGCGAGAAAGCCGAGCGCGAGAAAAACCGCGTCTGGAGCGTCGAGGCCAAAGACGTTGAAGAGGTGATCTTCAAGCGGAAGGACGACACCGTCCACCTGAGACGGCAAGGGGACGGTTGGGAGCTTCTGGTTCCGGTGAGAGCCCGCGGCGAGAAGGCGGCGATCCAGGACATCGTCGCCAACCTGGTCGCCGCCAGGGTGGACCGCGAGATTGATCCCAACCCCGCCAGGCTCGACGACTTCGGCCTGGACCGGCCCGCCGCAGAGATCACCATTCGGGTCAGGGGAAGGCGCGAGCCGCAGAGCCTGCTCCTCGGCGGGAAGAGCCCCAGCGGCGTCTGGGTCTACGCCAAGACCGCCGACAAGCCCGCGGTCCTGGCGCTCTCCGACTTCGTCCTTCGCGACGCCACCAGGCCCGTGACCGACTTCCGGGACCGGACGATTCTCGCCTTCGACAGAAAGGACGTGACCGGCCTCGAGATCAGCTGGAAGGGGCAGCTCGTGGCCGCCGAACTCGAAGGAAACCGATGGACGGTCACCCGGCCGGCGCCCTCCAAGGCGGACGAAGAGCGCATCACCGACTTCCTGGACAAGCTTCTGTTCACGAAAGTGAAGGAGTTCGTGAGCGACGCGCCCCCGGCGCTCGCCCCGTACGGGCTCGATCAACCCGCCCGGGTCACGGTCTGGCTGGGCAAGGAGAAGTCCCAGGTTTCCCGTGAGCTTCTCCTGGGAAAGGTCGACGCGGCAAAAAAAGGGTTGTACGCGGCCCGTCCGGGAGAGCGGACCGTCCTCCTGCTGGGGGAGGAGATCTGGGAGCTCTTTCCCAAGACCGCGTTCGACCTCCGGGACAAGACCGTGGTCTCCTACGAGCGCGAGCGGATGACGAAGCTGATGGTGGAAAGTCCCAAAGGGGCGGTGACGGTCGCCCGCGAGGGTCAGGAATGGCGGATCACAGCTCCGGAACAGCTCAAGGCTGACGGGGAGGCGGTGAGCGCATACCTCTTGAAGCTCCAGGATCTCCGAGCCCAAGCCGTGGTCGCGGAAAGCGCCGAGGCCGTTGGTCGCTACCTGACGAAGGCGCAAGTCCGCGTCTCTCTCTGGGAGCAGGGCAACGCTGCACCCAAGACCCTTCTCCTTGGACCATCTTCCGAACGGCGGGACGGGACCGCCATGGCCTATGCCGCCGTCGCCGGTCAGGGGCCAGTGGTGTTGGTGGAGGCCAAGCTTCTTAGCGAGCTGGCGAGGTCGATCCCCGACCTCCGTGATCGATCCCTCCTCGGCTCCTTCGATCCCAAGAGCGTCAACCGCCTTCAGATCAAGAGCGGCGGTCAGGCGACGCTCATTGAACGGGCCGGGGAGGGCGAGTGGCGAATCCTGGAGCCCCGCAAAGGCAAGGCCAAGGAGGAGGCGGTCAACCAGTTGCTCTCCAGCCTCCGCGCCCTCAAGTGGCGCGAGCAGATCTCCGGGAAAGAGGAGGAGGGCCGTTACGGCCTGGACCGCCCGTCCGTTGAGGTGACGCTCTGGCGGAGGGATGGAAGCGAGATCGGAGGCTTGGCGGTGGGGAGAAGGGACGGGGACAAGACTTACGTCAAGACCAAAACGGCCCTCTACAAGGTCGAGGCCAGGCGGCTCGACCGCTTTCCCAAGACGCCTGACGACTTGCAGTGAGAAGTAGCGGCGGTAAGATAGCGACAACGCTTTCTTGAGGAGCCATCGTCATGGGTGAAGCGATCTACCTGAAGCAGATGGAACTGGGGCCCATGCAGAACTATATCTACCTGATCGGGGATCCGGAGACCCGCGAGTGCGTGGTTGTGGACCCAGCGTGGGAGATCGACGCCATCGTGGAGACGGTGCAGCGGGACGACATGACCATCGTGGGCGCCCTGGTCACCCACACGCATCAGGACCACGTGGGCGGCCACCTCTTCGGCGCGGACATCCCAGGCGTGGAAGATCTGCTCGAGAAGGTCCGGACCAAAGTCTATGTGCACAAGGCCGAGCGGGAGTTCTTGAGGGGGTTCGGGTCGGACCTCCAGAAAGTGGAAGGGGGAGAGGAGATTCGCGTGGGCCGGCTCACCCTCACCTTCATTCACACGCCCGGCCATACCCCCGGCTCCCAGTGTTTCCTTGTGGACGGCCGGTTGATCTCCGGCGACACGCTGTTCATCGGCGCCTGCGGCAGAACCGACCTCCCGGGGGGCGACCCGGAGCAACTCTACCTGAGCTTGACCCAGCGCCTGGGCAAGCTTTCCGACGAAACGATTCTCTTCCCCGGGCACAATTATGGCGGTCCCTTTTCTACCATCGGCGACGAGAAGCGCGGGAACCCGTTCATGCGTTTCGCGTCCCTCGGCGAGTTTCTGAGAGCCATGGGGGGCGGCCGAATCATCCTCCCCTAGATCGTCGGAGGGGGCCTCGACGGCCCCTCCGAGGTCTCCCCCAGATGCAGTTCGAGCGTGGCGGGTTCGGCCATGCCGTGAGGCAGGCCACACGCCGCGCGAGGCCCGAGTCAATTGCGCCGGCGGAGCCGGCGCTCGAAACAGCCGATTATCCCGACGCGCTTTTATCGCGCGGTCACCCCGCCGTCCACGAACAGCGTCTGCCCGGTGATGTAAGAAGGGGCGGAGGCAAAGAAGACCACGGCCGCCGCGGGGCTCCCGTCCCGCCGCATGGGCACCGTCCGTCGAAGCCTCTGCCGGAGTCGCGCAGGAGAGTTCTTAGTAGGAAGGAGAACGGCGCCCGGGGCCACGCTGTTGACCTGGACGTGAGGGGCCAGGGCGAGGGCCAGCCCCTTGGTCAGCATGAGGAGACCGGCTTTAGAAATGCAGTAGGGGAGGTGCGAGGGCCAAGCGCGGATTCTGCCCACATCGGCGATGTTGATGATCCTGCCCGATTTCCGTCTCAGCATCTCCGGCGCGGCGGCTTGAGCGCAGAGGAACGGGCCGCGCAGGTTCACGGCCAGGAGAC